>CAZGBZ010000011.1:7719-21828 GCA_964524135.1 uncultured bacterium
GGGATCCAAGAGGATTTTATCTCCTTCATACGGATGTAGTGTGCCCTTACATTGCCAGTTTTCTCCAACAATACGAATCTGCAGTTGCCGTATTGGTAGATTTAACTCTTCAATGAGTGAAATGGGTATAAATCCCATTCCATCCTCTGAAATAATACCATCGCATTGATACGCTTGCTCCATTATACCAAGGCTATATACCAGGTCATAAATGCCAAAGGAATTAGAACTTGTATAAATTCCCATGTATGAGAGCAATTCAGCGCAGTTTGAGAATTGAGGCTGAAGTGTTGTGATTACATCATCCGTTGCCAATAGCACTTTGCCGTCTTTAAGTGATGAACCAGCTCCCAGCAGTTTATACAGTCTGCCTTCATGGCTGATGCCAGAGATAAACAGCATCTCCAGACTGTTGCGGAAGCTAGAGTACTCCACTTCCGGGTGTTTTTTGCAGCGCAGGGTCAGGAATGAGTCTGCATTAAACAGATGTAGTAGTAGCGTCTTTCGCATGATTACCCGCTCGCTTTGCTGAATTTCCAATCCATCATAAGTGTAGGATTGTATTGTATTATCCTTTTCTTCCTGAATAACTGTATTCAGGATTGTTTGTATGTTCTTTTTCATGATTAATCTCCATTTTAAGCTGCTGTTATGTAATAGCCAATATCCAGGCAGCTGTTATCCGGATATGGCTGAATTTTATGTAGAGATGTAGGCTGTGTAGTAGTCTGTAAGTGTGAGGGCTAGATTAGATATGAGGACCACCGGGAGCTCGAACAAAAAGGTTGGAATGAGTATACTCAATTTATAGAAAAGCGCTGCAGAGATGTGGTTTGATGACCTAAGGTTCGTCCCTAAAGAAAAAGCCCCCAGCTTTTACACTGAGGGCGGGCATCCTGTATTACGTAAGTAGGTCTGAATTGGAATTAAATAGTGATTATTCTTGTAATATATCTATAAGAATATTTTTCAAGTTATCCTCAATTTTTGTTTCACATTCCCAGATAATATAGACTCTGTATCCAAGGCTTGCTAGAGCCTTCGCTACTTTCTTATCACGGGTTACATTTTCATTGAATTTATTCTGCCATAGGATTATTTCTTCTAATGGGAACTTAGGAGGCTATGGAGGAGGTTTGGGTGTGAAGCAATATCTGCTGGATTTAGAAGCCCGAAATCGGTAATAACCTTTGAAAGGTTAAAAAACTCCCTTTGCTGTTGAAATATTCTCAGTTATTTCAGCTAAGCCTCTCCCCAATCCGTTTATGGAAATAGACCTCAAAAAAGGAGGTTTGATCTTCTTCGCCTGAAATTCTGGCGGCTAATAATCTGAGAAGTCCCCGGGCTTTTTCATGGCAGAGTTGGGCAGTTTCTAATTGGCTAAGGGAGTGATAGGCCTTTGCAAGATACCAGAATGTAAGGGGAAATTTCAATGGAATAAAATCCCTTTTCTCTTCTAAGGATTCTTGGTAATCATTTAATTCTTCAATATTAACTAATCCATTCTGGGCTTTGTTAAAATACTTGATTGCCTGAAATAATTCATTGGAATATCCGCCTTTAATCTGATTTATAAGGTGTTCAATAATTGTGATTGTCTGATCGATATTTTCCTTATTATCTGCCTCTAAAAGAATGTTCAACTTTTCAATCAGAATTTCTGTTTCCCATCTGGTATTCTTAGCCAGATTAAACTTATCAATACTGTTATCAATTTGAGAAATTGCCTCACTATAATTTTTCTGATGCAAAGAATATTGAGCTTTGAAAAAATAAATTTTAGCTTCTCTAAAATAATCATTTAATCCTGAAATTATTGTTTTTGCCTCCATAATATGGCTATTCATTTCTTCGTACCGGCCTGTTCTCTGATATGACTCAGCCAACCAGATTAAAATGACCGCTGTATTATTGGTTATTTCCAATTTACGAAATATTGCCAGTGCTTTTTTTCCCCATAAAATAGACTTGGTGTAATCGCCTTTTACTAAATAAATATCGTTCAAGTTGCTGTAAGCTATTCCTAAGAGACGTTCATTTTCCAACGATTTTAGAAGTTCAATAGCTTGGTTGTTCTGTTCAATGCTTAAATCGGTTTTCACGAGTTTGTTTAGGCAATTGGCATAGTCAATGCGCAATTGTGCCTCAAAGATCGAATTTTGCAGATGCATTTCAATCTTCAAGGCTTTTTCAATATAGCGTTTGGCCTTGGAATACTTTCCCCAGTGGATATATAGGATTTTAAATCCCCGATAAATATGTGATAATCCTCGGAGATTCTTCTTATCTTCGGCTATTTCCTCTCCTTCAGAAAGAGCCGTTTCCGCTTCATCGTAATTCCCTAGGCGCTGATAAGCAACCCCCAGCATATAATAGGCTTCTGCAAATTGAGGGTCAAGTTCCAATGCTTTCTCCAAATAGACTTTGGCTTTGTCCAAATCCTTCCTTTTTTCCAGAAATCCCTCTAGGTAATATCTTCCCTTATTATAGGCTTTAATTGCATCCGGCTTATTGGACATTTCTTCTGATAGTGAATCTGACAATTGTTGTGGTACCTCTAAACTGAAATGAGATAGGACTTCCTGAAGAATATGACTACGGATATTTTTATTATTACTGATATGATCAGTCCAGCTTTCATTCCATAGGACTTTTCCCTGATTGATATCTAGCAGTTCAAAACTCAATTTAAGGGTATGATTCTCTTTTAAGATGCTGCCCTGGAGGATATTATCCACCTGAAGCTGCCGCCCAATATCATCCCGGCCCAATTCCGAGTTTTTATAATGAAGGATTTCATTAAAATCGGGAGCACGTAAATTGTTGATATAAGCCAGGTCATGAATCAAATCTTCAGTGAGTCCATATGCAATGGATTCATCCTCATATGCCCCCAGATTATTGATATATAAAACAGCTGCGGAGAATGTTTCTTCAATCGAATAGGTATCCATATCCAGAATATTAATTCCATTATCCTGTAAATATTTTTGCAGTTGTTTATCAGATTCAGTTTCATATTCTTTGGGATTGGAGTAGATTTTGTAGATATGCTGGGGGAGGGGAATGTTTTTCAGCTTGACGTAGCCCATCTCTCTGATGGGGATTTCATTCACCTCCGGTAAAGATTGTATCAATTCAGCGCTAGCAGCAATATCACCAGCCGGTGCAACGGACTCAATCCGGCTGCAGAGATTCACATCGTGGCCGAATAAATCATCATCTTTTCTGATTACTTCTCCAGCATGCAGTCCAATTCGAATTTGTATATGGTCCTGTTTGCTGCAGACTGAATTGCGTTTTTTTAAATTAGATTGAATCTTCTGGGCTGCATGTATGCTATCCTGCGGTTTTAAAAACTCAGCAAAAATAGAATCCCCGATTTTTTTAATAATCTTGCCGTCATTCTGGCTGATTATGGGCTCGATTATGCTATCGTGGGTGGATAGGAGTTCCAAGGCATGCTCTTGATCCTTATTGGTCATAGCGCTGTACCCAACAATATCGGTAAACATAATTGTGGATTTGATTATATCAGTTGAAACCATAAGGGGAAATCTAAAATAAGTTCTAAATTCGCTCAAACACCCAATATATGTGATATTGCTCACATTTACCATTTCCGTTACTAATGGAGCTTTATTTTTAGTATAAAAAGTCTTAAATTATACTGAAATTTTACGTAATGGAGGAGTTATAGAAAAAAAATACATATTATGGATATTTCTCTTTGGAAGCCTGCTTTATTCGCAAGAATACTGTGCTGGTGAGCAGATAAGTAGTACCCACCAAAACCAGATATTTAATGTCTGCTATGGTGAGTGTGACTGTGAAGGCTGGAGTCTATCTGATTATGCTGGTGATATTATCTTTTTAGATCTGAGTGCCAGCTGGTGTGCCCCTTGTTTTAGTTCCATTGATATAATAGATGATCTGGAAGAGTACTGGAGTGAGCAGAATGCAAATGTAAAGTTTGTCACTGCCCTTAGTGATATTGATGAGCCCTATAGCTGTATTGAGTGGGGTAATGAAGGTGTACTTGGCTCTCCCCTTATTGTAGAAGATGATGGTTCTCTCTTTGACTGGTTTAAAGACTCTAATGGTCAGTATCCAAGTTATGTCTTAATTGATCATACCATGACAGTTAGAGCTAAACCCTCTAATATGTTCTCAAATAGCAATGATCAAAGCTGTGATGGTGAGAATTTAGAAGGTGAATGTTTAAATAGCTTAATTACTGATCTTTTAGATGAATGTGGTAATGGCTGCTCATCAAATGCTTGTGATGATGAGAGTGCTTGTAATAATGGTGATAATGCCGATTGTATTTACCCACAAGATAACTTTAACTGCTGCGGTGAATGCACGGCAGATATAGACTGTCTTGGAGTATGTGGTGGTGATGCTACAGAAGAGGAGTGTGGCAGCACTACCTTTGAATGTAACCTGCCTACCTGCCATCTGGTGTCTCAAGATAGTGAGATATATGCTACCATTCAAGTTGGCATAGATGCTGCTCAAGATGGTGATACGGTTTTGGTTGAACAGGGCACATATTATGAAAATTTAGTATTACAGAAAAACATTACCCTTGCAAGTCGTGCCCTCTTTGATGATTTAGATGGATGGGTGGGCTATACCGATGAGTATTATGTCATCAATGACAATATTACAGGTACCGTACTTGATGGCAGCCTGGATACCAACGGAGATGGATTAGAGTCAGTCATATTAATTGATTCTCCATCAGATGAATGTATTGAGCCTTTAATTTTTGGTTTTACTATTACCGGTGGTAACGGTACGGTTGTCATGGTTGATACTGAGGGCAGAGAAGGTGAACGGGAAGAGGTAGAACAGATACGAGGGGGTGGATTCTTATCCCGTAATGCCTTGCCCAATTTTAAATACAACGCCATTGTTAATAATAAAGGGTCTGGAGATGATAAAGTTTATAGTGGCGGTGGCGGCGAAGAAAGCAATGGTGACCAGATAAGGATGCGGGAAATACGAGGAGATTATACCTGGGGAGATGGAAGGACTGAATGTAGTGGTGAAATTGACCTATCTTTTAACTTCTATAAGGATAATGATGCAACCTATGGAAACACATTCTCTACATTGGATTTTGAAGGCACTGTGGATATGTCAAACAGCATCTTTGATGTGTATAACTGCCCTGAAGAGGAAGTATCCCCTGTCTGGGTAGATGTAGATGAAGAAGTGGAGGTTGACTTTACTTATGGTGTGGGTGACCTGTGCTCCATTACCGATGATGTATGGGTATCACCTGATGGGGATGATGATAATCTAGGCACATCCGTAAGCGAAGCTTTTTTAACCATTGGTAGAGCCTTGGAGATGATTGCTCCTGATGAGAATAATGTGATTACAATTTATCTTACAGAGGGCACATTCGCACCCTCTACAACAGGGGAAGAATTCCCAATTGTCATGATATCCAATGTTCACATCATTGGTGCAGGTGAAGATTTGACCATCATCCAAACAGAAGGGCTAACTAGTCAAATATTTATTATAGAACATTGTGAAAATATTGTGTTATCAGGATTCTCAATGTCTAATAACCTACTGGATTGCTTGGGTGTTTGTAGTGGAAGTGCTACAATTATTAATGCCTCAACAAATATTTATCTTTCAGAGATATTGATAACAAATTCTTTTAGTGGTTATGCAACAGTTTTAATGGAGAATAGCAGTCCAATTATATTTGAAAATGTTGAGATATCAGAGAATAAATCCTATAATTGTGGGCCATTTAGTTACGATTGCGATTCAAATGAATGCAGTCACCCATTAATACTGAATAATGTAAAATTTGAAAATAATGATTCTTTTGAAAACGAAGGTGGAGGATGCATTGATGGTGATGCAATATTGACAAATGTTACAATAAAGGGTAATCAGGCATGGGATAATCCTGGTATGAGTATATCGGGGAAAATACAAATGTATAATATCAAATTTATAGATAATACTCTTGGTGAATGGTATGGAGATAATGATCAAAATAATGGTTATAATAGTGGAAACGTATTGCGCATAATGTATAATAGCCATATAGTTATGGAAAATGCAATATTTACCGGTAATTCTGGAGGAATTGATATATGGAGTAGTAATCTGCCCACACATAATTATTATAATCATATTACGATGTATGATAATGAAAAAGATGCAATTACAATTCAGGGTCAGGATTCATATTTGGATATAACAAATTCAATTATCTGGGATGCAGCAGATGGGTATGCAGATGGGACTATATATTTTCATCCACATCCAACCGAGCCTGGAGCGCATCTAAGTGATAGTTCGCATGTGACTATTAATTACAGTAACATTCAAGGTGGATGGAGTCATGGTGATGCAATAGGCAATATAGATGAAGATCCACAAATAATACCTGTATCTGGGGATGCAGTTTATGAGTTAGATGAGACTTCTCCCTGTATAGATAGTGGTGATGGTAATCTGTGGCACTCTGATTTGGATGGATCTCTTTCAGATATGGGATACACTGGTGGTTTAAATATTTATCCTAATTTTACTTCTCATGATTTTGGTTTGGTTGGGAATATTCCTTTTGTCTTCAAATTTAGTTTGTATAATTATAGAAGTACGCCCATTACAATCAATAATGTCACTTTTTCAGGGCCACATTTTTATACCAATACTTCATTTCCAATAAATATCGACCCATATGAATCGGGCTCTATTGACATTACAGTTGAATCATTTGAAAGTATAGGCTATATAGAAGATAATATGGTTTTTGTAAGTTCTGATCTTCCGCAAGAAATAAGCGTTGAATTATTTGCCAATTTATCTGAAGGAAATTTATTAAATGGTTTAATTAGTGGAGAATTACCGGTAGGAGAATATATTGTATCAGGAGATATTATTGTAGATACTGATGAAAGTCTTACATTATTACCTGGAACCAAACTACTTTTTGGAGGGCCGTTTTATTTTCTTGTTAATGGTACATTGATTGCAGAAGGCACAGAGCAGGATAGTATTATTTTTGATTCTTTTAATGAGGGCCCAAATCATTGGGGGGGAATCACTTTTGAAAATGCCAGTGATGAAAGTATATTGGACTATATTTCCATAAGTGGTGTTAATAAATCAGTGACAATTTTTGAGAATGAGAATTGTATAGGCAATAATATTGCATGTAGAGGCGCTGCACTTTCATTGATTAGTTCATCGATCGCTATTAAAAATGCGACTATTTCAAATAATGTAGGAGGAGAATCTGTAACCTGGCGCCGACCAGATGGTATATATATAAAAAATTCAAGTCCTATGATGGAAAATATATTATTGACAGGTAATACCTCCAATCAGTCATCTAATGATACCCGCTGCGCTATGTATATTAATAATGAAACTTATTCTGTCCCATCAGCAATCAGTATAACAAATCTGATTATTAAAAATAATGAGGGATATGGTCTATATTTTCAAGGATCAAGAGGCGTGCCTGATAATGTGATTATGAATAATATCACAATCGAAAATAACGGATCTGCCGGAATATGGCTCACTGATTTAGATATTAATATAAATAATATTTCAATAAAAAATAATGGATTCTATGGACTATTGGCAAGTGGGGCTAATTGTAGGGACACTACTCCTGACTGTGAAGAATATTATTGTGTGACATGCTCTTTAAATATTGAAAATGCAACCATTACTAATAACGCTAATATGGGAGTTTCTATTCAATCTATAGAGGATGTATCAATTATCAGTGCTAATATCAATGGTAATCAGCAAGAAGGATTGTTTCTTGATGCAACATCTGCAGCATATTTGAATAATGTAAGAATTATAGGTAATAATGGAACGGGTATTCTACTTAATGGTACTTATCATGATTATGGCTCACGATCACCTGTTATCCTTGAAAATGTATTTATTAGTGGTAATTCTTCAATGTATTATGGAGGCGGAATATATAGTAGACGTAATAGTGAGATAAAACTAGATAATGTCATTATAAGTAATAATCATGTAACGTCAACATGGGGTGGAGGATTATTTATTACTGATTATAGCGGAAGCGGAAATAATAGACCTAGCATAATTATTAAAAATTCTGCGATTATTAATAATTTAACTGATTATAATGGTGCTGCAATATATCTGAAAAATGCTCATGCTTCACTGATTAATGTTACTGTTGCTGGAAATACTACTACTAATGGTTACAACTCAGATCCATCTTATGCACAAATAGTGTTTGATAATATTGAGTTTTATGGTGCAACTTTAAATATAATTAATAGTATTATTTCTCATGGTGATGCACCCCTCATGACACCACCATATGTTCCAGAACTTGCTGAATTTTTCAATATCGATTATTCTATTATTAACTGTTCAACGTGTGCCGACTGGGTAACAGGTGGAGGTACTGTATTCTATGATCAATATATATCTAGCGATTATGTAAATGATCAGTATCCCTTTTATGTGGTTGTAGATCCATTGTTCGTAGATCCGGATAATGGAGATTATACGTTGCAAATTAATTCTCCAGCAATTGATATGGGTACTACAGATATAGATAATGATGGAACTATAGATATTACTGAATATAGTGGTTTAGGCCCAGATCTCGGTGCATTTGAATATGGAACAGTACCTGGTTGTTCAGATGAAAATGCATGTAATTATACTCCGGAGGCGACTATGGATATTTTTTGTGCATATGAGTATGATTGTCTCGGAATTTGTGGTGGTGGTACATTTATTGATCAATGTGGTATTTGTGGTGGCAATAATACATCTTGTGCCGATTGTGCAGGTACTCCAAATGGAAGCGCATATATAGATAATTGTGGTGTATGTGATGCTGACTCAACTAATGACTGTGAACAAGATTGTGAAGGGTATTGGGGTGGCAGTGCTAGCTTGGATGTATGTGATATTTGTAGTGGTTCCAATATTCAACTAGTTGAATGTATTGATGGCTCTTGTGGTCTAGATCAAGAAATTTGTGAAACTAATATTTGTGAAGATTGTTTTAATGGGAATTCTCAATGTTGTGATTTGTATTGGTATACGGAAGGGTATACGTGTAATCATCTAATTGAAAATTGGGGATGGGATTGCTCAACATGCAATTGTCTAGGAGATAATTTTATATGCGGAGATAATGTTTGTGACTTGAGTGAGAATAATAATAATTGTCCCGCTGATTGTGATTTCCCATGTGGTGATTTAGTGTGTGAATCAAATGAAGATATAGATAATTGCCCATATGATTGTGCTTTCGATGATTTTATAATATGTGGTGATGGTGTATGTGTAGCTGGTGAATATGATTGTGAATATGATTGTACTGATTGTTATGCATCATGGATAGCTGATGGGTACTGTGATCCTATTAATAATAATGCACAATGTAACTGGGATGGTGGTGATTGCTGTCCATGTACATGCGAAGATAGTACTTTTTCTTGTTCTGGTTATGGTGGGGATTGTGACGATTGTTTAATTGACGGAGATCCTGCTTTCACCTGTTCCGATGAATGTAGTGACTTTGAACCTCCTGAGGAATCTAATTGTGATTTATGTGAAAATGATTATACTAATATGGGTAGTGAGTGTTGCGATACTGCGTGGGAAGAATATGGTTATAATTGCTTCTACCTTGAAAATGTGGTAGGTTGGGACTGCTCTGGATGTGCATGTTCTGGTGATAGTGGTGAGTTATCATTTGTCGTATTTTCAGGTGGATTTGGTGGCGCAGTTTTTGATGGCAACACATATACAAACCCAACAGGGGCTGAACCATGGGCAGGCTTTGCCAACGAAGATACAGATCTTTATCCATTCAGCTTTGCGGATGGTGGTGAAATCACCTTTACAGGGGCAACTGCTGGAACAGACGCAGATGTGTATTTCAGGTTTGAGTATAACCCATATCCAGACACCGAGCCAAGCTTTAACACAGCATCTGTAACCGTTAGTGGAACAGCAGAAGCATCTTATTCAGTAGAAATTCCTGCACAAGATGCAGCAAATACATATAGTTCATTCATATTATATGTAACAACTCTAGACGCTCCAGTTACATTAACTAACATAGCTGTTGCAGGTAATAGTTATGATGGTGGAAACGGAGAATTAGATTTTTGCTCTGATGATTATTGTGATGCGCCTAACGATTGTTGTGGTGCATGTGGAGGATCGGTAGATAGTGACTGTGATGGAGAGAGGTTTACTTTTACAAATACTAATATTAAGAACATACCTTTATCTGTAAAATATGCTTCTAATAATAATCATTCAGATGCAAAGAAAGTAAGGCATATTAAAGAAATACAAACACCACTTGTCAAGGATGGTAATCGTAATGGGTGTGGATATGTTGGCCCTGATATTGGTTGTGATGGGCAGTGTTTCACTGAATCATGGGAAGATGTCTGCGGTGAAGCATGTGGAGATGGTAGTACTTGTGCTCAGCAGGGTGATATGAATGGTGATGGATTAATCAATGTTTTAGATGTAGTTGCCTTGGTTGAAAATATTTTGTCTGCTGTTGAATATAACCCTGCAGGTGATCTCATTGAAGATGCGGTTTTAAATGTTCTGGATATTGTAGCACTTGTTAATATCATTCTAGGTGGAGGCTAATGAGACTTCTTATATCCATATTACTTTTTAGTTTTTCATTTAGTGCTATTATCCATGTACCGGGTGAAGGTAATCTCACTATTCAGGAAGGTATTAATGATGCCTTAGAGGGAGATACAGTGTTGGTAGCACCAGGCACCTACTATGAAAACTTGATTATACAGAAATCCATTACTTTGGCCAGTCGTGCGATTTTAGATCAAGTAAATGGACATTTGGAAAGTTGGGTGGGATTTGATGATGAGTATTATGTCATCAATGACAACATCAATGTTACCACACTGGATGGCAGCCTGGATACCAACGGAGATGGATTAGAGTCAGTCATATTAATTGACTCCCCTTCAGATGAATGTATTGAACCTTTAATTTTTGGTTTTACTATTACCGGTGGTAATGGTACTGTTGTCATGGTTGACACAGAGGGCAGAGAAGGTGAACGGGAAGAAGTGGAACAGATACGAGGTGGCGGATTTCTTTCCCGTAATGCCCTGCCCAGTTTTAAATATAATGCTATCGTAAATAATAAAGGGTCTGGAGATGATAAAGTTCACAGCGGCGGCGGTGGGGAAGAGAGCAATGGCGACCAGATCCGGATGAGGGAAGCCCGGGGAGAATATAGTTGGGGTGATAGCCGGACTGAATGTGAAGGAGAGTTGGACCTGTCATTTAATTTTTACAAAAACAATGAAGCCCTCTACGGTAGTACTTTCTCTACTTTAGACTTTGAAGGATTTGTGAATATGACCAACAGTATTTTCGATGTGTACGAAGATAATATAGAGGATGTATCAGAATATTGGGTTAATGTTGAAGCAGACGATGGATATGATGCCTCAAATAGTGATGGAAACTTAGATGCTATTACCTATGATGTATGGGTCAGTCCTACAGGCAGTGATGATGCCAGCGTAACTGGCGTTGAATCAGATCCGTTTAAGACTATTAATTATGCGATGAGCAGAATTTATGCAACTGAAGATGAAGCAGTAACTATTAACCTTACAGAAGGCATTTATTCACCAGATTCAACAGGTGAATCTTTCCCTATTATTATGTTGTCATATATTAACTTATATGGTGCAGGTCAAAACAATACCATATTAGATGCGAATATCACAGCTAGAGTATTATTATTTTATAATAACTATCAAGCCGTAGTTAAAGATTTATCTATTAAGAATGGTTATGCTCCAGAAATTAATGAATATGAGTGGTATGATGGAATGGGTGGTGGCATACTTAGTGTTTATTCTGGTGTAGAACTAATTAATTTAAATATATCTAATAATGAGGGAAATGTTGGAGGCGGGGTAACATTTTATCGCTCTGAACCCAAGATAAGTAATACAATAATTAGTGATAATACAGCTTCTACGGGTGGTGGTGGATATTTTTTTATGTTAGTACTTGATCCGGAATTTTCTGATGTAATTGTACGAGATAATTATTCAACTTATAATGGCGGATTTTATTTTTTCAATTCAAGCCCACGCTTGACAAATGTAGTAATTGTTAACAATTCTTGTGATGAAGCTTTATGTTACGATGGAGCAGCAGGATTATATCTTTCATCATCAAATCCGCAGATTGTAAATAGTGTTATATCTAATAATAATGGAGGAGGAATTTTTGCCTCTTCGCCTAATGACATAAAACTAATTAATACAATTATATATGATAATTATCCTAACGGGATTTATATAGTTGCTATGCCATCCCAAAATCCACTCGTGGTTGTTACCCATTCAAATATTGTGGGGGGATTAAATACATTTGATACATTTGGGAATATAAATATTCAATGGTTAGATGGAAATATTGATATGGATCCCGCTTTTGTAGATAGTGAGGATGGAAATTTTTCTCTCCAAGATAATTCACCATGCATTGATGCCGGTACAGCTTATTTTGAATATGACGGAGAGGTCATTGTAGATATTCCCGAAAGTGAATACTATAATTATGCTCCAGATATAGGTGCATTCGAATGGTATCCTGATATATATGGCTGTATGGATCAGTTTGCGTGTAACTATGTTCCGCAGGCAAATATAGATGATGGAAACTGTGAATATGCTGAAGACAACTATGACTGTGAGGGTAATTGTTTAGTTGATGTTGACTGCATGAATATTTGCGGCGGGGATGCTGATTTTGATTTATGCGGTATTTGTGAAGGAGATGGATCAAGCTGTTTATTTTTAGGGGATATCAATAATGATGGTGTAATAAATGTTATAGATATTGTAATGACAGTAAACCTTGTACTAAGTGATATTTATGATGAGGTAGCTGATGTAAATGAAGATGGATTGCTGAATGTTCTTGATATTGTGATGTTAGTAGACTGGGTTTTGAATGGTGAGCCGAATGTAGTAGGCTGCACAGATGAATCAGCATGCAACTATGATCCTGATACTACTGTTGATGATGGCAGTTGTACATACGCAGAAGAAAATTATAATTGTGAAGGTAATTGTACAGCTGAAATAGATTGTGCAGGTGTCTGTGGTGGTGATAATTCATCTGCTGAGAGTTGTTGCGGTCTGCCGGTTAATGAAGATTGTACATCAGATTGTTATTTTGATATTTTAGATGAATGTTGTACTTCAGAAGAAGCAGATGAATGTGGAATTTGTTTTGGAAATAGTTCAAGCTGTAGTCCAACTGTAACTGATATAGATGGTAATGTCTATGGGACAGTCCAAGTTGGTGAAAAGCTCTGGATGACAGAGAATTTAAAAGTAACACATTATAATAATAATGATCTTATACCTACAGGATTTTCTTCTTCTGATTGGGTTGATCTTAAATATACAGAAACTGGAGCTTATTCAGTTTATCCAGCAGATGAAGATGAGTATTCTTCTTCAACATGTGAAAATAACTGTGCTGATGTTTATGGGAATTTATATAACTGGTATGCGGTTGATGATGAACGAGGGTTATGCCCTGAAGGTTTTCATATACCTTCAGATGGTGAATATAAACAGCTGGAAATATTTTTAGGTATGAGTGAAGAAGAGGCAAATAGTGTAGGCTTCAGAGGTTATGATGAGGGTGGTAAAATAAAAGAGGAAGATTATGTGCATTGGTCTTATCCTAATACAGGAGCAACAAACATAAGTGGTATTACTATTTTACCCGGTGGAGTACGCGATAGTGGATATCATTCTATGGTTTTCTATTGTACGCTATGGACTGCTTTAGAAGAAAATGATGGTAATGCGTGGTATAGACAACTATCATATTCACGTTCAACAATAAACAGAAATGATCGAAATAAAGAGATCGGATATAGTGTCCGATGCATAGAGGATTGATTAGAGCTTTTAATTCAATTTTCATAGAGACCGATTCTGGGTTATATTACTTCTACCAATTATACATAAAATATCTATGATTCGAATTATTTCAACCCTATTGTTT
>CAZGBZ010000012.1:0-21191 GCA_964524135.1 uncultured bacterium
TATAAGACTAACCATAAATATAATACCATTAATGCTGTACAGATTATCATGGATATCCACTTAATAAATGATGATTCTGCTTTTTCTGACATTTAATTTAGTGATCTTTAATTTCTTTTATACTGCCATCAGGATTATAATATGTCCACCGCCCTATCGGAGAACCATATTTTAAAACGCCTTCACGCATTGTTGAACCATTTTCAAAATAATAGATTAGCTTACCGTTTGGGCTTCCCTTTTTATAATACCCTTCATACTCCCGCTGCCCATTGGAATATTCGTTAAATAAGATTCCCGTGAAAGGATCATCAGAGTCCAATAAATATATTTTCCCCTCAAATTGCACTGTTTTTGAAATATGGATTTCTGGTTTTTCACCACAGGCAATAAATAGAAAAATAAAAAGATAAACTATAAAAAATGGAATGATTTTCACGGTATGAAATTTATCTACCTTTTAAGGAAAAGGAACAAGTTTTTTGGATTAAATTTATCTATTAATAAGAATAAATTACATAGGAAGACATTGCAATTTCGGGGCAATATCCATCACCTTGACAGGTGGGTGGAGTAACACAGTTATTACCTGCAACACGGCAGGCATCGTACTGAATAATATTTTCTTCACCAACACTAATATAATTTGTAATATCAGTGATAAAAGGGGCAACATCCATTCCTGGGCACCAGCCTGCACGCCCGTAACCCCAAGTGCCATATTGATTAGGTACGACTCCTTGAGCAATAGTTTCCAGCTCCATGCAATAATTACTGTCACCTCCTTCTGGGTGTGATTTTTGAAATTCAAAGGTGCCGCCATTTACAGTGAAAATATGACGTGAGTTGCAAAATTCTGCACAATTATAACAGCCGGCGGAACCCCAACCATGTCCCGTGATATACGTAACAAATTCTACTTTTTGTACCCCTTCAGGAGGAGTAAAAATTACCGGAGGTCGGTTATCAGAGTAATTCGGATTAAACTGAATCGTTCCATTCCAGGCATTCTCATATTCCATTGGGGAATATTCATAATCTTCTTCAGGTAAATAATTATGAAACCGAAAACGCAGGGTTAATAAACTATTTGGCCAACCAGATTCCTGGAATTTTATCACCCTGTTTCCACCTGGTCTTAAATGGGTAATAAAGGGTGTAATATTGGTTAGTGAATGGGGCTGGCGGTCAAAAGGGGTAATCCATCTGGCTATCTCTGTGCAGCCGGAACTATCCGATTCACAGGAATATAAATGGGCGATACGATCATAATCATCACAGCCGGCATCACTATAATTCATATTCCCATCGGGGCATCCGCGGAGTAACTCAACACTTAATCCTTTGTATCCATTCAGGTCTGAATCTGAGGGTAATTCCACAGCTTTAAAAATGGATAATGCCCAACCACCTGAATAATGCTCCCGTTCAAAAACAGTTACTTCATCATAGGTTTCTTCTTCTTCATATAATGCGTCAAACTCATAGTTGTAATAAATGGCTTCATGAGCAAGATATCTAATATAAGTGCCGCTGAAGTTTGCAGGGTTGCCTAAATATCCAATTTCTTTCCAGCGCTGAAAACGATCTATTCCAACGGCACGAACCCCACATACAGCATCTACAAAATCATCACCATGGCTATCACATTTATCAGGAATAAAATGTAAATGGGTTTTCCAATGGGCTTGCTCTGATTCGGACATATTGCTTAAAAGTACGTCAAAATCTCCTTTTTTCGTCCGAATATCATCAAAATATGTGGTGCGATTAGACAGAAAAAAATAATGCACGTTATCAGGAGAATTATCCAGAAGATCATCACTATCATTAGCATTCCATAAAGCTGTACTGCTGGCAGGACCAATTGTTATAAATATGTAGCTATCTTCTCCATTCCACTGGGTTTCAAAATCCCAAGCACCGGGCTCGGGGCTAAGTATCAGATTTGCCAAACCAATGAGGTCAAGAATATTTATGGTTCCATCGAAGTTCATATCTGCCTGAATAATTTGTTCAGCAGTGAAATCGTCGTTTCCTAAAATATAATTTACCGTGGAAATTATATCTAGTATATTGACAATCTCATCACCAGTAACATCGCCCAATTCCATATTTAAATCTACTAAATTAAAAGGACCCGCGGTATCAAAATATTCTGATCCGTAAGGTCCTTCATTGAAATCATTTGCCATCATGACTGTAAAAAAAAGTACTAATATTGATAATATTCTATTCATTTTATTAAAAATTCCTCTCCTCTGAACACAAAATATACAGAAATTTTCTGATAGTTAAGAAGAAATTATTGAGGAGAGGATTGAAATGTGATTGGGGTCACAGACTGAATCATGCTGTAAAGTAGAGCCACGGCATGCTGTCGCTCGACCCAAGCCCCATCTTGAATGGTTGATGGGGCAGGACTACAGGAAGGTTTTTTTGTAAATTATTTTGAGAAAGTTTTACATGCAATCAGTTATTGCTTTCATTCTAAATTATACAGTTAACTCATCAGGGTAAAATGGCAAAATTCTATATAACCACTCCGCTTTATTATGTGAACGACAAGCCGCATATTGGTCATGCCTACACCACTATTCTGGCAGATGTGCTGGCACGATATCACCGTATTATGGGAGATGAAGTACATTTTCTCACCGGTACTGATGAACATGGGCAGAAGGTTCAGGAAGCCGCTGCAAACCGAAATGTTGACCCTAAAACACATGTTGACGAATTTGTGGTTCGGTTTAAAGAACTATGGGAGAAACTGCATATTGATTATGACGATTTTATTCGTACTACAGAACCCCGCCATACTGACCATGTAAAAGAACTGCTGAATACCCTCTATGAAAATGGCGAAATATATGCAGACGAATATGAAGGTCTCTACTCCGTATCAGAAGAGCGTTTTGTAACAGTAAAGGAGGTGGAGGAAGGAGATTTCAGGCAGATTAAAAAACTAAAAGAGAAAAATTATTTCTTCAAGATGTCGAAATATCAAGATGCTCTTATAGACCATATTGAAAATCATCCGGAATTTATAAAGCCAGAGACTCGCAAAAATGAAATATTGGGATTCCTCCGAAAACCGTTAAATGATTTATGTATTTCCAGACCAAAATCTCGACTGAGTTGGGGCATTGAAATTCCATTTGACAAGGATTATGTTACCTATGTTTGGTTTGATGCACTCCTAAATTATATTACGGCTATCGGTTGGGGAAAAGATGAGACGACTTTTCAAAATTGGTGGCCTGTTAATTATCATTTAATAGGAAAAGATATTCTCACTACCCATGCCGTTTATTGGCCCACTATGCTCATGGCTGCGGGAATTCCCTTTCCAAAATCAATTCTGGCACATGGGTGGTGGATGAATGATGAATCAAAAATGAGCAAATCGTTGGGAAATGTAGTGGATCCTTTAGAACTCATTGATAACTATGGCGTGGATTCCGTGCGATTTTTTCTCATGCGGGATATGGTGCTGGGAATGGATGCCAATTTTACTATGGAGAGTTTTATCAAACGCTATAATGCCGATTTAGCAAATGATTACGGCAACTTGGTTAATCGGGTAACCATGCTCATACAGAAACATTTTGATGGTAAAATACCTGAAAGTGGAGATTATGATGAAACAGATTTGGAACTGATTGCAGAAACCAAAACTACCCCCCCATTGGTCAACAAGCTCATACAGGAACTTAAAATACATGATGCACTTGAAACTGCTCTCTCTTTGCTTCGTAAAATAAATCGTTACTTAGAGGCTAAAGCTCCGTGGAAGTCAATTAAAGAGGATTCCTCCCATGGCAGTTCCGCTGCAACAACCCTGGCATTGTCTGCGGATGTACTTCGAATTGGTTCTCAGCTATTAAACCCAGTTATGCCAGAAAAAACCTCTGTCATTTTAAATATTTTGGGAGCGGGGTCTATCCCTTTAAATGAAACTAATATTGGTTTGCTGACACCAGGATCAGTATTAGGTGAGGGAAAATCTCCCTTCCCAAGAATTACAGTTGAATGACCTTAATTGATACCCATGCCCATATTAGCTATAAGGATTATTCAGACAGAATTGATGAAGTAATCCAGACTGCAGAAGATAATGGAGTAGAGAAAATTATTTCCATTGGTGTGGATCTACCATCCTCTGAAGAATGTCTGAAATTAGCCGAAAAGTATCCCGCTGTATATGCTACTTGTGGAATACATCCACACGAAGCAGATAAAGCTCCCAAAGGGTATTTGTATGAACTTGAAGCATTTACACAGCATCCAAAAGTTGTAGCTGTGGGAGAAATGGGCCTGGATTATCACTATGATTTTAGTGATAGAAAAGTTCAACGTAGAGTATATCATGAACAATTGGAAATGGCAAAATCATTAGAATTACCAGCTGTTGTGCATTGCCGGGAATCAGATGATGATATACTTGGGGGAATTCAGAACTCCGGATTAAACCGGGGGGTTATACACTGTTTTGCAAGTAATGTGGATTTTGCGCAAAATATTTTGGAAACTGGTTTTCATATCTCCTTTACCGGCATGATTACTTTCGTAAAAGAATTAGAAGATGTGGTGAAAGAAATCCCTTTGGAGCGAATGATGGTGGAGACCGACTCCCCCTATCTCTCCCCAAAACCATTTCGGGGAAAACAAAATCAGCCCAAAAATGTTCTCCATGTGGCTGAAAAAATTGCAGAACTGAAGGGAATTGATTTAGAAGAAGTTGCAGAGTCCACTACTGAAACTGCACATCAGTTATTTACAAAACTCACAGAATTAAGTTCATAGCCAATCTAAATTGGATAACCAAAAAAAACATCCTTTTCGGAAAAAATGGGGGCAGAATTTTCTGCGAGACCCCAATACCATTAAAAAAATTATTGATTGCCTTGAGCCCTCTAAATCCAACACTATTTTAGAAATCGGTCCGGGAGATGGTGCCCTTACCGATGAATTAAGTAGTCAAACGAAACATATCCATGCAGTTGAGATTGATCCCCTTCTTATAACACAATTGGGAAAAAAGAACTATCCAAATGTGACAATTTATTTAGGGGACATTTTAGATTGGGATTTGAATCAATTTCAAGGTGAAGTTAAAATAATTGGAAACTTGCCATATTACATTAGCAGTCCTATTTTATTCAAATTGCTGGCATGGCAGAATTGGGAACGAATGGTACTCATGTTTCAGAAAGAATTGGCACAGCGGATTATCTCCAAACATGGCAATAAATCCTATGGTCGAATTTCTGTCATGTGCCAAGTGTATTGTGAGGTAAAAATTGAGTTTATCGTTACCAAAAATGTATTCCAGCCTAAACCAGATGTAGATTCTGCCGTTTTAACTTTTTTTCCTAAAAATGGTACCCTGCCCGATTTTACTACCTTCTCAAAATTGGTTAAACAGGCATTTTCTCAACGGAGGAAGAAGCTGAAAAATAATTTACCAGAGACTTATAAATCAGGGAAAATTGAAAAATGGGCAAATAGCCGGCCTGAAGAAATAAGTCCTGATGGATTTATTCAGATTTATAATGTGATTTTTGTTGGATGAGTATCTACTGGCATATTAATATATCGGGCTAATTTTCTATTCATATTTAGAGGAATTCGATGGCAAAAAAGACCAAAGAAACAAAAAAAGTAAAAGCTGTACCAAAAAAAACACCTGCAAAGGTAAAAGCAGCGCCGAAAAAGACAGCTTCTAAAGCGACTGCAAAAAAGACCCCTAAAAAAACGGTTGCCAAAAAACCCGCACCAAAGAAAAAGACTGTTGTTAAAGCTAAAACTCAAGTGAAAAAGAAGGCAACTCCAAAGCTCACGGCAAAAAAGAAAGCCGCTGCAAAAAAATCTACTAAAAAAGTTGTTGCTAAAAAAACTGTAGTAAAGAAAAAACCCGTTGCAAAGGTTCAAGCAGCAACAAAGAAGAAAGCCACGCCAAAAGCAAAAGCAAAATTTAAACCTGATACAAAAAAGAAGCCAACTGCAAAAGAAAAAGCAAAAAAACTAAAGGCTCAAATCCCTACCAAAATGGGAGAGGGAGAATTAGAGGCTGAAGATACCCAGGATGTTCTCACAGAAGAAGAAGAATTACTTATGGCTGAGCAGGAAAAGAAACGTGCTCAGAGAAAGAAAAAAATAGCAAAACTTGAAAAGAAAATTAAAAAATTGGGGAGTGATGCCAATCGATCCCTCAGTAAATACCTGCAGGAAATCAGCCGGTTTGAACCTCTTCTTCCTCAAAGAGAAGTTGAACTTGCAATTTTAGTAAAGCAGGGTAATCGCTTAGCCTTAAAAGAGCTGACCGAAGCCAATTTACGTTTTGTAGTAAGTGTTGCAAAAGATTACCAGGGTCAAGGGCTTCCTCTAACTGATCTCATCAATGAAGGAAATTTAGGACTGATTAAGGCTGCTGAACGATTTGATGAAACCCGTGGTTTTAAATTTATATCCTACGCGGTTTGGTGGATTCGCCAATCTATTTTACAAGCCTTAGCAGAGCATTCCAGAATTGTTAGGCTGCCGCTTAATCGGGTGGGCACCATTTCCAAGATTAATAAAGCAGCTGAGCGATTGGAACAGGAATTCGAGCGTTCCCCTCGGGCAGATGAATTAGCACGGCAATTGGAAATGAAACCAAATGAAGTTAATGATGCACAACGAATTTCACGTAGGCACCATTCTTTGGACACACCATTTTCAGATGAAGATAAAAATTGTCTGTTGGATGTAATTCCTGATGGAGCCACCGCTGAACCCGATCAAGAATTGCAGATGGACTCGCTTCAGGAAGAAGTTGCTGCGGCCTTAGATACCCTGAAAGACAGGGAGCGGGAAGTTATAAAAATGTATTTTGGAATCAGTCATTCTTATGCACTTACCCTGAACGAGATTGGGGAAGAATTTGGATTGACCCGGGAACGTGTCCGGCAGATAAAAGAAAAGGCTATTCGCCGTCTGCGACATCGTTCAAGAAGCAGAAAATTAAGACAATATTTAGGATAAATTGAGAGGAGGTAAGATACTACTTTGGTAAGCATTAAAATTCGAGAAGACGAACCATTTGAAAAAGCCTTAAGACGCTTTAAAAAGAAATGGGAAAAAGCTGGAATTCTAAGAGATGTAAGGGCACGTGCCTATTACATCAAACCCAGTGAAGCACGAAAAATTGCCAAGAGAAGTAAACGAAGACGAGTTCCATATCGTCCTACGCTTTTCTCTCAGGCAAAACCAACTTAATAAAAAAGAAAATCCAGATTATGTCTGGATTTTTTTTGTTCCATTTTTATCCACCTTCATTTCGTTTTAATTTAGACCATGGAATTAATACGGGGAATTTCCGGAATTAGAGGTATTGTTGGGGACAACCTCACTGATTCAGTTATATTTCGATATATTCAGGCATATTCAGAAATTCAAGGTGAAGGTGGAATTCTAATTGCTCGGGATAGCCGACCACATGGTGATTCTTTTATTGATGTGGGATGTACAGCTCTGAGCCAATGTGGGAGAAATGCTGTCAATTATGGAATCTTGCCCACACCCACCGCACAATTTCTGGTAGAAAAAAATAAAATGGCTGGGGGCATTGTAATCACTGCCAGTCATAATCCAACCCAGTGGAATGGCTTAAAATTTATTGATGCCGACGGCTGTTTTCTAAATGGTGAAAAAAATAATCGTTTATTTGAAATTGCAGATTGTATGTCGTCATGCCAACAAAATTCTGGCTCAATTAAAAAAGTTGAAAATGGATTTCAACCACATATTGAACATACCTTTAATTTATCTATTATTGATTCAACGGCAATTAAGAAACGGTCTTTTTCGGTGGTGGTGGATGCTATAAATGGTGCTGGATCTTTAGCACTTCCTGAAATGGTAGAAGCTCTTGGATGCAAAGTTAATCGGTTATTTTGCGAACCAAATGGAGAATTCTCCCGGGGACCAGAACCATTAGCAAAGAATCTTAAAAAACTTGGTGATGCAGTAAAATTTCATAATGCAGATGTAGGGTTTGCAACAGATCCTGATGGTGATCGCTTGGCTGTTGTGGATGAAAATGGTTTACCACTCAGTGAAGAATATACCCTAGTAATTTGCGCCGATGGCTTTTTTAATACCACTAATTCCAGTAAACCTGTAGTAACAAACCTTTCTTCAACTTTGGCATTGGATAAGGTAGCTGAAAAATATGGCAACTCTGTAATTAGGTCAGCTGTAGGCGAAATTAATGTTGTGAACAAAATGAAGGAGGTTAACGCTGAACTCGGTGGAGAAGGTAATGGTGGCGTCATTTTACCCGAAAGCCATTACGGACGAGATTCCTTAGTAGCTGCTGCAATGTTTTTAAACCGCATGACCCAAGGTACTCAAAAAGTGAGTGAAATTTTTACATCAATGCCTCAATTTGTCATGGGTAAAGAAAAAATTGGACTGGGATCCGTTGATCCTCAAGCTATATTAGATAAAATAGAACAAAATTTTTCCGAGGCTAATCCTGATAAAACAGATGGACTTAAACTCAGCTGGGAAAATTCCTGGGTACATATTCGTAAATCAAATACTGAACCAATAATCCGTATTTATGCTGAAGCAACTACTCAATCAGAGGTTGAAAAATTAGTTGCAAAAGTAAAATCAATCATTTAATAATAATGGACTCATCTCAAATTGCAAATAGTATTGACCAAACCCTTTTAAAACCCGATACCACATTTAAAATGATCAATGAATTATGTTTGAGTGCAATTGAACATGAATTCTATTCTGTTTGTATAAATCCAACAAGAATTAAACAAGCCAATGACCAATTAAAATCATCTCAAGTAAAAGTTTGTTCTGTAATTGGCTTTCCCTTAGGTGCTTCATCTACAATATCAAAATTGAAAGAAATGGAATGTTGTATTCAGGACGGAGTGAATGAAATAGATATGGTAATGAATATCGGTTATTTCAAAGATGGAAAATTGAGCTATGTTTCTAAAGAAATCTCGAATATAGTTGATAGTGCTCCGGAAATAATTATCAAAGTCATTATTGAAACTGCCTTGTTAAATAATGATGAAATCATAAAAGTTAGTAAATTGGTGGAAGATAGTGGAGCACATTTTGTTAAAACCTCAACTGGATATTCAAAAGCTGGAGCTTGCCCTGATATCATAGAAACGATTAGAAAAACTGTTAGTACAAAAATGGGGATTAAAGCCTCGGGAGGTATAAACTCTCTACACCAAGTGAATGAATTGCTAAATGCAGGAGCGAATCGGATTGGCACTAGTTCTGGAATAAATATTATGAATGAATTACCCCAGAATTAATGTAATTTTGTTCACTCTCGAATGGCTAAATTGATTAGAATACTTTCCCTTTTTCTTTTCACAGGTCTTATTCCAATAGCTCTGTGCTTTGCTGACCCCTATACCGACCTCAACATCGACTTCTTATTGAATGACACCACCCAAGTCCATCATAAAAAACCACTCAAATCTAAGAAAAATGGTGGTAAAAAAACCTTCAAAAATGTCATCAAAGATTATCAAAAAATAGAGGGACTTTTCACTCTCTATTGGAATAAAGAAATTAGCAAGGCTTTCCTGGAAATTAACCCTGACCAATTTGAAAAAATATATCTCGCAGGTCTCACCCGACAATCTGGAGATGGATATTATCTGGATGGAAGCTCCATGTTAGATGAATACCCCTTCATGTTTAAACAGGTGGGTGAGCGTGTACAGTTGGTGAATGTGAATGTGAAATTTCGGACGGATGAAGATTCTCCATTCCGCAGATCTGTTGCAAGACATACATCTAATTCCATTTTATCTTCTACCAAAATTGAGAGTAAACCCCATCCGAAAAGTGGTGCAATTTTAGTGGATATTGGGACACTCTTTATTTATGATATTGAACAAATAACTCGGAAAAGTCAGGGTATCTACAGCTTTGATAAAAAAGACAGCTATTTTGAAGACTTAAAATCTTTCCCATTTAATACCGAAATTGAGATTGCCCTGCATTTCAAGGGCAAAAAGGGAAAGTATATTTATACACTTCCCAGTTCCACCAGCGTATTGGTTAATTATCATGTGAGCCTGTCAGCGATTCCTGAAACGGACTATCAACCTCGCCTGGCTGATGATCGAGTGGGTCACTTTACAACCATTTTTCAAGACTATACAGATGTTCGGCAAGACTCTCCCTATATCCGCTATATAAATCGCTGGAATTTGGAGAAGAATAACCCCCAAGCAAAAGTATCTGAGCCAAAACAGCCCATAGTTTACTGGCTTGAAAATTCTATCCCCTATGAACTTCGGGATGCTGTAAGGGAAGGAATCCTAGCATGGAATGAAGCGTTTGAAGCAGCTGGATTTAAAAATGCGGTAGTGGTTAAGCAAATGCCGGATGATGCTGATTGGGATCCTGCCGATGTTCGTTTTAATACTATAAGATGGATGTTCCAACCTGGGTCAGGCTATGCAGTTGGGCCTTCCCGAGCAAACCCATATACAGGGGAACTCTACGATGCAGATATCAGGATTAGTGCCGATTTTGTGAGGTCCATGTACCGTGCACAAACAGAATTTGTTGCCCCAATCCTGGGACAGGTAAGCATGGATTTTGAATCAGATGAACCCACTGAAGAGTTCTCCTCTGAAATGTGCCAATATGGTGATCACCTTCGAGAGGAAATGGCATCTGGGTGGGATGAAATGACCACAACCGGAATAATTGAAGGAACTGACGATGAGCTGCAAAAATATATCCATAATGGAATTGTAGATCTTATCTTGCATGAAGTGGGACATACTTTGGGGTTAAGGCATAATTTTAAAGCCAGCTCTATTTACTCAATTGAACAGTTGAGCGATCCTGCCTTTACCCAAAAATATGGAATTAGCGGATCAGTAATGGATTATCAACCAATTAATATATTTGATGGCGAAACTTTTTTCCAAACCAAACCAGGAGCTTATGACTATTGGGCAATCGAGTACGCCTATAAACAACCGGACAGATCAGGGCATTCTGAAGAAAAATTCCTAGAGTCCATTGCCTCACGTTCTACTGATCCATTATTGCGATATGGTACTGACGAAGATACTTTTGGACAATCTACAAGAGGGATGGACCCCCATTCAAGTGCGTGGGACTTAACCAATGACCCTATGGCATACTACCAGAAACGATTTGAGATGTCAAAGGAACTGCTTGAGCTTATTCCAGAATATTTTGAGAAACCAGGTGAAAAATATTCTAAAATTCGTAGAGTGTTTGGTAGAGGATTGCGGAATTATTTAAGTGCTGCACGCAATATTGCAAAATATATTGGAGGTATTTACCATAGCCGTCATCACGTAGGGGACCCGGGTGGAGATAATCCATTTATAATTGTCCCTGCAGCTAAACAAAGGGAAGCTCTTAATTTTATTTTAGAAAATATTTTAGCGGAGGATACCTTTGATTTTGACCCTGAACTATTGAATAAACTGGCTCCAGAAAGAGGTTGGGATTTTAAGGGAACTGTTTGGCGGATGAGCCGAATAGACTATCCCATTCATGATTATGTTCGCTTTATTCAATCCGGTAGTATATACCGCCTGCACCACCCTAGAATTTTTGCCCGAATCCGAGATAATGAATTAAAATTTCCTAAGGGTGAATCAATTTATACCCTAACAGAACATTTTCAGAATATTACCACATCACTTTGGACAGAACTGGAGCAAAATAAAAATATCAACAGTTTCCGTAGAGACTTACAGAAATCCCACATTGAGGTTTTAAGTATTATTTTGTTAAATGAAAAAAGATACTTTCACTCAGATGCGGTTGCTCTGGCTCGAGCCAGTCTTCGGAAATTGCATGCAATTATTAAAGAGTCTTTAGAAATGGGAGATTTTGATGATTATTCTCATGCCCATCTCAGTGAATCTGCTAATAAGATTCAGTCGATCTATAAAGCACAGACGGTGATTAATTAGTACAACAAGCTTTCCAGCTTGCGATGCCTTTGTTAACAACCTTTAAAGGTTGTTGTACTTTACTCCTCTAATTCCACCGTCTCACCCCCAGTAGTAATCTCTTCAATTTTGCTGAGTGGTTTTTCCAACTGATTTTTCCGTGTGCTTACCATGGTGTCATAATCTTTTTTGGCTGTATCAAGACTGCGCCCCATTTTATCCATAACCTCTACATATCTACCCCATTGCAGACGGAAAGCATTCAGTAGATTCATGACCTCAGTGGCTTTTTCTTCCATAGCAAAATTGCGTGTAGCCTGATAAATAAGAGACAGCATAGCATACAGTGTAAGTGGAGAACAGAGTAGAACTTTTTTATCTAAAGCGTAATCAATAAGCTGAGTATCCTCTTGGTTGATAAAACCATAAATGGATTCATTGGGAATGAACATCAACACATAATCCAGGGTACCTTCAGCGGGGTTGATATATGCCCGCCCGGCTATTGCTTTAATGTGAATTTTGACATCTCGCAAAAATTCTTTTTTATGACTTTCCTGCTCCTCCTCAATTTCCGAATTTATAAAGCGTTCATAACTTGCAAGGGGGAATTTTACATCCATATTGAGTTTCTTTTCCTTGGGAAGGAAAAAGGTGTAATCTGGTTTTTCACCTGACTCCACCTGAGTTTGTTTCACATAATTTTTGTCTTCCATAAAACCGATAAAATCCAGGATATCTTCTACCATTCGTTCTCCCCACTGCCCCCGTTTTTGTGAGGAGGATAGAATTTCTCTCAGTTTACTGGTGGACTCCTGCAGCTTTTGGGTTTCCTTGCTGCTGGTTTCCAGATTCCCTGTTAATGTAACAGATTGATCATGGAGGGATTTTAGCGTTTTTTTCATCTCCCCTAAATTTTGGTCTATGAGTTCTTTCTTTTTGGTAAGATTTTCGTCTGCCTGTTTGGAAATATCCTTAAATTTTTCCCCAGCAAGATTCAGGAAGTCTTGCCTGTTTTCTCTGGCAATATCTGATGCTAGAGATTTGAAAACGGATTCCATTCCTTTTTTTGTTTCATCTAGCTGATCCAAACGGGCTTCAGCTCTTGCTTTTTCGTCAGTAAGCTTTTTGATTTCATTCTGTAGGTCGCCATTATTTGCTGATTGTCCTTTACCCTTTAAAATCCAACCAATGGCTATTCCCACAATGAGACTGATGAGGACAATTATTAAATCTACCATAAAAATACTCCCTTAAATTGGAGGGTAATTTGCAGGAAGTATAGTCTTCCAGCCAATAGTTGAAACAGGTTGAGGTATAAAATGAATCAATCTAAATTTCTTGTGAGAGTGAGGTGAAAAAGCCCTCCACCATAGCTTTCTACTTTATCATCTGATAGTCCTTGTGGATATACTTTTCTAACTTTAATATAATAAGGAATATGTTGAGAAATATCCATTTGCACTCCCCATTTATATTGTATCAAATTAAAACCACAAGATATAATAATTGCATCCTTTCTAATGATATTTAAATTTTGATCATCATAAAAACTAGGAATACCACCCAATAAGGATAAAGAGATGGTATTGAGATTAATATCATAAGCATCGCTAACCCAATCAACTTGGTAATAGGGTTTTAATTTATTTTTTCTTAAATGATCTAATTTGATAGAAATTCCTCTCTGTATTAATTCACCGGTATTTTTATTATTTAAAATCGCAGCAGAATTATAAAAAGATTCCAAATCTGTGCTTATCCTCGAAGGTCGAATTCTATTTGACATTAATATTGTTAATTGTTGCTGAAATAATCCAATTTCCCAGAAATAATTATTGGAGTGATTTTGATAATTGAGTGCGAATTTATAATTATCAGAGCTGAATTTATTCACCTTTAAAAATGAGTTCTCAGAATCATTTAGGAAGTCAATTTTGGTTATATCCAACTGATTGGATAAGTGCAATATAATTTTCTGTTTTTTATTAAGCAGTAATTCTCCTCTTAGGTTATGATTACGGGACGCACCAATTTCAAAATCTAAATTTGCTCGTAAGGTTTCATCACTGGCAATCTTCCAATAGTCATCTGTGAAACTATATTTAATTTTCCCGAATTCACCACTTAGTTCCATTTCATAATTTGTAATATCATGTGTGGTTAAAATAGATTCGAGGGTATATTCAAAATCTGTATAATTCATTTTGATATTAAAGGGAGCTTGAGAGATCGCTCTACCAACTTCACCCTTCAGCCAGGGGAAAAACTCTACTCCTAGAGAAACTGATGGTGAAATATTGTTATTATTCGAAAATTTTGTAATTCCGAAACCGGTAGTTAAATTCTTCAATCGAAATATATATCCCACTCCGGTTTGAAAATAGTTATTATAAATACTAAAACTATAATCCACCATAGATTTATCTATGGTGGATTGATAATTATAATGACTGAAATAGATCAACCCTCTTGTTAATTTCTTCTGACCTTTAATAGTAGAATTTAATTGGAAGATATTAAGCGAATCATCAAATTGAATTAATCCAACATGAGAATTATTAATGATTTGGATAAAGTTACCGGAATCAGTGGGTGAAGTATCATATTGAAAGGGATGGAGCCAATTTTCTGAATTGAATTGACCACTGGCGAAACTAAGAAAAAACAGAAAAATTCCTGTATAAACAAAAGGGGAAGGTTTCCCTTCCCCTTTGCAATACAGCCTTAATACCAGTTTAAAAATCAATGGGGCCGCCTTCTAATAAATATTCACAATCATCTTCATCTAACTCTGTCATTTTATCGAAGAACTTATTAGCTGTCATATTTGGGAAGAGTCCGCCAAGTGTTAAATCCCAGCCATTTTTCCATTCTTCACAAGTTTCAGCATTAAAAGAAATATAGGCGCAACTATAATTGGTAGATTCATCTTCACCTGTTTCATCATTATATTCATAGCCGTAACAACTAGAGTCTAAAATAGTATAATCAGGAATTATATTTTTCAAGTTTTCAGGGGGAGTGGTCATAAAACCCTTTAAATCAATTATTATTTCTATTTCATTTGGTTCACATTCGTCATTGCCATAGTCATAATAGCCCCCACCACAATCCGCTAAATCAAGTGAAACGGTATAGGGATCATTTAACACTTTCCTTGCTTCCTCGAGAGCGTCACTCACTTCCTGATCAAATTCTTCTGCAGCATCAGTAACATCTTCCAAAAGTATAATATCATAAGTGAAATCAGAATCCGATTTTAAAAAGTCCCAGGCGGATTCTACAGAATCTAACATATTGTTTAGTTCAGTATGGGCATTGGCAAGGGATGCTTCTTTTTCTTCACGAATGGTAAGCAAATCTGAATCCTGTGCCAACCATTGCCAACTATAATCTTCTTCGGGACCAGTAATTAAATCATAATATGGCACATTAATATCATACGTAATAATCGTATAAATAATAGCACTAGCCTGATGTAAAAAAGCCTTCATGAGATAAATTTCTGTATCGTCTAATGTTATTGGCTCTTGATCATCATCTCCCATCATTTTCCCTGTAATGGTGAATACAAAATCTTTCCCAACTGCCTTGTCTAAATATGAAGTGGCATTTGTAAACCGTTCAAGAAATACATTTTCCAGTAAATCCTGAATTGAACTGATTTCCGGGCATTCATTATCATTTCTATGGAGAATATATTCTGGTGAAGTTACAATAGGTAGAAAATTCAAGACCTGTTCTACCTCAAACGAGAAAAATAGTTTGCCTGATTGAGGTACTCCCATTTTAAACTCATTATTTAATGATATCTTCCTTTCCATACCCTCTTCTTCAAACAAGGAATTAAAACAATCTGCCCAATCATTAAAGGTTTTCTCGAGTAGTTCATCCTGGCTGGCCATGGCAACTTCCATAAATGCTAGTCCAAAATTGGCTCCCGGATTTGTAGGATCTAAATCTGCAGCTTCTTTGTATTTTTGATTGGAGTTTGACATATCCAATTTATTTTTAACTTCAGTTCCTGGAGTATCATAGGCTTCTTCAGAAATTTCTTCTTCTGTCAGCCCTCTCAAATCATCAAATACGATTTCATTGGCTTCGGCTACCAATGTATTTGCAGCCTCAACATCCACTTCAGAAGTTTCATCCTCATTTAATAGTGAATTCAAATCTTCACAATTAGGAAGTAACATAATTAATATTACAACAGTAAGTAGTCTGAACAATTTATACATATAAATCTCCTTATTATTTTGATTGATTAAGCATTAACTTAAGGTATATAATATTAATCATAGAAGAAGAAAATTAAATAATGCAACTTACCCAATGAGCCAAATTTTACATTTAGCATATGACCTAATTACTATCCTTGGTCCCACTGCAACAGGTAAAACACAACTTGCTGTTCAGTTTGCAGATAAGTTGGGGGGAGAAATCATTTCTTCGGACTCACGGCAGGTTTACCGTGGAATGGATATTGGCACAGGTAAAGATTTGGGAGAATATAAATTGAATGGAAATTCAATCCCATACCATCTCATAGATATTGTTAACCCAACTGACGAATACAATGTGGCTCAATTCCAGAAAGATTTCCAGAGGGTCTCTGCAAACATTAGGGAACGGGGGAAACTACCCATTCTCTGTGGAGGAACTGGGTTTTACATCAAATCTGTCTTATTAGACTTTAAAATTCCAACAGCAAAGCCCAATAAATTATTAAGGGAAAAGTTAGAAAAATTAGACTTGAACGAACTTATTGTGGAGTTAGACCGAATTTCCCCCGGAACATCAGCAAAAACGCCAATAGATACTAAACGGAGGGTGATTCGAGCCATTGAAATAGCTGAAGCAAGTAGGCAGGAAGCAGGCACTTCGACATGCTCAGTAACCAAAATAAATGAACACCAATCCCCGATCCCCGATCTCCAATCCCCCATCCCCCATACCCAATCCTCTGTAGTATTAGGCATTGATTTCCCCCGTGAGGTGATTCGGCAGCGAATTACTACACGGCTTCATTATAGGCTTGAAAATGGAATGATTGAAGAAGTTGAATTCTTATTGAATAATGGTGTAACCCATGAGCGGTTGGATAGTTTTGGATTGGAATACCGATTTATAAACCAATTTTTAATAGGACAATTAAAGTATGATGATATGGTTGAAAAACTGAATACTGCCATCCATCGTTTTGCAAAGAAACAGATGACATTCTTCCGGAATATGGAAAAAAATGGTATAAATATTCACTGGATTCCTGAGGGTGATTTTGATAAAGCTATGAAAGTAATTCTAACCTGAATAATCTAAAAGTAAATATGTAATGCATAAATATTTAAATTCATGGCATTTAAGTTTCAAAAAATTACGTTTTATACAGTTATTATCTTTTGTGCTTTTCGTGGGCATTTTTTCAAGATAGAAAGATGTCATCTTTTACGAATTCGCATTCCTACCTTAAAAAACGAGGAATTTTAGGTCCGTGGCAAATTGAGCCTCTTATAAACCGTACCTTTAATCAGGCAATTGTTATTCCAGCTTATGCGGAATTAGAATTTCTTCCCAAAACTCTTGAGAGTATCAATAAAAATAAACCCGAATTATTAGAACAAACGCTGGTGGTAGTGGTAGTTAATAATGCAACTAACGCACCTCAATCTGTAAAGGAAAACAACCAATTAACCATTCAAAAACTTAAGGGAAGTAATTATCAATTTACACTGGCGGCAATTGATGCAGGCTCTTCTGGACTTGAACTACCTCTAAAATATGCAGGAGTGGGTTTAGCTCGGAAAATCGGAATTGATTTAGCCCTCCCCCATTTAACTTCACCCAAAAGCCTCATATTCTGTACTGATGCAGATACAAAGGTTAGTCCTGATTATCTTTCAAAAGTGAAGCAATATTTTGAATCATTTGATGTGGAAGCTGCTGTAGTTGGCTTTCGCCATTTAGAATCACCAAATTCAGATTTAGAAAAGGCAATTCGTCAATATGAAAATTACCTCCTCACAACAGCGCAAAATATGCGGGATGCCGGTTCTCCTTATGGTTATGTGGCAATGGGATCAACCATAGTCTGTACCGCCAAAGCATATTGTGCAGTGGGAGGTATGCCCCGTAAAAAAGCCACTGAAGATTTTTATTTCTTGCAGGAATTAAGTAAATATTGTGGGGTGCAAACAATTCCAGAAATATTGGTGTTTCCTTCCCCACGCCCAATTTCAAGAGTGTACCTTGGTACCGGATACCGAATGGAACAAATGCAGAAGGGATTTGATATTACAAATTTATATTATTCTGATGATGCCTTTTTGTATTTATCCAATTGGCTTCAACTTGGGAGCCACGCATTTGGGAATACCCTCCATGATATTTCAAAAAAGCTAACTGACATACATCCGCATTTAGTTGAATTTCTTGAATCTGAGGGAATCGAAAATATTTGGAGCAAAATTCAAAATAACGCACCCTCGGATATCCACTTCAAAGAACAATTCCATCGCTGGTTTGACGGACTGAAAACAATTCGCTTTTTGAAACGGTTTTCTTCATAAATACCTATGTATTGGCTTTATACCCAGAATCCAGTCCCAAGTTACTAGCACCTAGAACCCAGTTTCGTAAACACTTTTTTTATACCTTATATTGTTTGTAACCTTTAAATACCGTAATTCAATGGATAGATTAGAAAATGAATAAAATTACTTATTTAGATGGCGCTCGCATGCATCGGGCTTTAGTTGCCGGCGCAAACAATGTACTTTCGAGACAGGATTACCTGAACAAAATCAATGTATTTCCCGTTCCCGATGGAGATACAGCTACCAATATGGCATTTACAATGAATTCTATTCTGGATTCAACTTCAAAGAAAGTGCATACCCGTGTGGATGATATGTTGGCCATCATTGCTGATGCTGCCTTAGATGGTGCCAGGGGGAATTCCGGGGTAATCTTAGCTCAATTTTTTCAAGGTCTCAGTGATGGTGCAGCCGGTGTGGAAAAAATGACCCCCGAGTCCTTTGCAAAGGCCGTACGATTTGGGGCGGAGTATGCCCGGGAAGCATTAGCAGAACCACAGGAAGGAACCATACTCACAGTACTTACTGATTTTTCCAACCGCCTTATTGAATTGATCCAATCCAATAATCATGATTTTGAAAACCTGATTGAAATGGGAATCAATGAAGCTGAAAAATCCCTGAAGAACACTCCCAATTTATTAGCTGTATTAAAAAAAGCTGGAGTTGTGGATGCTGGCGCACAAGGCTTTGTTGATCTCCTGCATGGAATATTCAGTTTTATAAAAGATGGTGATCTGAAAGGGTTCAAAGCTGACGTTAATAAAAACCAAATATCTGTGGAGATTGATGGTAATGATATTTCTTTTGAGAATTCTGAATACAGGTATTGCACCGAATGTATTATTGTTGGTGACAATATCATTCATAAGGATTTGCGTGAATCTCTCATGGAAAGTGGAGATAGCCTCGTTTTAGCTGGCGGAAAGAAAAAGGCAAAAGTCCATATTCATGTAAATGTACCCAGAGATGTGTTCAAAATTTGCTCAGATTTCGGGCAAATATCAGGAGAAAAAGCCGACGATATGTGGCAGCAGCAGGAAGCGGCTCAGGGTCATACGTCAAAAGGTATTGCAATTGTTACCGACTCAGGTGCCGATATTCCCGATGAAATTGACTTGGATATATTTGTAGTACCTGTTCGCTATAATTTTGGGGATGTGGGGTATGTAGATAAGGTATCCCAAACTCCGGAAGAATTTTTTAAAGAGCTGGAAACCAATCCGAACCACCCACAAACATCACAGCCAACTCCCGGTGATTTTAGAAGGCAATACCAATATCTAAAATCTCATTATGGTTCGATTATTTCCATCCACATTCCCCACGAACTAAGTGGCACCTACCAGTCTGCATTAAATGCCGCCAAACGGGTTGATAAAGAAAATATTACCGTTTTAGATGGATTTTCGGCTTCAGCCGGACTTGGGTTGATCGTGATGAAAGCAGCTTCTCTGGCAAAGGAGGGTAAAAGTCTGGAGGAAATTAATGCTTTATTACCTGAAATTATTTCCTCTTCAAAAGTCTTTCTGGCAATTAAAGATTTGAAATATGTTGTAAGAGGCGGACGATTGCCTGCATGGGTGAAAACAGTGGCTGATTTTCTCAATATCCGTCCTGTTTTATCAACAAAAGATAATGGTACTTTAGGTGCTGCCGGAATTTTATTGGGAACGGAAAATCTTCCTGAAAAGCTATATAAATTCGTATTATCTAAAATGGATAAAGACACAAATTATACGGTAATTGTGGGTCATAGCAATACATTAGAAGATGGTGAGAAACTGCTGGATTTGATTAAGCAGGGGCACAATAATATTGAAAACATCTATTTAATTGACATTGGCTGTGCTTTGGGCGTTCATGCAGGTCCCGGAAGTCTGGTGACAGCCATCCAACCCATCAGTTAAATCTACAATGGAAATCCTTATAAAATTAGCGCTAAGCTATTTAATTGGTTCAACTTCCGGAAGTATTCTTCTGGGAAAATTAAAAGGGGTTGATATTCGAAATATGGGTAGTGGCAACGCCGGAGGTACAAATGCCTTTCGAACTCAGGGGGCAACTTTTGCTGCAGGAGTTTTGTTTATTGATATAATGAAAGGATTTATTTCAGCAAAATTTATATCTGCTATAAACCTCCCTATTTTTTCCAGTTCAGCAGTTGATTCTAATATTCTTATCATATTTTGCGGGGTTGCTGCGGTGCTTGGGCATGTATATCCAGTTTACCATGGATTTCGAGGTGGGAAAGGTGGTGGTGCTGCAATTGGAATGGTTTATGCTATATCGTGGCCGTCAATTACTCTTGCCATACTTTTATGGCTGGTTATTCTATTATTAACTGGCTATGTAGGATTAGGAACAATGCTTGGAAGTGTTTCTGTTATTTACTTTGCACACTATTTTAGGGATACTATTAATAATCCCTATTTTTTACCTTTTACAATTTTCTTATGCTTTTTTATAATTTATACCCATAGAAGTAATATCAAAAGAATGCTTGATGGGACGGAAAACCGATTTGAGAAAGCTATGATATTTCGGAAGAAAAGTTAATTACTATCCGAAAGGTGAATAAACCTCTGTCCGTATGGATTAAAGCCAA
>CAZGBZ010000013.1:0-20640 GCA_964524135.1 uncultured bacterium
CCTGACCCACAGTCCGGCGCCATAACCAACTCAGCAACACCCACCATTGAAAAAATGAGGGGGGGGGTACTTTGTAAAGACCCCTTCAAATACTGAGTAAAAAATTAGTATATATTTCATCTTGAAATAAAATGATATTTTTATAATCGTTTTTATAATTTCGCACATTCAGCTCTAAATAATTCTTTTTATTCCAAAATAATTTTGATAGGCTTCTCCCTATTGCCCAACTACCAAATTCAAATTTAGTAAAATAAAATTGTTGTGTATATAATTAAGAGCAGTAAATTTTTGCCTGTGTTAGGGTTTGTAATACTTAAATATGAGCTCTCTTAATATGAATTTAATTTAAAAATTACAAGTAGTCTTACTAAAAAAATCAATCAATAAGGAGATAACAAAATGATGAAAAGAATTCTTTTCACGTTACTAATTAGTTTTATAGCAGTTTTTCAAACAGGTTGTGAAGAATTAGCCAGTATAGTTGAATCAAGTTCTGGTTGTATGCTGCCTGATGCACCTAACTATAATGCTTCTGCATTGTTAGCATGTACCACTGAATGTGTAGGCGATCAAACCGGTGCTAACTGCTGCTGCGAGGAAATTGTTTACGGGTGTACAGATGACACAAAAGCAAACTATTCGGAAGACGCAAATGCTGCCTGTAATGATAGTGGCACCGATAATGATTGCTGTATAGATTCAGTAAGTGGTTGTATGGATGGAGGTGCCAACAATTTTGACCCATTAGCTACCATTGCAGATAACACAACTTGTTCATATGATGATTATGGCTGCATAAATTCTACAGCATGTAATTATAATTCATCTGCTACTAAGGATTGTAGTGGAGAGGTACCAGCAGATGCCGCCTCTCAAAATGATGTATGTTATCTTGTGTTTAATAATTATGGCTATTGGGAAGTAGCTGATTCAAGCTCCGCAAGCATTCGTACCTGTAACTGCGGAGAACTTGGTGTGGGATGGGTGACTGGTGATGACGTTGCAACAAATGTTGAAGTTCAGGGTTGCACCCAATCTACGATTGACGGTGTAGCTTGCATTGAGTATAATCCTGCAGCAAATGTTGATAATGGAGGCTGTTGCCTGACAGAATTAACCGATGAAGAATTAGCCAATCCAGAAATTGCGTTGGTGGGTGTCTATAATATGGAAATCACCATGGGTATGTTAGATGAAAATGGTGATTGTGAAGCATTTGGTGAAGATATGTATGGTGATTTTGGTCCTACTATAAATCAGGTAACCTTAGGTGCTGGTGGTGGATTTAACCATCACGAAGAATACCATGATAGTTTTAACAGTCGTCCAGAATGGGAATTTAGAGCCCCTGGCATTGATTCAGATGTTGCCTGTGAAGAAAAGGCAGATGAATTAGATGCTGATTACTGGTTTTGCAGAAACTGGGGTTCTGGTGATGATTTTTCAACATGCGACGATTTCTATGATCAACAAGGATGTATGTCTGGCCCTGGTTGTTGGTGGGAAACCAATTTCTGTCATCCAACTTTTTCAGGTATGCCCTGTAATGACATAAACTTTGCTCCAGATTTTGCAGATGATCCAGAAGGAGAGTGTGACATGAGAGATGATTGTGAATGGGATGAAGATGGTAATGGTGGTAATGGTGCCTGTTTTACCCCTGTATGGGAACCTTGGATGGAATGTATGTACCTAGATGAATATGAATGTGAAATGGACTGGAATGATGATGGTCTTAATCATTGTGAAATTCCTGCATTTGACCCATCTGAATTGGATTGTCTTGATGATTGTGAATGTATGTTAGATGTTCCTGAGGATGGTGAAGCATCTGAAGATGACATGTGTACCTTCGCGGATTGCATGGTAGATAATGAATGTTGGAGTGATTGTGATTATGACCTTCAAGATGAATTTGAAATGTTCGGTTGGATTAGTTATATATGTGAAGCCCCGGTGGAATGTGATGAAATATTTATGGATGATGATGGTGGTGATGGTGATGATGGTGGTGATGGTCCTCCCGAATGTTTAGCCGATTGTGGTTTTGATGATTCTGATAATGTAGAAGATACTCTAGAAGATATCTGTTTAGATATAGATGGTATTGATGCAAGTTGTGCTGATGATTGTGAAGGAGATGAAGGGGATAAGTTGAGTAATATGTTAACCTGTTTTGGATACATTTGTAATGGCTGTGAAACCGAAATTGATTGTAGTGATATGGATAGTATGGGAAATAATTCTGATCAGAACAAGGAAGAACTTTTCTACATAATTAAGAAAATTATTAGAAAAACCCAAAATCAAAATCAATTGTCAAGGGGTAGTGAATGTCCAGAAGGCGAAATAGAAGATTGCAATGGTGATTGTATCTATGCAGATTGGGTAGGGGATGATTGGTGTGATGATAGTTTAAACTGTTCTGATTTTGATTATGATGGTGGAGATTGTGAAGGTGAAAATGATGAATGGGATGAAGATGATATATCCTGTATGCCTAATTTGGATACCTATCCTTGCTTTAGTTATGATGAAGCTGAATGTATGAGTATGGGGGATGATTGTAATTGGCATCCTGGGGAAATGGGTGATGAAGGAGGTTGCTCTCCACCTGTTGGAAATAGTTTAGGTGTGTCCCAAGAAATTACAGATGAATTCGAATGTAATGCTAAAGTTCGTGAATGTCATTGGATGATGGAAGGACCTAATGGGGAGCCTGGAGGTTGTGCTCCTGCACCACCCGATTGCTTCAGCAAAAATAATGCAGATGACTGTGAAATTTCACCTAACTGTGAATGGGATATGCCGGATTGGATTGACCCATGGGCTGATGGCGCTTGCTTTAAGAATGATAATTGCAAGAGTAATCCAACCTTAAATAGTAATGAAGATGCCTGTAACGAAGACCCTGGATGTGAATGGGTGTGGGAAGGTGCAGATTCAGGTTGTTGGGAAATCATGGAAAATGAAGCTGGATCATTCTGTGAATGTATGCTTCCCTTTACCCGAATATCTTGTGAAACAGCAGGCGGATCATGGGAACTACCACCATGGGCAATGGAAGGTGATGAATGGGTTGAAAAGGAATGTATGATGCCTATGTCTGAGCAGGATTGTTTTCATGAATTCGAAAATGATGACCCTTGTGCTGATGACCATAGTGGTGGAAATGAGCAAACCTCATGGGATGCAGACACCCATACCTGTACCAAATCATTTGGTTTTTCAGAAGCTGGTGTTTGGTCAATTGATGCTGCTGGAGATTTCTGCATAGAATGGGATAATGAAGAAGACGGTGATCCCGCCTGTAATACACTCATGACACCTGATGAATGTAACTGCTTTGAGTGTAGTTGGAATGGTCTCGATGGGGAATGTGAAGAGTTTCCCGGTAGAGTATCTAATCAATCTCTCACTCAAAGATATGGAAATATGGTTGAGGAATTAAGTAACAACAATGGTGGGGATTGTTTTGAATATGAAATGGATGGAGCGAACATTCATATTCTTATTGAAATGGATGATGAATTTGGGGATGGATATTGTGAAGAGATTATATTTAAACCAGTCACATCTGGAACCTAAAAGTAATTGTATTAATACTATTAAAAAGCCCGGCTTTATGTCGGGCTTTTTAATTTCTCGACGAAAACATTTGGATTAATAGACGAGACCAGTGTAACTTACAGTACCGATTGTAAGAATAAAAACAATACTAATCTATAAGGAGACTAAACAATGGCAGAAAAAGTTAAAAATACTGGTGTAACTAAACAATCTGGTTTTTTATATTTTCTTGATAAAAACGGACATGTGTCTAAAACTAAAATGGCTCGTGGTGCAGACAGGAGTGGTACTCCTGAAGTTGTTGCGAAAGCTGGTGTTCAACGTGAATCTGGCTGGTTATATTTCATCGATAAAGATGGTGATATTTCCCGTGCAAAAATGGCACGTGGCCGCAAGTAAATAACACTTGAAGCAATAAAAAAAGCTCGGCATTGCGTCGGGCTTTTTTTATAGTTATTAAATTTATTTTTGTAGAGACAGGGCACACCCTGTCTCTACGGTTAATATTACTACTATTATTAATCAGGAAAATTATAGAATAATTCACCCCCGAATTCTTTTGTAAATTTTATCCTATCAATTCATACCAAATACCCATAATTTCACATTGAAAATATTAAATTTAATTTTCTTCATATCCTTTTTATTTCCTGACTGCTGCAATATGCAAATGGTGGGTTATATGAATTTTGGTGAGAATATTTCTGATATTACGGGATTTTATCAGGATGAACGTGAATTTGCCGTTGTGGGACTTTATTATCAATCTGCTGCATTTGTGGATATTACTGATCCTAAAAACCCTTTTGAAGTTGGGAGAATAAGCGGTATCACCAATACATGGCGTGATTTAAAATACTGGAACAGGCATGTATATATAGGCACTGAAGCTGCCGATGAAATAAAAGTGGTAAGTGTAGATGATCCGGATAATCCTGTCTTGGTAAATACCATTACCAATACTACCCATATTCATAACATTCACATTGATGCTGATGGCTTCCTCTACATCGTTGGAGGTGACGAACACCATATACAGATTTATGACTTAAGTAACCCCAGTGTACCAGATTTAATTGGCTCATGGGATGGTGAATATCTCCATGATATTGAGGTATTTAAAAATAAAATTTATGGAGCCGGTATTTACACAGGATATTTTTACATAATTGATGTGAGTGATAAAACAAATCCGACTACAATATTGAGTCATTATACAGGCTTAGATGGAATCAGTACTCATGATTGTGCCGTAACAGATGATGAACAGTATCTACTCACAGCCGATGAAACCTCTGGGGGACATATCAAAATCTGGGATATATCTAATTATGATAACATCACTTTGGTTTCCGAATACATGACCCATTCCGAGCATTCCGTACATAATGTGTACGTTAAACCTGAGACTAATTTAGCAATCATGTCCTATTATGTGGATGGAACCCGAGTATTGGATATTTCAGACCCTCCTAACCCCGTAGAAGTAGGCTATTTTGATACAACAGAATTAACAGGATTATTCGATGGGCATTGGGGAACCTACGCCTATTTGCCAAGTGGCTATATTATTTCCAGCGACCGGCAAAATGGTTTATTTATATTTTCATCGCCGCTTACAAATTCATCACTGGAATGGGGTGACTGCACCGGAATTGTTGGAGATAATTCCACTTGTTATGGGGATACATTCCAAAATGAATCAGGTATTATTGAGGAGTTAATTAGTTTAAATGGGGATTTAGATGGTATTTCTGTTGATGAGATTAGTAGTTTTGTTGCTGGCAGGGTTATCAGTATTAATTTATCAAACCGGGATCTTACAACTCTAATCATCCCTGATAATTTTAGTAGTTTAAATAGTTTATCTTATCTGCAATTACAGGGCAACAAGCTCACTACGATCCCTGAAATAATAACCAGTGTATCAATTTTGACGGTTCTGAATGTATCAGATAATCAACTATCTGAATTACCGCAAAATTTAGAAGAATTAAATAGACTTACTATACTGAATTTATCAAAAAATCAATTCACGATGATCCCAGACGGTTTGATAAATATAAGTAGTTTAATAGAATTAGATTTTTCTGATAATCAGCTCACATCGATCCCCATAGATATAGATGAATTTATTAATCTGGAAATTCTAAAATTAAATAATAATAAAATTTCAGATATTTCTGTAGCAATTTGTGGATTACCAGAAGATTGTATGATTGATTTAACAGGTAACCATTTATGTTCAGAAATTCTTCAATCTTTCGAAGAATGTATTACCACAATTAGCTATCAATATTGTGATGAGTGTGAGTCTGGCTTTATGTTAGAAAATTTTTGTTGTAATCCCGCTGATGTCAATGTGCTTCAAGCTATAATAGATAGCAATGAGCAATTGAATGAGGAGCATCCTCTTATTTTAGGGCATAATACTCAGTATTCAACATGGAATAATGGAAATCTTGAACGCCTTGATTTGTCAGATTACAACTTAACAAATATCCCCAATAGCATAAGTGATTTTGAATATTTGATTGAATTAAATTTAGATGGGAATTTAATTACCAACCTTCCTGAAAGTATAACGGAATTGGATAGTATAAAAATATTACGGCTAAATAACAATTTGCTAAGTAAGATACCTGATGATATTGGAAATTTAACATCACTTGAAGAATTATATTTATCAGGAAATCAACTTACATATATACCAGAAAGTATTGGTGATTTACAAAATCTCAATAAATTATTCATTAGGGCTAACCAGTTAACCTCATTACCGATAACAATTTGCAATCTTCCTGATAATTGTAATATTCAGATTCAAGATAATTGTATAAATACTGCATACGATTGTATTTCAACTATGGGAGATCAGGATAATTGCTCTACAATGGCAATAGAAAATTATCAACCAGCAGAATATCAGTTATTTGCCCCCTATCCCAATCCATTTAATCCTATTACAACCATATCCTTTTTTCTGAAACGCTCAGGACTCACCTCAATACAAGTAATGGATATTAATGGAAGGGTATTAGTAGCTCTCAGTAATGAATTCAGATCTTCAGGGTATCATACTGTTAATTGGAATGCCTCGTACTATTCAAGTGGAGTATATTTTATTAGAATGATTTCCGAAAATAATACATCGCAAATTATAAATAGTCAAAAAATTGTGTTACTAAAGTAATTACAGATTGTTTTTACATTTTATTACAATTTCCCCACTTTTTATTTAGATCAATCATCGTAATTTTTTATCCCCTTAAATAGGGGTAAAAACCATTTTGAAACTTTTTCTTTCCGCACTTATTTTTTTATTTAGTTGCAGCACACTGCCTGAAAACATAACTGGCTGTACAAATTCTAACGCCTGTAATTTTAATCCTGAAGCCAATGAAGATGATAGTAGTTGTGCAACTTTAGATTGTTTAGGTGAATGTGGAGGAACAGCGTATTTAGATAATTGTGGAGATTGTGATTCAAACCCTGACAATGATTGTAATGATTGTGCTGAAATATTAGCCACATTTACAATTGAAAATATAATTTATGATTGTATTGATGGCTATTCAAAAGAGGGTTATTATTGTAGTGATTTGGAAATAATTAGGGAAATAATTACCAGCAATCCAGGTTCTATTCATTCTGGTATGGATGCCGATAGTAATAAAATTATTACTGCCTTAGAATATGGATATCAAAATTGGTCGGATAACGGTCGGCTTTTAACCTTAGATTTAAATTATAATGAAAATGTTGTAGTCCCAGCATTTTGCAATTTCAAGCTGAATGTTCTACCAGAAAATATTGGCAATTTAGATTCTTTGCAAAACTTGCAATTAAAAGATAATGAAATTTCAATTCTTCCGGAAAATTTTGGCAATTTGAAGAATTTGGAAAGGTTTATTATGGAAAGTAATTTACTTACATTTTTACCTGAAAATTTTGGGAATATCACCAAGTTAAAAATATTACGTCTAAATGATAATAAATTAATTTCTATTCCAGAAAATATTGGGAACTTGGTTGAATTGGAAGAGTTATGGTTACAAAATAATCAAATTATATCATTGCCAAATGAGATTGGAAATTTAACCAATTTAACTAAATTGTTTATAAATGATAACTTGCTTGAATCTGTACCAGAAACTATTGTGGATTTAGAAAACCTAATTTGGCTAAATATGGATAATAATTCATTATCAGAATTACCCGAAAGCTTTTGTAATATTTACTCAGAATTAGATATTTTTTCAATCAGTAATAATTTTATTTGTGATTCATATTCAATTCCCACATGTTTAGGTGAATATTTGGGGGAGCAAATTTGCTCTTATTGTTTACCAAACGAGTTTCTTATTGAGGGATATTGTGCAGATACATCTGATTATAAAATTCTTCAAAATTTTCTAGATATGAATCCAGAGTCTCAATCATTACCATATAATACAGGCATACCAATGGAAGCCAGGGAGGTTGTTAATACTGATTGGTGGGAAAATGGCAGGTTAGTTGAGATCACCTTTCAACATAAACAGTTGACCAGTGAAATTCCAGAAGAAATTGGGTTGTTAGAAAAGCTTGAAATCCTTCGTTTAACAGATAATCATCTTATAGGCCAAATACCAGATGGTATTACTAATTTAACAAATCTAAAGATTTTAAAATTAAATTCAAACTTATTGGAAGGACCAATTCCAGAAAATATAGGAGCGCTTACAAAATTAGATTCCATTATGTTCAGCGATAATTTGTTAAGTGGATCCATCCCAAACAGTGTCGGGAGCATGACAAATATAAAATATTTATATTTTGATGGAAATTTATTGACTGGATCTTTACCAGAAACAATTGGTGATTTGGGAAAAATAGTAAATTTATATTTGGATAATAATAAATTAACAGGGGAAATACCATCTAGTATAGGAAATCTACTTTCCTTAAGCAGACTATACTTATTGAACAATTGTCTAACAGGTCCGATTCCGGAAGAAATGTGCAATATTTATAATTTCAATCCAGATTTTCGCTCAATGCTTCATAATAATCAATTAGTTCCACCTTATCCGGATTGTATAAAAAATACACATTTAGGGAACCAGCTCACAGAGTGCCCATAATAAATAATGTTTCTTTTATATATATGGTTTGTATTAAACTTAAGGATTAGTAATTAAAGGAAATAGGAGAAAGATGTATAAAATATTATTAGCAATTACAGTTGGGGGATTCGTATTTGCCGGTTCTTTGGAGAGTACTTCCAAAGCTGTTGAAAAATCTGATTCAGTTAAAAATCAATTTTGTATGGCAGAAGATACCAGTAAAGAGGATTTTAAATTGGAACGCCGCAGGAGAGGTAGCCGAGGTGATAAAAAGCGCCGAAGAGGTGGCAACGGATTAAGATAATCTGACTTCAACAATTAAAAAAAATCCGGCAGCCGCCGGATTTTTTTTGCCCAATAAAGAATGTAATTCTCTGTACAACCACCACCCTTGGTTATTAAGTAATATTTAATCCTAATTCTCTAAAATATAATTCGCTATCTGTACCAAATCTAAAATATTTACTTCCCCATCCTGCGTATAATCGGCAGCACATTCAAAATCAGGGGTTGCAACTTCCAGAATGAGATTAGCAACTTGCACCAAGTCTAAAATATTGATGTTACCGTCACCGGTAACATCACCCAAGTCAGCACCGCATTCACCACTATCACCCATTACTACATAACCATTGCGCAGATTATTGCCTCTGAAAACATGCCAGTAGTTATCATTACTGCCGAATTCCTTAATGTCAATTACAGCTAAACTGTTGGCTGAACCGCCCATAATTTCCAGGTCATCATCACCATCAATGTTTATAATCGAAGGTGAACCTTTAAAAGGTGACCCATTGAGCATGGGGAAAAAGGGATATGGATTACCATCTACATAAAAGGCGCCCAATTCACCGGTGTTTGTAGCAGCAACTATTTCTGCCACACCATCGCCATCCAAATCTGAAAAGACAACCGAGCCCTCAATATCGCCGTTCATTATTACTGGCCATCCCGGGAGGGGAATTCCATTCATGTCCAAACCGTGAATATATCCATTATTATTTCCAAAGAAAATAGCTACTTCACCGTTAATTTCTAAAATAGATGGAGATGCTTGGACTTTGTCATTTGTCATGATTGAAAATTGGAGGGTGCCATCACTATTCACAGCATAAAGATAATCATCATTGCAACCGGCGAAAATAGTTTTTCCACCATTAAATTCTAAAATTGAAGGAGCCGTCTGAATTTTATCACCAGTTAGAAAGGGAAAGCCCGTAGCAGTAGAGCCGTCATCCAAAATCAAGTATAAATTATCGTTGTCTGTACCCAGTACAATATCATCCTTACCATTATTATTGAAGTCTGCTAATGCAGGACCGGTCTTGGCTTTTTCACCTAACTCAATTGGAAATCCTGAAACATCACTGCCATCAACATTTATGGCAAAAAGTTTATTGTTGGATGAGTAGCCTGAAAAAACCACCTCCAGATCATCATCCTCATCCAAGTTGCCGATGGCAGGTGTGCCAATGAGATAAACTTCGGTTTCATAATCCAGCTTAAATCCATAGGCGTCAAAAATATAGAGATGCTTACTTTTGGAGACCAATACCACATCAACCATGCTGTCCCCATCCAGGTCAGCCCCGGCTGGTGAACCCCAAATCTGGCTTCCAGTGTCAAACGGGAAATCACTGTTTATTTGCTCGCTTCCGTCAGCATTATAAATATGAATAACTCCATCATAATCTCCAAAAATGATTTCATTCATACCATCATTATCTAGGTCAATCACCAATGGACTAGATCGGATTTCATTTGATTCAATGGGAAAACCAGCTTGATTTAATGTAACCTCCAATTCAAAATAATATTCATCATTATAGCCAACAGATGTGCCTTCATCGTCAAATTCTGCATATAAATCCAGTGTGAAAGTTGCAGGTAACAATTCACCAATTTCATCCAAAGAAATGGTGGTTTCAATTTCCACAGTTGTACCATTTTCTGGTAGGCTGCCAATATCAATTGTGGATGGAGAAAAATGAACCCAATCCAATTCGGATGATATCTCTGCCACAACATTTTCTGCATTGCTTGGTCCGCTTTCCATATTGATAGACAAATGAATAGTAGCGGATTCGCCAGGATTAAGCACCTCATCATTATCATTATCATTACTAATTCCAGAAACATTTGTCTGAACAAAAATATTCCAATATTCAAATTCAATAATATCACCGGGGTCGCCAATATTTTGGATATTAATCTCGCCTGGTTGATCATTGCTCAAGAAACAGGAGGGATTGGTGGCATCGTTAAATTCAGTCCTGCCGGTTTCTGCGCTGAAAATGGCATTATTCAAATTGCCGTTAGCAGTAGTGGTTCCATTGGGGCGGTAAAGATAAAGTTCATCCGGGGGACCACCACCATTGCCGTTTAGATTATCGTTAATTCGGTAAATCAGCATTCCTGAATAGCTATTAGGCGTACTGGTTTCATAAATTCCTTCCTTCTTACGGTATTCCAATATAAAAAATTCATTGTACGAATTAGGTGATTCTATTCGATAACAGCTGCTTTCTTGATATTGCAGGGGAAGGAGGGGATAAATCCCCATCTGGTTAATCTCCGGGCAGTCTATCCAATTACCATATTTATGCTTCATCCAAGCACTCATATATACAGGGTAGTCTCCACCACCACCATCCATTACATCCCAGCCTCCTGCAGCTGTTGGTGCACCTGTTGCCGTGTAATGGTACAGGTCAGGAGCTCCCATGGAATGAAAAAATTCATGACAGAGAGTGCCCACATTAAAATATCCACCAGAAGAAAGGTTTAAATTATAAGATTCTACAACGCTCCCATTAATATATACCGTATAACTGAATAAAGACCAACGGTGGGGCCAGAGCAGATCACTCCACCCATCAGGTGAACCGGAAATCTGGAAATTAACATTATCCACATAGCCGTCGCCATCGCCATCAACATCCAGTTCCAGAGGCACTTCAGTATAAATAAATTCTATGGCATTTTTCAGCATGGTATGTTCACGATTGGTTTGATTGCTCTCATCGTAGCCATTGGGATTGGTCTGAGCATTATAGGGCTGATAATATGAGCGTGGATATTGATCCTGATAGGATAAATTGGTGGACATATCACAGACTGGAAAGTGGTGGGTATTCACTTCCACCTGAGAATAGGATACCTCGTCATAATAATGTTTCAAAGAGGGTCCATCGGGTTTATTAAAGGGCTCGTCCATTATGGATCTGGGGGTTGCAAACTCATTTTCATCAGCAAAGCGAATGAAAATATTGATATTATTAACAGTACCAAATGTGGGTGCGTCTCTTTCTCCATCCCTTGAATCAAAACGGCTGCGCTTCCGAAGATATTCTTCCCGGCTGATACGAACCTCCTTCAAAATTCCTGAATTTTCTGGTAGGGGTAAATCTGCACGGAATTGGGAGGCTACTACCTCACCTGAAACAAATTGAGCATAATAGTAGTACCCATCGTCAGGACTTTGAATAACGGTGTAGTTGTTTTCATCGTGCAACCGGACATAGAATTCGTCCCCGGAAGAAAGACCATCGAGGCTGGTACCATCCGGCTGATGGAGAGTGACAGGAATATTCTCTAAATAAGCTCCAAACCCTAAAGAAATCATCCCAATCAATAAAATGTATATTTTTTCGTACATATTCATAACTTTAAAAGCCTTTCAATTTAACACTATACTTTCTATTTAATGAAGTAATAACTGAGGGGAAGCCTAAGACGTGACCTTTATCACATTTTTTAATAAAATTGGGTAGCAAAATGTAAGGGGTTATTTATTCAATGATTTTAGTTGAATTATAACATTTTGAAACAAGTAGTTTATTCATATACAATATAGGGTAAATTATTATAGAATTTAGATGCATATTTCAAACACATTGCCGGAGGATTACCAAATGACGTTTTTTAGAGCGGTTTTTTATCTTTTAATTTTTACACTTCCCATTCCATTTTTATCAGCTTCAACCCTGATTGATATTTTATATTCCAGTGATGCAGATATAGCCGGTTTTCAATTTAATGTAGAAAATGCTGAATTGATATCAGCCTCCGGCGGTGATGCTGAAGCCAATGGTTTTATGGTTTCTGCTGGTAACAATACGATTCTTGGATTCAGTCTCACGGGTTCCGTCATTCCTGCTGGAAGTGGAATTCTTACCATCCTTGAAGTTGAAGGAGAGGGTGCTTGTATTAGTAATTTAATTTTAGCAGGCCAGGACGGAGGCAATTTAGGTGGAGAAATTTTAGATTGTTTAAATATTAGTTATACCACCCCTATACCCGGCTGCACAGATGAGACAGCCTGTAATTATGATGAAAATGTCGAAATTGATGACGGATCATGTGAATTCCCTGATGAATTTTATGACTGCGACGGCAATTGCTTGTTTTTTGATTGTCTGGGTAACTGTGGTGGTACTACAGTAGTAGATGAATGTAATATTTGTGACGGACCCGGGATACCCGAAGGAGACTGTGACTGCAACGGCAATACGAATGATTGTGCCGGTGAATGTGGTGGCTTTGCATCTGAAGATGAATGTGGTGTCTGTAATGGTAATGGTGCATCCTGTGCCATTTATATGGTAGATGTCTTATTCAACAGCGATACCGATATTGCCGGATTCCAATTTCATGTAGATAATGTAGTCTTGATTGGGGCTTCAGGTGGAGAGGCAGAAGCCAATGATTTTATGGTTTCAAGTGGAAATAATACTGTCCTTGGATTTAGTCTCACCGGTTCGGTTATACCAGCAGGGAGTGGTGTTCTCACTACTTTGGAAGTGCAGGGTCAGGGCGCCTGTATCAGTGATTTAATTTTAGCGGGACAGGACGGAGGCAATCTGGATGCAGATGTGGATTGCTTATCTATTACCTATACAGCCCCTATTCCTGGTTGTACCAATGCAAATGCCTGCAATTATGATGAAAATGCTGAGATCGATGATGGTTCGTGCGAATATCCTGAAGAAAATTATGACTGTGATGGAAACTGCATTGCCGAAATAGACTGCAATGGTGAATGCGGCGGAAGTGCAGAAGTTGACGAATGCGGTGTATGTGGTGGATCAGGGATTTCAACAGGAGAATGTGACTGCAATGGTAATGTGGATGACTGCGACGGCATTTGTGGTGGAGATGCTGTTGAAGATGACTGCGGTGTCTGTAATGGTGATGGTACTTCCTGTTTATTTGTTACTTTATCAATGGGTGTTGTAACTGAATCGTCCGTTGAAATTTGGCTGGATAATCCCCTGGAAGTGGCTGGGTTTCAATTTAATATCAGCGGAATAAATATAACCGGTGCATCCGGTGGTACATCTGAAGAAAATGATTTTATGATTTCAACCAGTTCAAATACGGTTCTGGGTTTTTCACTTACCGGAGCTGTTATTCCTATTGGAAATGCTGTGCTCACCAACCTCTCTTTTGACAGTGTAAACGGTGAATATATTTGTTTATCAAATGCCGTCATTTCATCAACCACTGGCTCTGGATTAAATTATGAATTGGGACCCTGCCTGAATCCCTCTGATTATTTCAATGGCGGCTGCAGTGATGCGGAAGCCTGTAATTATGACCCTGATTTAGATTTTGATGATGGCTCATGTAGCTATCCGGAGGAAAATTATGATTGTGAGGGCAACTGCATTGTTGAAATTGATTGTAATAATGAATGTGGTGGTTCTGCAGTTGTGGATGAATGCGGAGAATGCGGGGGTGATGGACCGGCAGAAAATTATGACTGTGAAGGGAATTGCCTGCTTGAATACGACTGCGCCAATGTCTGTGGCGGCAGTTCTGAATTTGACGAATGCGGCGATTGCGGAGGCAGCGGACCTGCAGAAAATTATGACTGTTACGGGAATTGCATTGCCGAAATAGACTGTGCCGGCGAATGCGGTGGTAATTTAGATTTGGATGAATGTGGTTTTTGCGGTGGTGATGGAAGTCTCTGTGATAATCCCCAAGCCACACTCAGTTTTGGAAATTTGGGTGGTGATGTTTTGCTTCAGGTGAGTTATATCGATCCTGTGGGAGATATTTGTATTGGCAATCCGGTTCTATCAGATTCTGATGGGAGTGCTGTGCAAGTGCTAATTGGTGCCTGTACTACCCTGAATGAGTCACCCGGGGTATTGGATGTATATCTCAACTCTGCAGTGGATATTGCAGGGTTCCAGTTTATTATAACAGGATTTACAATTACGGGTGGAAGTGGTGGAATGGCAGAAAACTCCGGTATGATGATTTCCACTTCATCCAATACTGTATTGGGATTTTCCCTTACAGGTGACACCATGGGAGCCAATGGTTCAGTGGGATGCATGGATGAAAGCGCTTGTAATTACGATGCTGATGCAACTATTCCCGGGGGCTGTCAATATGAAGTGGACTGTGCCGGAATCTGTGGTGGTTTAGCTGAAGAAGATGAGTGCGGTATCTGTAATGGACCCGGAGCCGAAATTGAATGCTGGGATGGCGAAATGGTCTGTGATGCCGAAACCTGCAGTGATGAACCAGTATTTACCGATGTAGATTATTTAACAGAAATTCAACCAATTTTTATTGCAAATTGCACTTATTATTGTCATACAAATGGTGGAGGTTATCAAGGTGGGCTTGACTTAACTTCCTATGAAAATCTTATGTTGGGAACGAGTGATAATGGTCCTGTAGTGATCCCCGGAGATAGCGAAAATAGTATATTGATACAGAAATTAAGTGATACCCCACCATTTGGGAACCAAATGCCCGATTATGGTGAACCCCTTGATCCTACTACAATCACCCTAATTTCAGCCTGGATTGATGAGGGCGCTCTGCCCAGTGAAGAACCTCCTGTTTCTGAAAATTATTTAAGTGTTAATGTTTGGGGTGAAACCATTGAAGTGTATTACAGCAGTCAAACTGAATTTGCAGGATTTCAATTCAGTGTGAATGGTGCAGAGATTGTCAATGCCTCTGGTGGAGCTGCTGAAGAAAATGATTTTATGGTCTCTACATCTCCCAATTATGTAATTGGATTTTCACTTTCTGGTACTACTATCCCTGCTGGGTCTGGATTGCTCACAGTTTTATCTGCTGAAAATGTAGATGATGTGGTTTACCTGTATGCTATAATAGTATCAGACCCATCCGGTTTTGCATTAGATTTTGAATTTTATGAGGGGGTGGCAGAGGAAATTTGGGGTTGTATGGACCCGATAGCAGATAATTATGACCCAGATGCCACCGATGATGATGGCAGCTGTACCTATCCACCACTGGGAGAATTGACCTTTGGTACCATTGACTATGATTCTGGAACATTGGAGATCAACCTGGACTGTGAATATGCGGTATCAAACTTCACTTTTGATATCAGCGGTTTAAACATCACCGGCGCTTATGGCGGCGCCAGCGAGACTGCAGGATTTGATATTGCCATTGATGGCTCAACTATCTCAGGTAATGCAACCGAAGACAATGTACCAGCTCACAGCGGACTGTTACTGGTATTGACTTTTGATGGATTTACTGAAGAAGATATATGTTTTTCCAGCTCCAGTATTACCACCTATACCGGTATTGAGTATGAAGCCATTTTGGATGACTGCCTGCCAGCTATAAACTGTGACGTTGAAGGGGTGAATTGCGGATGTACTTTTGAAGCTGCCGATAATTATGATTCTTCTGCAAATTACCCCTGTAACGGAGATGAATCATGCTGTCAATTTACTGGAGACTGTCTTCCTTCTGATCCGGAGTCATGGTGTTATGATCCTGATGCCACAACGGATGATGGAAGTGGAATTCCAATGTTCGAATGTCGTGACGGAATGTTTATTTTCAATAGCGCCGCCTGTAATGAGCTAGAGGACTGCTCCGATGGTTCCGATGAGACAGCCTGTTGGGGAACTTGGTATGATTTTGGTGGTGAGGACGGGGAAGGGTGTGGGGTCATTGGATTGGAATCTGATTGCGATGGGCTTTGTTTTCCACCTGATAATTTAGACTGGGTAGGTGACGGCCAGTGTGATGATGGATTCTGGGCTATAAACTTTAATTGTGAAACCTACGATTATGATGGGGGAGACTGTATTACAACAAGCGATTTGTCAATACCTTTAATTGCCGGCTGGAATTGGATTTCTTTTAATCTTAATCCGGAAGATGCCTCATTAGGAAGTATTTTGGAGTCTGTGGGAGATAATGCCACCTTTATTTCCAGTCAGTCATCTGGTACTGCCCAGAATTACGGTGACTATGGCTGGTACGGCGGTCTCACCGAGCTGGATCCAACCCAAATGTATAAATTGCAAATGACAGCAGCAGCTGACTTGAATATTACCGGAATGCCCGTTGATGTTGCTTCTACACCTATCAGTCTCATAGCTGGTTGGAACTGGATTGGCTACCTGCCTCAAAATGCAGGTGATCTCGGCGAAGCATTGGCAAGTGTGGGCGAACTGGCTACCTTTATTTCCAGTCAGTCATCCGGTACAGCCCAAAATTACGGGGACTATGGCTGGTATGGCGGCCTGTCAACATTAGAACCGGGCAATGGTTACCTATTAGATATGAGTGCTCCTGGTGAACTTATTTATCCTGAATTTAATAGCCTTGCAAGGCTGGATGAAAATAAGCAGGAAGTTATTCTTGCGGATAAAATATCGCATTGGGATTTCAATTATGCCGATTTTCAGTATATTGGAACCATCACTGCCAGTATTGACAGCCGAGTAGATTTTGACGGAGATGTGATTGGGGTATTTGTAGATAATCAGTGTAGAGGCTTTGCAGAAAGAATCTACTTCCCATTTAATGGTGGCTTTATGTATATCATCCAGGCTTACAGTAATTTGGCTGAAGGTGAGAATATGACCTTCAAATACTATGATTCTGCCAGAGATGAAGTGATAGAATATGGAGAAACAATTTCCTTTAACAGCAATATGGTTGTAGGTGATGGATTTAATACCTTCAGCCTCAACCGTGAGGTTGATGACCTGTTCCAGCCTATAGCTTATGGAATCAGTGAAGCCTATCCTAATCCATTTAACCCGGTAACCAGCTTTAGTTACAGTATTCCAGAAGATGGGATGGTACAGGTAGCTGTGTATGATTTGAATGGGCGAATGGTAGCAGATATGGTGAATGGCTGGCATTCAGCTGGCAGTTACCCTGTGGTATGGAATGCAAACGAATTATCAAGTGGAATATATTTGCTAAAAATGGTTGCAGGGGAATATTCCAATATACAGAAAGTGATGCTGATAAAATAATAAGCTTAACCCTCTCCTGCTAATTATTTAGAACGAGAGTAATTTAATTTTAAATCCTCCAATCCTAGATGTATTCTGGTTTTGGAGGATTTTTATTTATCTGCCAATAATTCCGTTTTTAATGAAAACGAAAAGTGTATAAATTTATGGCTTGATATTTGCCGTAAATAACGGTAATTTGAAATAATTTTAATGGAGAAATAATGGCGGAAGAAACCCCCCAAAAACCGGAAAACAAAGAGAATGTACTTGAAATTTATCCAGTATTACCTCTGCGAAATACCGTTTTATTCCCTCAGCAGATAATCCCCATTTATGTTGGTAGGGAACAATCGTTAAAGTTGATTGCTGATCTACCTAAGGGTGGAAAGAAATATATAGTGGTTGTAGCTCAGAAAGATGGGTCTGTAGAAAATCCCAAGGCATCTGATTTATATGAATATGGCACTTTAGCTATGGTGATGAAAGTGTTTGATATGCCTGATAAATCCAGATCTGCCATTGTGCAGGGATTAGACAGGGTGAAAGTAAAACAGTTTTTAGATCCTGACCCCTATTATAAAGGTTTGGTTGAAAAAGTTAGGGGTGTTGTGACTCCCTCAGCTGAAATTGAAGGAATTACGGTAAACCTTCAGGAAATATTTAAAAAGCTCATAGAAATTGCTCCCTATCTCAGTGAAGAACAGTTCCACGTATTGAGTAATATTCAAAATCCGGGTAAATTGGTAGATAAGGCGATTTCACTTATGAATATCTCCACCAATGAGAAGCAGGATATACTGGAAGAATTGGATATCAAGAAACGGTTGGAAAAATGTACCGTCCTCATAAACCGTGAAATCCATCGTATTGAGTTGGGTGAGAAAATTCAGTCTGATGTGCAGGATGAAATTTCAAAATCACAGCGGGAATACTTTCTTCGGGAACAGATGAAAGCCATACAGAAGGAATTAGGTGAAGATACGGGCGGTGTTGAATTAGATGAATTGGATGAGAAAATTAAGACGGCTAAAATGCCAGAAAAAGTTGAAACGGTTGCCCGGAAAGAATTGAAACGCATGAAGAAAATTCCGGCTCAATCTCCTGAATATACGGTGGCACGTACCTATCTTGATTGGCTGGTTGAATTGCCCTGGTCAAAGGAATCCAAAGATAATGAAGATATTAATTATGCCCAGGAAGTTTTAGATTCAGATCACTATGGTCTGAATAAGGTGAAAGAAAGAATTGTGGAGCATTTAGCCGTACGTAATTTGAAAAAATCACGAGCCAAAAAAGGGGAACGACTGAAAAGTCCAATTCTCTGTTTTGGGGGTCCTCCCGGAACGGGAAAAACTTCCATTGGGAAATCCATTGCAAAATCAATGGGGCGGGAGTTTGTCCGCATTTCATTGGGTGGTGTGCGGGATGAAGCTGAAATCAGAGGTCATCGCAGAACCTATATTGGTGCATTACCCGGCAGGATAATTGCCAGTTTGAAAAAAGCTGGAACCAATAATCCAATTTTCATGCTAGATGAAATTGATAAACTGGGAATGGATTTTCGCGGCGATCCGTCTAGCGCTTTATTGGAAGTGCTGGACCCAGAACAGAATTTTTCCTTTAATGATCATTACCTTGAAGTAGATTTTGATCTGTCCAACATTATGTTTATTACAACGGCAAATCGAGTTGATAAAATACCGGGACCATTAAGGGATAGAATGGAAGTATTGGAATTTTCCGGATATATTATGGAAGAAAAGCTCCAGATTGCAAAAGACCACCTTCTTCCCAAACAAATTAAAGAACATGGACTTCGCAAAAAGGAAATAAAATTCTCGGATGAGTCTATTTGTCTGTTAGTTGAGTCCTATACCCGAGAAGCTGGTGTACGTAATTTAGAACGGCAATTGGCAAATATGTGCAGAAAGGCAGCTCGTGAAATTACTGATGGAAAACGAAAATCTATAAATGTTACCCCAGAAAAAGTATACACCTATCTGGGACCAAAAAAATTCATTTCAGAAATTGCAGAACGAACCCACCAGCCTGGGGTTGTAGTTGGTTTGGCGTGGACCGCTTTCGGTGGAGATATACTTTTTATTGAAGCCACAAAAATGCCAGGAAAAGGTGCCCTGAAACTCACAGGTAAGCTGGGCGATGTGATGAAGGAGTCTGTACAAGCAGCCTATTCTTATGTTCGGGCAAATGCCCATAAACTGGGACTTGACCCTACATTTTACAAAAAAATGGACATTCATGTGCATGTACCAGCAGGTGCAATTCCCAAAGATGGTCCATCAGCAGGTGTTGCCATGATTACAGCTTTGGTTTCACTTTTAACCAAAAGACCTGTAAAAGAAAGATTGGGTATGACAGGTGAAATTTCTCTTCGGGGAAATGTACTCCCTATTGGTGGTTTGAAAGAAAAATCTACGGCGGCACATCGGTCTGGACTAACACATATTTTAGCTCCAACTCAGAATGAAAAGGATTTAGTCGATATCCCCAAAAAAGTATTAAAAGATTTAAAAATTTCTTTTGTGAAAGATGTATCAGAAGTATTGAAATTAGCCCTTGGTTTAGAAGGTAAAAAATCTCCAAAATCTCAAAAAACACACTCTGTGGTTACAGTAGAAGCATAGTTGGGCGGTTAACTCAGTTGGTTCAGAGTTCCTGGTTTACACCCA
>CAZGBZ010000014.1:0-19885 GCA_964524135.1 uncultured bacterium
TCTATCTTCCAAAGTATTAACGCTCTTGCAGCCGCAATGCAAACTACTGGATAAAGGCCACTACTAATGTAATATATGAATAAATCGAATGGGAGTTTTGTTAAATGAATATTTTTTTCATATATCTCCTTGATTTGATGAACCCTAAAAATTATATTAGAATGAGTGTAAGCCTTTTGTTATTGAACCTACCCCCGTTAAAGTTGCTCTATGGGGTTGTAATTAGGTTGAAATTTTGGTTAAAGTTTGCAGAAGTTTTTAAAGTTTGCAGAAGTTTTCATTGTGGAAGTTTGGATAAACGTGACTAAAATTGGGGGAGTATGACTAAATGGAGGGTAAATAAAAACCCCATCATTTAAGACGGGGTTCTTTACTTCTCTTCTTGTCGAGGTGGCAGGATTCGAACCTGCGACCCCCTGCTCCCAAAGCAGGTGCGCTGACCGGACTACGCTACACCTCGAATTTTCAATAAACTTATTTTTCAGCCTTTTTCTTAGCCGGAGCTTTTTTAGCAGGGGCTTTTTTCTTTGCTGGTGCTTTCTTTTTTGCAGCAGGCTTTTTGGCTGGGGTCTTCTTGGCAGATGTTTTCTTAGCTGCAGCTTTTTTCTTTGGAGCTGCTTTCTTTACAGGAGCCTTTTTAACTGCAGTTGGCTTTTCAATTTCTTCATTGGTTTGAACCACTGCTTCTACTTCTTTCGGTGGATCTACCTTCTTGGGTTTTGCTTTTAATCGGGAAGCACGAATGATATTTTTCATCCGTTCCTGATTTTTCCGATGCTTTAACCGAGTAGTTTTTTTCTTTTTGTTCATTTAAATTCCTTTATAAATCTGTAACATCCCAAAATCAATATGGTTATAGACTGGAAATATTACCATAATCCTGAATAGTAATGGAAGGAAATTTCTTTACAAATTACCGTATTAATATCATTGAGTCTCTTACAATGTGTAAATTTTGCACTTCGGAAAAATTTCTATTATGAGTATTATTCCAAAAATGAAAATATATATATTGCTGGCTATTATGGTAAATCCCTTCTTATTTGGCGCATATCTCACAAATATTTCAGTTGTATTAGTCCAACCAGACAATTCCGAATTGCATTGTTATACCTCAGGAGACGAATATTATTCCTGGCTGCATGATGTAAATGGACATCCAATTGTTCAAAGTCAAGTAGATGGCTATTATTATTACGGAGAACGATTAGGAGATATACTTATTCCCTCACTAAAAAGAGCGGATGAAAAATTATCGCGAACTCAGAATATTAATTATTGGAATGGGATAACCCGAAATAATTATCTGAAACGAAGACAAAGATATTGGACCGGATTTGAATTGTATGATGCCCCTTCAATCGGCACGATCAATAATATTAACATATTTATACGATTTAATGATGAAAATGAATTCAGAAATGAATGTACAGATTTTGATGATCCTTTTAATAAAATTGATGGGCCATCACTCAGCCATTATTATGATGAAGTATCTTATGGTTTATTGGAGGTTATAACCCATCATTTCCCTGTATGTGGCTCTGATGATTTATCATATAAGGATTCTTTTCCACGCTCATATTATCAGCCCTACAATGCAGCTAATAATACAAATGGCTATTTAGATTGTTGGAATGCCAATGACAGTACCGATGCGGGCTTCAGCTGTGAAGATTCTACCCAATGGGGATATATACGAGAGCATATTCTTCTTAAAAATGCCATAGAGTCCATAAAGAGTCAGATTCCACCAGACTTAAACGTTGATGTCAATGATGATGGTTTGGTGGATAATGTAACCTTTTTGGTGTCCGGTGCGCCAACAGGGTGGAGTGATCTGCTCTGGCCGCACAGGTGGTCATTAACTACATTCCCTGTGGAAATTAATGGATCAATAGTTGATGCATATAACTTGAATTTACTTTCGGGAAATCCATCTTATTTTACTGTAGGGGTATTATGCCATGAATTTTTTCATAGCTTGGGTGCACCTGATTTATATCATTATGTTGAATCTGCCACACCTACCCCCGTTGGCAGTTGGGATATTATGGAAAAAACAACTGATCCACCCCAATATATGAGCGCGTGGATGAAATATAGATATGCCAATTGGCTGGACTGCACTCTTATCGAAACTGGAGGAACTTATTCTCTCAAACCATTACAGAATCAGGAAAATAGTTGTTATATAATTAAATCTCCCTATTCAGAAAGTCAATTATTTGCAGTAGAGTATCGAAAACAAGAAGGGATTTATGAATCATTTTTGCCCGGGAATGAGAGTGGAATATTGGTTTATCGTATCAATTTGGATATTAATAATACCGGTACTTTAGATACCATAGAGGTGGATGAATCCTGGAATAAAATTATTGGAGGAAATGCCGATGGTCCGCCAGATGAAGTTTATCTCTATCGCCCTGGGGGAACCTCTCTGTTAAATGGAAATTTATTAGAAGCAATATATCACTCTGAATCTGGAAGAACTCAATTGAATGATGGTACCGACCCTTCCAGTTTCCTGGTTGAGCCTTTTACAGATGACAATGAAAATGGAATCTACGATTTTGGAGAATATTTTACAGATTTAAATGGCGATGGAATTTATGGAGATATTCAAGGGGGTCTTCATCTTAAGAATATTGGAGAGGCTGGGGATAGTATTCAGTTTGAATTTGTCAACTTTTTTCTAAATATCGAATTAACAGGAATAAGCGAAGACGATGATAGTGATGGTGTGTTAAATCCCGGTGAATCTGCAAAAATACAATTTTCTACTCAAATATTTGGCAATGTAAGTCAGTTAAATAATATACAGGCTGAGCTATCTTCAGATGATGAATTGGTTAGTTTTTCTCCAAATGTCCTTTCTTTGGAATATTTAACTGGTGAACCAGAAACATTAGATTTTGAAACTATTTTATCTATTGAGGATGTTAATGAAATGGTACCGGCTGAATTTGAGGTAACCCTCATTGCAGAATTTCTGGAAAACGAAAACATAATCACTTATTCAGATAATCAGCAATTTTCATTAGATGTTTCCCTGAATCAAGCGGGATTTCCCAAACAAACCAACAAAATAAGATCAACCCCCTTAATAATAGATTTTGACAATGATGGGGATAAGGAAATTATATTTGGTGATGATTTTGGGTTTGTGCATATAATCAATAATGATGGTACTGAAGTAATTAATACGGTATTTCCATTTGATAGCGGTGAGTCCATTTGGAGTTCTCCAGCTGCCGCAGATTTGGATGGCAATGGGGCTAAGGAAGTAGTAATTACCTCAAAAAGTAAACATCTTTATATTTTTGAGAATGGAGAGTTGAAGGTAGATTTTAATACTGAAGTCCATGATACGAACTCAGTAGGGATTTACCTTATTGGTACACCAGCCATTGGGAATTTGGATGATGATGCAGATTTGGAAGTGGTATTTACTGGCTATTCCAATAACAATAAATTATTTGTAATTAATCATGATGGAACTTTGGTTGATGGATTTCCCCTTGAATTGGGAGAAAAGGTGAAAAACGGTGTGGCTCTGGCTGATTTTAATAATAATGGAAAAGATGATATTGTATTGGGGACTGATGATAACCATCTATATTTAATTTTAGATGATGGGTCCACCGCGGCAGGATTCCCTTACACTGCCACGGATAAATTTCAATCCCCGCCATCTATTATAGATTTTAATGGGGAAAAGATTATTGCAGCGGGCAATAACAATGATACCCTTTATGTGATTATTAGTACCGGAAGCCTTTTATTTAATTACCCAACTGGAGGTGAAATTCTTTCTTCCCCGGTATTTGTTAATGTAGCAAATAAACCCTATCTACTTTTTTCAGCAAATGATTATTTTATTTATTTTATAAATTTAAATGGAAATTCCTATCCCGGGTGGCCCATTCAGGTTGAGAGAAATATAAATGGGTCAGTAATTATTTCTGATCTAAATGGAGATGGGGATCCGGAAATTGCTATCACTTCAGAGTTAGGAGAGTTAATAATATTCAATTTAGATGGCTCTGTTTACAATCACTTCCCAATCGGAATCGAATATCCTTTTTCAACTGCACCGGCAATTATTGATATTGATTTGGACGGTGATTTAGAAATAATCGCTGGCTCAGGCGGAAGTGTTGAAATTATTGATATAAAGAAACAGGGCAATACAGGCAATTATTGGAGTACCTACCGAAGTAATAATAAAAGAAATGGATTATATATATATGAAGAAAATTTATTCCCACCCGAGATGGCGGGTATACCAGTAAAATTTAAAATAAATTCTGCATATCCTAACCCATTTAACCCCATTATTAATATCCGCTATGAGACACCTTTTCACTCACAAATTACCATGGAGATACTTGATGTCAGGGGTAGAATGGTACATCAACTTATAAATAAACTCCATAGTCCAGGTGTTTATGACATTCATTGGAATGCAGGTGGATATTCGTCCGGTATTTACTTTTTACAATTTATATTCAAAGGTGGCCAATTACCAGCAGCACAGAGAATTGACATTGAAAAGATAGTTTTACTCAAATAGGAATGAGAAATTATTACCATGAATTTAAAAATGGCTTTGTAATTTACACACATGATCCATCCCCAAAGTTGCCAATTTTGATGCATTAAAATGAATCATTACAGACAAAATAATATTATTAAATATCTGTTTATTTTTGCCTTTAGCATACTGCTTTTTGCAGAGAACACTTCTACTCCGGATCCTTGGAAAATTGATATTCAAATCCTATTGGGATTTTCAGAAAATCAAGTAGATGGTGTTATGGGTAAAGCTACATTTGAAGCATTGAAATCTTTTGCTATTAAACATGATCTCACAGATGTTGTCCTCCGTGGTGAGTATGATGATTTGGGTTTTTGGGGATTCCAGCAATATATTATAAAATATAACCAATATTGGCTGCGGGAATTAAAAAATCGTACAATTATCGAAGATGTAGTAGATGTAGATTATCTTAGAAAGGGAGATGAAACACTTTCTTCCTTAGAGAAATCCATAGAGAATGCACAAATAGAGGTTGAAAGGCTGATTCATGCCAAGAGTAAATCAAAACGGCTTGCACATGAAAATCGAGCAATGGATAAATGGCAAAAAGAAAAAAAAGAAGCTGAGCGAATTATTTCTGCCTTGGGTAATGCCATTTTAACTGCTGAAGAAGAAGCAGATAAATGGGGAATGGAGAGAATTCGCGCATTACGCTTGGCAGAGGAACAGGAACAGTTGGAGAGGTTAGAAGATCGAAAATTGGAAGCTGTAATATTAACATCAGATTTAGAGGATGTTATCAGAATTGCAAAAAAAGAAATCAGCCGATTAGTTGATGAAAACAATAAACTCAAAACATTCCTAACTACCAGTGCAGATACAAAAAGTATGGCAGAAGCTTTAAAATCAGAATTAAAACAAGCCCGATTAGAAATGGATTCCCTATCCGTTCAAAAAGACAGTTTAGAGAAAAAACTACAATATATAGAATTGAAAGTGGGGGAGAAGGTTTTTGCTGAATATGATAAGGAAAATGCTCCCATTAAAAAGAAAAAGTGGTACAGATGGCTTTGGCCATTTGGGAAAAAATAGCCAGTTCATCAGAGCAGTAAGCAGCTTTTATATTATCCCATAAACTGGAATAATATTAGCAGAACAGCCGCCCAAAACATTGCGGAGTACGAAAAGAGAAATAAATAGAGTAACTCCCTTTTGATAGTTTTGTAATTTCCATTCATAATAAATCCTCAAGTTAATTCACCAAATATAGCAATAGTAAAGTTTAGTATATGTGATACAGTCCACGTTAATAGGTTTTTACATTATAATATCCCCTAATAGTTATTAATATATAAGAGGGATATGCTGAAAATGGCGTAGTAAAAAATAATTCAAATGGTATTATTTATATTGTTTAAAAAAATGAGGTGAAACTAAATTATCCAGCTCGGATGCTACCGGAATAATGGGGGATAGGTACGCATCTGTCTTCTTAGTTTTTAACTTATTTTTAATAAAATGCCTGAACCATTGTTTAATGAAATTCTGGAAAATAACCAACTCATTAAGGGACGTCTTAATGTAAATCGAGGTGATTTGGAAAAATTATATCGGGCTTTACAAAAAGATTCTGACAGATTAAAAAGAAAACAGATTCGGCAAGAAGAAATTATACAATCCACCTTAGCCAATCGGAATGAAATTAAAGCCAAAATTAAAAGAAACTTTGAATCTATTCAAAAATCATTTCATCCTTCCGGCGAAAAAATATCCTTATTATACAAAAAAATGGGAGATGCATTTTATATAAAGGCCAGATTCTATTGGGAGGGAAAACAAAGAGAAGTGCAAGTAGGGTCAATCCCCGCCGTATTAGAAATAATTAATACAATGATTTCTAATAATATTCTCGATGAAATGAAACCAGTAAGGGCAAAAAAACTTACTTGGAAGGAAATTAAAAAGAGAGCAAACCTAATAATTGGAATTAAAAAAATTGCATCTCTTAAATCCCAGGAATATATTTTACGTAAATTAATGCATGAAAAGTTTAATCTTTTAGAAACAATTGAAATACCTGATATTGAAGAAGATGAAACTCCCAAAATTAACAAAGATAATTCTTCACCTCCTACAAAATATAAAACTGCAAGGGATGGGGTGAAAGAATTGGAAGATGGGGATAATTGGTATGACAAATGGCGTAAGGAAAATTTATAAGTGACCTCAGATTCTTCAGGATCAACAAACCAACCATTCGATTTTGAGAAAGAAAATAAATACCTCAAAATCACCATTTCTGCATTACGCAGTCAAATGGAAAATTTCCAAATAAAACAAGAGGAAAAAATCCAGAAAACGCGTTTTGAATCTGCGGATGAAATTACTCAATTACAGACAACAGTAGGTGCATTGCGAACTGAAATGGAGAAAGCTCAAATTAGTAAAGAGGAAGAAATTCAGCATGCGGTGGCACGCTCCAATGATCAGAATAAACAATTAAAGGGAACGGTTAATTCACTTCGTCAGGAATTAGAAAAATCTAAAATTTCCCATGAGGAGGGTGTACAAAAAGCAGTTGCAAAAGTAAATGATGAAAATAAACAATTAAAGGGAACCGTTAATAATCTTCGAGACACTTTAGAGAAAACTCAGATTGATATTGAGGATAGAATTCAAAAGTCAGTTGCGGTAGTAAATGACGTAAATAAACAGCTTAAACAAACGGTTAATTCCCTTCGTGAAGAACTGGAGAAAACCCAATTTGGGAGGGAAGAGGAAATTCAGAAAGCTGTTGCAATGGTGAACGATGAAAACTCCCAATTAAAAGGCACCGTTAATAATCTTCGGGACACTTTGGAGAAAACCCAAATAGATATTGAGGAACGAATCCAAAAATCTGTAGCACTGGTGAGTGATGAAAATAAGCAATTGAAGAGTACAGTAAACTCTCTCCGTGATGAGCTGGAAAAAACGCAAATTGGCAAAGAAGAAGAAATCCAAAAAGCCGTTGCCCGAGTAAATGATGAGAACACCCAGCTAAAAGATACAGTAAACAATCTTCGTGATACCCTGGAGAAGACTCAAATTGATATTGAAGAGCGAATCCAGAAAGCGGTGGCGGTTGTGAATGATTCAAATAAACAACTCAAAGGAACAGTTAATTCGCTACGGGATGAACTTGAAAAAACCCAAATTGGCAGGGAAGAGGAAATCCAGAAAGCTGTTGCTCGGGTAAATGATGAAAATATTCAGCTAAAAGATACCGTAAATAATCTTCGGGAAACCTTAGAGAAAACTCAGATTGACATCGAAGAGAGAATTCAAAAATCAGTTGCTGTGGTGAATGATGAAAATAAGCAATTGAAAGGAACTGTTAACTCCCTGCGGGATGAGCTGGAAAAGACTCAAATTGGGCGTGAAGAAGAAATCCAAAAAGCGATTGCCCGTGTAAACGATGAAAATATCCAGCTTAAAGATACAGTAAACAATCTTCGTGATTCCTTGGAGAAAACTCAAATTGATATTGATGAGCGAATCCAGAAAGCGGTGGCAGTAGTAAATGATGTTAACAAACAGTTAAAAGGAACTGTAAACTCGTTACGAGACGAGCTGGAAAAAACTCAAATTGGACGGGAAGAAGAAATCCAAAAAGCCGTTGCCCGTGTAAATGATGAAAATACCCAGCTAAAAGATACAGTGAACAATCTTCGGGATAGCCTAGAGAAAACCCAAATAGATATTGATGAACGAATCCAAAAAGCGGTAGCATTGGTAAGTGATCAAAATAAGCAGTTGAAGGGAACGGTTAATTCCTTACGGGATGAATTGGAAAAAACGCAGATTGGCAAGGAAGAGGAAATCCAGAAAGCTGTCGCCCAAGTAAATGATGAAAATACCCAGCTAAAAGATACGGTAAACAATCTTCGTGATACCCTAGAAAAAACTCAAATTGATATTGAGGAGCGGATTCAGAAAGCAGTGGCAATTGTAAATGATGAAAATAAACAGCTAAAAGGAACTGTGAATTCTATTCGGGATGAACTAGAAAAAACTCAAATAGGACAAGAAGAGCAGGTTCAAAAAGCTGTAGCTCGGGTAAATGATGAAAATACCCAGTTAAAAGATACTGTAAATAATCTCAGGGATACCCTTGAAAAGACCCAAATTAATATTGAGGAAAGGATCCAAAAATCTGTAGCCAGTGTAAATGATGTAAATAAACAGTTGAAAGGTACAGTGAATTCTCTACGGGATGAATTAGAGAAGACTCAAATAGGCAGGGAGGAAGAAGTTCAAAAAGCTATTGCCAGAGTGAATGACGAGAATACTCAACTAAAAGACACCGTAAATAATCTAAGAGATTCTTTGGAAAAAACTCAAATAGATATTGAGGAGAGAATTCAAAATTCGGTATCTATAGTGAACGATGAGAATAAACAGCTGAAAGGTACGGTAAATTCCCTTCGCGATGAACTTGAGAAAACACAAATTGGAAGAGAAGATGAGGTGCAAAAAGCGGTTGCCAGAGTAAACGATGAGAATGTTCAATTAAAGGGTACTGTAAACAACTTGAGGGATACTCTGGAGAAAACACAAATAGATATTGAAGAGAGAATCCAAAAATCAGTTGCAGGTGTAAATGATGTGAATAAACAATTAAAAGGTACAGTAAATTCCCTTAGGGATGAGCTGGAAAAAACACAAATTGGAAGAGAAGAAGAAATCCAAAAAGCGGTAGCCAGGGCAAATGATGAAACGACTCAATTAAAATCAACCGTAAACAATTTACGTGATACTCTAGAGAAAAGTCAAATTGACATCGAAGAGAGAATCCAAAAATATGTTGCAATAGTGAATGATGAGAATAAGCAGCTGAAAGGAACTGTAAACACCATCCGAGATGAACTTGAAAAAACTCAAATTGGGCAAGAGGAGCAAGTCCAAAAAGCAGTTGCTAGAGCCAATGATGAGAATAAACAATTAAAAAGTACAGTGAATAATTTGCGTGATACCTTGGAAAAGACACAAATAGATATTGATGAAAGAATCCAAAAATCGGTAGCCAGTGTAAATGATGTAAATAAACAATTAAAGGAAACAGTTAATTCCTTACGGGATAGGGTTGAAAGAAAAGAAGCACAAAGGATTGAAGAACTCCAAAATGCGGCAAAAATAAAACGTGACGAGCATAGTCAGTTAGAGGAAATTATTAATACATTAAGAGAAAAGTTAGAGGTACAAAATGGCAACGAAAACTAAAACACCAATAAGTAAAAAAGAAAAATTCTCAGAATTATTATTACAGGTTAATAATGATTTGGCAATAACCAATTCTTTAGATGAAGCCTTGGAAGCCTTGGTTGGAATTACCACATCTATCATTAAATGTGAACGTGGTACTATTTTCCTAAATGACCCCAAATCGGAAGAACTTTACTCACGTGTAGCCCAGGGAAACTTTATGCGTGAAATAAGATTTATGAATACCAAAGGAGTCGCAGGTTGGGCATATACCAATGAGGAAGGTGCCATTGTTCATGATGCGTATAAAGATAATCGATTTAATAAAAATGTTGATATTAGAACTGGATTTAGGACGAAAAGTATTTTATGCACCCCCCTTCGAACAGTTTCTGGAAAAAGGATTGGCGTCTCTCAACTATTGAATAAATTGGACGGACAGTTTTCCGAGGAAGATTTAGATCTTTTAGAGGCGATGACTGCACAAGCTGCTATAGCTATTCAGTCTCATGTGGCGCTGGAGGCTATGGAGCAGGCTCGAAAAAAGGAACTTGAGTTTATGGATTTGGTAAGCGAAATTTCTTCAGAATTGGAGCTAACATCATTGCTTTCAAAAATTATTGCCACAATTACAACAATGCTGGATGCAGAACGATCTTCTTTATTTATTAATGATGAAAAGACAAATGAACTCTTTACAATGGTAGGCGAGGGCTTATCACAGGAACTGAGATTTCCCAATCACATGGGAATTGCAGGGCATGTTTTTACATCAGGTGAAACCGTCAATATCCCTCATGCCTATGCCGATCTGAGATTTAACCCTGGTGTTGATAAATCGACTGGATTCTTCACTCGTTCTATGCTCTGTGCACCGGTAACTAATAAAGATGGAAAAATAATTGGTGTAAGTCAGGTTCTCAATAAACAAGGGGGTGGATTTAGTGATGAAGATGTTTCCAGACTGACAGCATTTACATCTCAAATATCTATTGGTATTGAAAATGCCTCACTTTTTGATAATATCCAGAGCCTTATGAACTATAATGAAAGTATGCTCAATAGTATGTCAAATGGTGTCATTACAGTGGATGGTGAGGGCGTGGTAGAAAAATGTAATCCAGCTGGAATAAAAATCCTTAAAATGGAATCTGAGCAGGACATTTTGAAACAGGAATTCAAGAAAATATTTAAAGGGAAAAATAAATGGATTGTTGAAAAAATAGACAAAATTGAAGAAATTGAATTCCTTGCAGATGCGGAACTTGAATTTGGTGGAGAAAAAATTTCTACAAATTTAACTATAATGCCCCTCACTGGTAGCGAAAATGAATCTTTAGGTACCCTATTAATGATCGAAGATATCAGCAGTGAAAAACGGATGAAGTCCACCATGTCTCGTTATATGGATGCTGATTTAGCAGACCAATTGTTGGCTGGTGGTGATGGTGAAGATGTTATGGGAGGAAAGGAAAGTATAGGTACGGTATTATTTTCAGATATTAGGAGTTTTACAACCTTAACTGAAAGTTTAGGTGCCCAAGGTACTGTGGGCTTTCTCAATGATTATTTTACCATTATGGTGGATTGTATTCAAGATGAGGGTGGCATGTTAGATAAATTTATTGGTGATGCAATTATGGCAATATTCGGAACACCTGTAGCCCATGACGATGATCCTGATAGAGGTCTGAGGGCAGCTATTCAAATGATGGTTGGATTAAATGAATTTAATGTCCTTAGAAAATCTCAAGGGCTGCCACCCGTTGATCATGGAATGGGATTGAATACAGATCAGATCGTATCCGGTAATATTGGTTCACCGAAACGTATGGACTATACCGTTATTGGTGATGGAGTAAACTTAGCAGCGAGAGTAGAAAGCTCTTGTAAGAAATACGGTGCTCATATTTTGATGAGTGAATATACTTTTCATGCATTGAAGGCTACCTATAGAACCCGACAGGTTGACAGAGTAGTTGTAAAAGGGAAAACGGTTCCGGTGGGTGTATATGAAGTGCTTGATTATCATACAAAGGAAACTTTTCCTAATATGATTGAAGTACTGGAAATGTTTAATAATGGAATCGAATATTATAATGAAGGAAATTGGGATAAGGCGATCACGCAATTTAAAAAAGCCCAGAAGGGTAACCCAGATGATAAAGCATCTAATATGTATGTTGAACGGTGTGGAATATTGAAAAAAAGAGATCCAAAAGACTGGGATGGTGTTTGGGTAGCCACGTCTAAATAAATTTAAATAAAAAGGAAATATTATGTCGAACGCACAGGAGCATTTAGAAAAAGCAATTCAGATTCATCCAGAATTTGCTGATGCACATTATGAGTTAGCACTCATTTTAAAAGATAAAAAGAAGTTTGAGAAATCAAAGGAACATTTCTTAAGGACTATTGAAATTCGTCCGGAATTTCCCGTAGCTCATTTCAATTATGCCTTACTCCTACATGCAATGAAAGACCATAAAACTTCACAAGAGCACTTTCTTAAAGCCATTGATTTGGATCAGAATTTTGCCAATGCTCATTATCATTTTGGATTACTATTAGCTGAATTGGAAGATTTTGAAGAGGCAAAAAATAATCTTGAGAAAGCAACCGATATTGATCAAAATCATACCTTAGCCTATTATCATTTGGCAAAATTACTCATTGACCCTGAAGATTATGAGAAAGCAAAAAAGAATTATTTAACTGCAATTGATATCGATGAAAGTTTTGCTGATGCACATTATTATTTGGGTAAATTGTTAGCTGGTGGATTGAAAAATGATAAAGATGGAACCTTAGTGCGAAAACCAGAATATGAAGATGCAATTTATCATTATAAACAAACCATAGGTTTGGATAAAAAATATTCTAAAGCACATTATAACCTGGCCCTTATGTACAAAATCCAGAAAAAATATGAGGACGCCAAAAAACATTTCGAAATGGCAATTGAAATTGTAAATGACTACTCAAAAGCCCATTTTCATTTGGCGATGCTTTTAAAAGAAACAGGTACTATTTCAGCGGAAGAAAATAACTCAAATAAAAAAGAAGCCAGCGTTGGTTCATAATAGAAAACTTGCAAGCTGATCTGAAAAGTCTTTTCATAAAAGCATTAGAAGCTGATCCTAAATATTCTGAGGCACATCTTCAACTCGCACTTTTGTACCAAGATGAAAAAGACTTTCAAAATGTAGAAAATCATTTTAATGCGGCTATTCAGTCAGACAGTGAATCAGCTTTGGAATTGGATGAAAGGGGTGAGGAATTGTTAAAAAAATTTCAATTCCAAAATGCAAAAGATCAGTTCATGAAGGTGCAGGAAAAAAAGAATCATTGTGCCAACGTCTATTTTCAACAATCCAAATATTTTCTTAATCAAAATAAAATAAAAGAAGCATTGGAATCATTAAGCCTTAGCATAAAAATGAATCCAATATCTTCTGAAGTACAACGGGATTATGGAATTCTATTATCACAGGAAAATCAAATTGATAATGCCCGCCTCCATTTAGAAAAATCATTGGATCTCAATTATGGTGATTCCATTACTCACTATCAATTGGGTATGATTATGGTTAAAATGAAAGATTATGAGGATGCGGAACAGCAATTTCTTTCAGCATTGGATATTGATGGAGAGTATGTTGAATGTATAATTGAATTAGCAATTCTGAAATTCGATATTGATCAAATAGATGAAGCAAAAAAATATTACAAAAAAGCAAAAAATATTACACCAGACTTAAAGCATTCAGCTTTAGAAAAAATAATGGATTAAACCTCATTATTTCCCTTAGCCCTTAAAATAATTTTCATTTAAGCTCTCATTTCCTAATTTCAATTAATGAATACCCTCAATAAATATATTATTAAAGAACATTTAACTCCATTTATAATGGCGTTATTGGTATTACTCTTTATTTTATTGGCAAATTTTCTGCTTCGAAGTATGGATAGATTTTTAGGGAAAGGATTGGAATTTTCTCTAATATTGGAATATGTCTTTCTCAATTTAGCCTGGATACTTGCCCTGGCCGTTCCTATGGCTATTTTGGTAGCCACCCTTATGGCATTCGGCAGACTCTCAGCGGATAATGAAATATCAGCTATGCGGTCAGTTTCAGTAAGTTATTTTAAACTTATGATGCCGGCTATTTTGTTCAGTTGTGTGATTGCAGGGCTTATGATGTATTTCAATAATCAAATTCTGCCCGAGATGAATCACAAAGCAAGAATGCTCTCCTCAGATATCAGCCGAAAACGCCCTGATTTAGATTTTGATGTGGGATATTTTATAGACGCCATTCCTCAATATAATTTTCTGTTAGGCAGTCGTGATGGTGAAGTTTTTAGTGATATTACAATTTTCAGCAGTAAGGAAGGACGAAAACAACAGACTATTATTGCATCCTCCGGCACCGTTTCAGCAGTAGATGACGGTGTTGTATTGCATTTAGTTGATGGTGTCATACATGAATATATTGGGAATGAAAAAAATGAATATAGGCAGATTTATTACGATAAATATCAGGTAATGATACCTGTGGATAATATGGTCATGAGTAGAAGAGACAGTAAAATCAGAGGCGATCGGGAAATGACCTATGCCATGATAAAAGCTAAAATTAAATCCTATGAACTAAAAATAACCAATACACATTTGCGAATTCGAAACCGACTTATTAATGAAGCTGAAAAATTAGAAATTGACTCAGGCATTGATAGCTTAACTAATTTAAATCCAAATTTTGCGCAGCAAGTATTATCTCAATATGAGGTAGTAATTGCAGATTCTGTAAAGAATATAGAAGGGGGAACCATTACCCGAGTTAAACGCAGGTTAAAGAATCTTTCCAGGGGTATTGAAAGTGATTTTTCATTGATAAAATCTTATAAAAATTCCATCAATAAATATTTGGTTGAACTCCATAAAAAATTTTCTATCCCCTTTGCCAGTATCATTTTTATTCTCATAGGAGCTCCTCTTGGAATGGTGGCAAGAAAGGGGGGATTTGCAGTAAGCATGGCTTTCAGTTTGGGATTTTTTATCATATACTGGGCATTCCTCATTGGTGGAGAAGAATTTGCAGATAGAGGATTACTGTCCCCAGCATTATCAATGTGGCTTCCAAACCTGGTTTTAGGAATATTTGGTTTATTTATTTGTTATTGGCAATCTCTTGAACAGCGAACTATAAACTTTGATTTATTAAATTTACTAAAAAATAAAAATGGAAAATAAATGATTAAAAATATTCAAAATAAACAACCTCAGTTGGGTAATAATGTATATGTTTCGGAAAATGCAATGGTCATTGGAGACGTGACTTTAGGAGATAAAGTGAATGTTTGGTTTGGGGCTGTTTTGCGGGGAGATATGCATTATATCAAAATAGGTAACCGCACAAATATTCAAGATAATTCCGTGGTACATGTTACAACTGCTGTCTCTCCAACCAAAATTGGGAGTGGTGTTACGGTTGGACATGGTGCTATAATTCACGGCTGCACAATTGAGGATGATTGTTTAATAGGAATGGGTGCCATTTTAATGGATGATGCAGTAATAGGTGCAGGGTCTCTCATTGGCGCTGGAGCATTGATTCCACCCAATATGATTATTTCTGAAAATTCATTGGTGGTAGGATCTCCCGGGAAGGTGGTTCGAGAAGTTAAAGATGTTGAACGAGAAATGATCCTTGAGCGACCACAAGAATATATTGACTTAGCGGCTATTTATTTAAACGAATTAAAGTAAGATAATCACCCCTTTGTTCTCATTAGAATCTATCATTCACCAAAAACAGTCCGGAGGAATTTTATCTAATGCCAATATCCAAGATATGGTTAATGGCTATACTTCTGGGTTAATTTCAGATGATGAAATGACCTCCTGGTTGAATGCTGTTTTTCAAAATGGTATGTCCCATGAGGAAACTTTAAATTATACCCGAGCTATGGTGGATTCTGGCGTGACCCTTGATTTTTCAAATCTACCGGGGTATGTGTTGGATAAACACAGCACCGGCGGAGTTGGAGATAAGGTATCTCTGATACTGGGTCCATTATTGGCGGCTTGTGGATGTTATGTTCCCATGCTTGCAGGCAGGGGTTTAGCTCATACTGGCGGTACCATTGATAAATTGGAATCAATCCCCGGATATAAAACAGCCCTTTCTTTAGCAGAATTTAAAAATATTGTAAAAACTGTTGGTATCTCAATAATGGAGCAAACCGAAGAAATTTGTCCAGCCGATAGAAAAATCTATGCATTGCGGGATATTACCAATACAGTGGCATCCAATCCACTCATTTGTGGCAGCATTATGAGCAAGAAAATTGCGGAAGGCATCAAAGGTTTGGTGTTGGATATTAAGGTAGGTAATGGAGCATTCATGAAAACTCTCACTCAAGCTAAAGAGTTGGGAAAACTGTTAAAAGAAGTGGGGGAACTTTATGGACTAAAAGTTTCACCCAGTTTTACGGATATGAATCAACCATTGGGGAATACTGCGGGACTTTGGTGTGAAGTGCTTGAAGGTGTAGAATGTTTGAATGGAAATGGACCATCCGACCTCATGGAAGTGGTCTATCATTTAGGATCAAAAGCTTTGGAAATTGCAGGAATTGAAAATCCGAAAGAAAAACTGAAATCCAAAATTGAAAATGGTTCAGCATTGGAAAAATTTAAAGAAATGGTAGTAGCTCATGGGGGAGCATTCGAAAGTAAAGCAGATCCCAGTATTCACACACCCAAATATAGACGAAAAATATTTGCTGAAAAAGACGGGTATATTTCTGGGTTTAATACTCTTGAATTGGGAAAGGTTGTAGTGCAGTTGGGTGGTGGTAGAGTTAATAAGGATGATATTTTAGATCCAACGGTAGGAATCATTTTTCATAAGAAGGTGGGTGATAGTGTGAATTCTGGTGAAGTGATACTGGAGTATTTCTGCTCTAATTCCAATAAAATTGAAAAGGCGGATTTCCTCTTAAATACTATTTTTACTGTCCAGCCAAACAAACCTACTATCCCCATCTTAATTTATTAAATCCAGTAATGTTAGATTGTATCAGGTATTTAAATTCTAGGGAAATTATTTTTTTTGAAGACAATTCTATTAATAGTTGAAAATCATATTTGGTCTTATTAACTTCAACAAATTTCTTTTGTGTAATTCGTGTTTTTCGTAGGCAAACATCTCTAATTTAATCCCATGTATTCTATGAAATTATTACTTTTAGCAGGAGGGCTATTAATGGGCTCAGAAAATATCGCTTTACATAATGCTAATTACAATTTAGACCTGCAAGGCAGGCCAATTCCACCGTCAATGGAAGAATTAAATAAACTACCAGATGATGGTGGTGAACTCTGGAATAGGTTGGTTTTTGAGGGCAGTCCCTATTTGCTGCAACATGCTGCCAATCCGGTGAACTGGTACCCTTGGGGTGTAGAGGCATTTGACAAGGCAAAAGAATTGGATAAGCCCATTTTTCTATCTATTGGATATACTACCTGCCATTGGTGCCATGTGATGGAGCATGAGTCCTTTGAAAATACTGAGGTTGCAGCTCTCATGAATGATGCTTTTGTCTGCGTGAAGGTGGACAGGGAAGAGCGCCCGGATATTGATAATGTCTATATGGAAGTGTCTCAAATGATGAACAATCGCGGTGGCTGGCCCATGACGGTTATTATGACTCCGGACAAACAGCCCTTTTTTACCGGAACCTACTTTCCTAAGACATCCAGAGGTAGGCGAATCGGAATGATGGAGCTTATCCCCAAAGTGAAAGAAATGTGGCAGAGCAATCGTGATTCCCTTATAACCGATGCACTTAATCTCACCAAACGGCTCCAGAGAAATCAGACCAATCGAACCAGTGCTGGAGAAATCTCTCAAAATGTAGCCAACCAGGCATTTAATGCATTCTCTAATCGCTATGATGCAAAGCAGGGTGGGTTTGGAAAATCGCCTAAATTCCCCAAAGCCCATGATTATTCATTTCTCATAAAATACTGGAGACAAACCGGTACGGATCATGCCCTTACTATGGCAGAGCATTCCCTGAAATCCATGCGCAACGGTGGTATGTACGACCAAGTTGGATTTGGCTTTCATCGCTACTCCACCGATGCCCGCTGGCTGGTACCTCATTTTGAGAAGATGCTCTATGATCAAGCCATTTTAGTACAAGCCTATTTAGATGCATATCAGGCCACTGGAGATTCCTATTATTCCACTGTGGCAGAAGAGATTTTAAATTATGTACTCAGGGATATGACCTCTCCAAAAGGCGGATTTTACTCGGCGGAAGATGCAGACAGTGAAGGTGAAGAAGGTAAATTCTATGTTTGGAATGTAATTGAATTGGATGAAATTCTGGGCGCGGAAGATTCTGAATTTTACCAGAAGGTTTTCAATATCAGAAAAGGGGGCAATTGGAATGAAGGTTATCGCCATAAAACCAATATCCCTCATTTAACCAAGAATATGGCTCAACTTGCCAGTGAGTTTAATTTGACTGAAAATGAGGTGAGTGATAAAATAGAGGAAATTAGAATTAAATTATTTAATGTAAGGGAAGGTCGGGTACACCCCCAGAAAGATGATAAAATTCTCACCGATTGGAATGGTCTCATGATCGCTGCCATGGCACGAGCAGGGACAGTATTAAATTATGATATGTATTCCCAGGCATCAATCAAGGCAATGGATTTTCTCCTGGATAATTTAATGAAAAAAGACGGCAGTCTCATGAAACGCCACCGCAATGGAAAATCTGGTTTAACTGGAGTATTAGATGATTATGCGTTTACCATTTGGGCACTCATTGAGCTCTACGAAATGAATTATGATGAAAAGTATCTGGAAATAGCCATGGACCTTTCCGAGTATCAAATTGACCAATTCTGGGATTTTGATAATCATGGCTTCTACTTCACGGCTTCATCGGGAGAACAGTTATTGGTGAGGAGTAAAGAGGTCTATGATGGTGCAATTCCATCAGGGAATTCTGTCTCCGCATTCAATTTCATTCGTTTGGCCCGAATGACATCCCGCCCTGATTTTGAGGATATCGCCTTTCAGATATTGAATGCCTTTTCCGGCTATTTAAACCGAAGTTCGTCTGGATATTCCATGATGATGCAAGCGGCAGAGTTTGCCTTTGGACCCTCCCATGAAGTATTGGTTTTTGGTGATGAAAATAATCCTGCTACTCAGAAAATGCTGGAGGATATTCAAACCATTTATATGCCTAATCGCGTAATTGTATTTGGTAAAAGCGGGGGAGAAAGCCTGAAAAATACCATCCCATTTGTGGGATTTTATGAGCCTAATAAAGATGGCAGCCCCCGAGTGTATGTCTGCCAGAACTTTTCCTGCAAACTGCCTACTTCAGATTTTGAAGTAGTGAAACAGCAGTTGGGGATTAATTAATTGTAAATAACGTGCTTGATAAAAAGTGTTTTAATACGTTTTATCGGTTAGTATATGAAAAGTTGCCGATTTCGAAGCACTCATTTTCCAATTTACGACAATGTTCAATTGGTCTACAATACTTGATTCTACTACAATTTCGGCAATTTTTTATATACATTGTTACCTGCTGGCATTTGTTATTGTTTACTTCTAATTTGTTCAATAAATCTATCATTCATTAGTTCAAATAACTCATTATCGTATTCAGCTGAATGTTTTTTTACAACTCTTTTAAACTCTTCAAAATGTGAACCAGAATTTCTTTTTTTAATAATCTCGAATATTTTAGAATATTTAATTTCTCTATACCTGTTTCCTTCAGTGAATACTGTATAATCTTCATTGTTGTAATCGGGTCGTAATATGTAAAAATAGAGTACACGATTTGAGTTTTTAAAATATTCAATGGTTATATCTACATATTTTTCCAACTGTGAATAACCGTTATTTTTTTGACCATTTATTCCTGATTTTATTTTGTTCTAAATTACAATTGCACATTCTCCAACTTCTATTAATAAATCAATATTACCGACTGATTCTCTTGTGATTTTAGGATTGCCATTGATTACATTGTCATCTGATATTTCTAATA
>CAZGBZ010000015.1:0-19238 GCA_964524135.1 uncultured bacterium
TTCATATTGCTTTTTAATACCTTTCCATCTGGATTAAATTTGTATTATACCGCTTATAATATGTTGAGCTTCTTCCAACAGCGCAGCATTAAAAATAAGCTTGCTAAGCAATAATAAATTGCAAGTGAAATGTTGCCCTATGATCAAGAAGACATTGTAGCAATTGCCACTCCTCCTGGAATTGGAGCCCTGGCAGTAGTACGGCTTTCAGGAAAAAATTTAAAACCGCTATTTAAAGAATTCACCCACAAAAAACCTAAAGACAGGTTTGCATTGTTTACCAAGCTCTATCATCCAAACAATAATCATATTCTGGACGAGGCTATTGTAACCTATTTTAAAGCTCCTGGTAGTTTCACCGGCGAAGATATAATTGAAATTTCCTGTCACGGTGGAACTGCTGTTAAAAATTCAATTGTGCAGGCGGCTATTGACGGTGGTGCAAGGCTTGCTCAACCCGGTGAATTTTCTTATCGTTCATTCTTAAATGGAAAAATGGATTTGCTGCAGGCAGAATCTGTTTCTGCAATTATTTATTCAAAAACTTCCCGTGCTACAGAATTGGGCCTGCTTCATTTGGAGGGGAAGGTGTCTAAATTGCTTGGAGAGATCAAATCTAAGATAATAGATGTCCTTTCAATTATAGAAAATGAATTAAACTTTTCAGAGGATGAAATTAGCCTAACCTCTTATTCTACTGTTCGCATAATGCTTGAAGATGTTCAGTCTCAGATAAACCAAATTGTTGACTCTTCTGTAGTTGGGAATAAAATCTTTTCTGGTATTAGAATAATCATCTTGGGACGCCCCAACACTGGTAAATCAAGTTTGTTTAACTCCATCCTTGGGCACGATAGAGCCATCACCTCACCGATAGCAGGAACCACTAGAGATACGGTTGAGTCCTGGTTTGAATTAGAAGGAGTGCCTGTGTGTCTTGTAGATACTGCTGGCGTTTGGGAGTCTAAAAAACAACTTGATAACCTTGGTGTTGAAAAAACTATTTCTGAATTAAATCGGGCAGATTTGTGTTTATTGGTTGATGATGAAGATCCAAATGTTCTAATTAAAACTGATCTTATGAAAAGATATCAACATCATTATATTTTAGTAAAATCTAAGTCTGATTTAGCACGTGTTCCCTCGACAACTGAAGATGATATTATCTACACTTCTTCTAAAGAAAACACCGGAATAAACAAGTTGTTAACATCTATTTCCACATATATTCTTGATAATATCAATCTTGCAGATCATACGCATGGCTTTATGATAACTCAACGTCAAAGAGGTTTATTGGAAGAGTCTGCGCTGTGCTTGAATGAGGCTATTGATCAATTGAAAGAGGGAATAGAAACAGATATAGTGGCATCAACACTAAATGGTTTTGTTGTGGCTATTAAAGATGTGGTTGGAGAAATTCCCAATAAAGAAGTTGTTCAAAATATTTTTTCTAATTTTTGTGTGGGCAAATGAATATTAAAAGCATTGTTGTTGTTGGCGGTGGACATGCCGGGGTGGAGGCAGCCTTCGCTGTTGCAAACCTTGGAATCAAAGCATTGCTTGTTTCCATGGACAAAAACGCTGTTGGCAGAATGAGTTGTAATCCGGCAATAGGTGGACTTGGCAAGGGTCATTTGGTGAAAGAAATAGATGCATTAGGTGGTATTATGGCTCAGGCTGCTGATGCGTGCGGGATTCAATTTAAAATGCTCAATAAATCAAAAGGGCGGGCAGTTTGGTCACCAAGAGCACAAATTGATAAACATCAATATGCACACTATATTCAGTCAATACTTTTTACACGCAAAAATATTTCAATTATACAAGATGAGGTTGTTGACTTCTCTGTTGATAAAGGGTCTGTTTCCAGTGTTCTTTTGCGAAATGGCGGGACATTAAAAACCAACGCTTTAATTGTCTGTTCAGGCACTTTTTTAAACGGATTAATACATATAGGAAAAGAACATTATTCTGCTGGAAGGTTTGGGGAGCGAGCTGTAATTGGACTATCTAATGCCATTGTTAATAAAGGGTTTAGGGTTTGCCGTTTAAAAACTGGAACTCCACCCCGCCTTTTGTCCTCTTCTATAAAATGGAATGATTTGCAGCGGGCTGATGGCGATGAGCATGCCGTGCCGTTTTCAATACTTACAAAGCGTCCTTTTGAGCCAAAAAATATTCCCTGTCATATTGTGGATACAAATACAAATGTTCATGAGATTTTGGCCGATAATTTACATGAATCTGCTATGTATTCGGGAAATATTGGCGGTGTTGGACCGCGCTATTGTCCCAGTATTGAAGATAAAATTGTGAGGTTCAGAGATAGGGGGAAACATCAACTTTTCCTTGAACCTGAATGGCATAATTCCAATCAGATTTATGTAAATGGTTTTTCTACAAGTATGCCTAAACAAATTCAAGAGCTTGCCCTGAGAAGTATTGCAGGTCTTGAAGATGTAGAATTAATACGTCCGGGCTATGCAATTGAATATGATTATTTTCCATCATCTCAATTAAAAAGCACATTGGAAACAAAAGATATTAACGGCTTGTATTTTGCGGGGCAGATGAATGGTACCTCTGGCTATGAAGAAGCTGCCGCTCAGGGGCTAATTGCAGGCGCAAATGCCGGACTAAAGCTCTTGGAAAAAGATCCACTCATCTTAGGTAGAGACAAGGCATATATTGGTGTACTAATCGACGATTTAATTACCAAAGATATAAACGAGCCTTATCGTATGTTCACCTCCAGTGCAGAATACCGACTGTCTCTTCGGGTTGATAATGCTGCTATACGCTTAACAAAAATTGCCCATGATTTGGGACTGGTTAAACGAGAGCAATATGCAGAATATAATACTTTTAAAAATGCTGTTTCTGAAATTAAAAATTATTTTAATAAAATTAAGGTGAGTCTGGATGGTAAGAATACACCTCTTGCCGATTATCTGAAACGTCCGGAGAATACAATCTTTAATTGTACTAAAGGAAAGTTCAATTTAGAAAAATACCCCTATGAATCCATTTTTACTGCAGAAACAGATATTAAATATGAGGGATACGTAAAAATAGAAAATGCTCGGGTAACCAAATTAAAGAAAATGGAGACTGTTAAAATTCCAAATCTTTTCGACTACTCTTCATTGACCAGCCTTTCTTCAGAATCTAAGGAAAAGCTGGACCGGGTCAAGCCTGAAACGCTCGGCCAGGCTTCTAGAATAGCTGGCGTACGCCCGTCTGATATAGGCGTTCTAGCTATTTTTCTTAAATCCTCTGCATAACACTGTTTCACGTGAAACAGTTATCCCCTATAACCACTATTTCTGACGCCATATCTTCTCTGAATTCTGGAGAGGGTTTGCTTATTCATGGATTTCATCCAGACCTTTTTGCACCACTAATAAACGCCGTCAATCGCAAGCTGCTTATTACCGTTCCTGGTAACAGATTTTCTTCAATATCTAAATATTTATCCTCTATCTGGAACGATGATTCAGTTGTTTTTATAGCACAGCCAAATACCAAAAAAAATACGCCTTCCGGGTTCTCCGATGCTGAAAACCACCTGACTGTGCGGGCAAAAGAACTCCTGGCCGGCGGATTAGAAAAGATACAAACAATTTTATGTTCGGAGGGCGGGTTGTCCCTGCCTGTTTTGGGCTGTGGTATTGAAAACATATTGACGTTTTCTTCTGCTGTTTCTTTTGACGATTGTCATGAGTTTTTGGTTTTAGAAAATTTTGTGTTGGTAGATTTTGTTACAATACCAGGCGAATTTTCTATTCGTGGGGGTATAATTGATGTTTTTCCTTTTTCTTCTATTTGTCCCTACAGAATTAACTTTTTGGATGATATTCCAATTGTTTTTCGTTTTAATATAGATAGCCAGCTTACCACTGCTGAAGTTGATAATTTTACCTTGTCTTCTATTGCAGATAATGAACCTTTATCGCTTGCAGATATTTCCCTTACTCAATATTTACAGATGGTTTTGGATGAATCGGACCAGCTGTGTATTGGCGATACTTCTTCTTCTCAAAAACATTTGCATTTACAAACCGTAACTCATAGACAATTTTATAATATGAAGGAGGGGGCATTTAAATCTGTTATTTCAGAAAACGATCTGTCATCTGTTGGAATTGTTGACGAAGATAATAATATTGCTGTTCCTCCGTGGTTTATAGAAAAAGGGCTTCCCCCTCATAAAAAGGAACAGGCTTATAAGCCTTTAGACCTGTCAGAAATCAAGCGGGGCGATTATCTTGTGCACAGAGATCATGGTGTGGGTTGCTGTTTGGGCTTGGTTTTAAAGGAAGACGTGGGTGAAGCACAGGAACTGCTTTCAATAAAATATGATGATGGCGGAGTAGTTTCAGTAGATACAGGCTGTCTGGATTTGATTACATTTTTTGCTCCTGCTGACACAGAACATGTAGCATTGGATTCTCTTTCCAAAAAAAACCATTGGGCTCGTAAAAAGATTGCTGCTAAAAAGCGGGCGGAAGAAATAATACAACAATTGCTCAATCTATATGTAAAACGAAATGATTTGTTACGGCCTTCTTATTCTCAAGATTTAACGCTGGAAAAACCATTTTTATCATCCTTTCCATTTGAGGATACACCTGACCAAATTCGTTCCTGGAATGAAATTTCTAATGATCTTTCTGTTAATTCTCCTATGGACCGGTTGTTGTGTGGGGATGTAGGCTTTGGTAAAACTGAACTTGCAATTAGAGCCGCCTTTAGGGTTGTGTTGTCAAAAAAAAGAGTCGTGGTTTTGTCACCAACCACAATTCTGGCAAACCAATTAAAATCTTCATTCTGTGCACGTCTTGAACCCAATGCTATTTCAGTTGACATGGTTTCTCGTTTTAGATCTCAAAAGGAGTTGGTCGGCGTAAAAAGGGATATTGAGGAAAACAAGAATGATGTATTAATTGGAACACATACTATATTAAATGATGATACATATTTGAAAAATATTGGTTTACTGATAATTGATGAAGAGCATCGTTTTGGCGTCAAGCATAAGGAAAAAATAAAGAATTTTAAAAGTAGCGTTGATGTTCTTTCTATGTCTGCCACCCCAATTCCACGCTCTATGAATCTTGCCCTATCAGGGATTTACTCTGTATCCATGCTGCAGACTGCCCCAAGGTTAAGGCTTCCGATTAAAACACAAATTGAATATTATAACGACGATATTATTAAAGAAGCCGTCGAATTTGAAGTTGGGAGGGGTGGACAAGTATATTTTGTTCATAATGATATTTGCACCATAAAAAATGTTTCCAAAAAATTACAAAAAATGTTTCCAAAAAATTATGTGGACTATATTCACGGTCAAGAACCGTCAGGGAAAATAGAAAATAAAATGGTTGCATTTATCTCAGGGAAAATAGATGTATTGATATGTACTTCAATTATTGAATCTGGTATCGATGTGCCTGCTGCTAATTGTATTATAATCAACAACTCACATCTATTTGGGCTTTCTCAACTTTACCAAATGAGGGGGCGTGTAGGCAGGGGGCTGCAACAGGCATATGCATATCTGCTTATTCCCAGAAGAATTTCATTATCTGAGAAAGCATTAAAAAGAATTAAATCAATTGAAGAAAATATCAGTCTTGGTTCTGGCTATAATATTTCAATGACCGATATGGAAATACGGGGAGCGGGCGCACTATTTGGATATAAGCAATCTGGGGGCAGCAGTTCAATGGGATATGAAATGTACACCCGGATGGTACAAAGGGTGCTTCATGAATCAGGCAAGTTGGGTTCGGGATTTCGAATTTTACCAGAGGATGTTGTTGTTGGGTTATACAAAAAACGTTTTATTCCTGAAAATTACATTTCAATCGAAAGTGTTCGAATGTCAGTATATAAAAGTCTCGCATCTGCAGCTATGGATAAAGAATTGGACGATATCTTATTTAATTTAGTAAATCGGTTTGGTCCCGCTCCTGAATCCTTAACAAACCTAATCAAAGAGGCTCGTTTGCGTCTGGTTGCATCAAGGGTTGGTATTTGTTCTTTGGTTCGCCGTCATTGCGGTGTTGTTTGTTCTATTGAAAGTCGAGAAGAAAATTACTATGCCGCTGCGGTGCTTGATTATGCTGATAATTTTTTTAAAGAAAGAAATGTTAAATATCATATTATTCCCACAATAAGGACTGTTTTGTCTTTATGTATTCATTTAGAAAATAATGAAGATAGTTATTCAATCTTTTCTCGTTTTTTTGGTAAATTTGACGCTTTGGTAAAAGTTAATTAAACAGGATGGATTGATGTTAAAAATATTACTCATAAGCTTTTTCTCCTTTATTTGTGCCTCTGAAGGAACTATTCTAACGATTAATGAAAATGAATATTCTTTATATTCATTTTACTCCCGCTATCCAAAAAAACAGTGGGAGCGGGCTGATAGTCTTCAAAAAGACAAAATGTTTACAGACTTTGTTAAAAGAGAATTATGTATTCTTGAGGCTGAAAAATTAGGCCTTCAAAATGAACCCGATGTTGCTGTAAAAATTAGAGACAGGTCTTTACAAATTTTGGTAAACGAATCCTATGAACATTTTGTTGCAGCACCTTTAATAGCGCCTGATGATTTAAATGCTGCCAGGGAGAATGCAAAGAAGGAGTTGTTTACAAGTCATATTCTTATAGGTCACGCTGGGGCACATCTTAACAAACCTCCTCAGAGAACTTTGGACGAGGCGCTTCTTTTATCTCAACAAATAAAAAGTGAGTCTGGTGCTGGAGAGAGCTTTAGTGTTTTAGCAGAAAAATATTCTGATGACCCCGGTGCAATAACAAATGGCGGGTCTCTTGGCTGGGTTCAGTGGGGTGCTACAGTGCCAGAGTTTCAGCAGGTCGCCTTTGGGTTGGAGGTGGGGGTATTGTCGGCTCCTGTTTTAACTAATTTTGGTTATCATTTAATTTTAATTACAGATGTTCGTCCTTCTGAGCTTCAATACATGTCTGATGATGCGTATGAAAGTTATATCATAAATATTTCTAAAAATAGTGTACGAGACCGATTGCGTGAGGCTGCTCTTAATTATGATTCTAATAAAATTAGTAAATATGGGGTTCATTTTGACAGTGCTGGTATTGAATTGATTTTAAGCGCTTATGATCGTCATAAACAAGAAAGTCTTTTATCAGAAACCAGTGGAATGGGTTCTGCTTCTCTTCTAAATTCTTTGGAGGGTCTGGGTGTTCTTTGTGTTTATGACGGCAAAGGATATGGGCCTAAATGGTTTGCCACTAAGCTTGAACGAGTACCCTCATCTCGACAGCCTCGACTTGATTCGGTTGACAAAATTACATCTGCATTAAAAACCATAATTCTTCAAGATATTGCTGTTCATGAGGGTTTTGCAGGGGGTGTAGATAATAATTTCTCCTATAAACACAAAAGGAGAGAAACGGTTTCAGGGTTATTATACGACGCCTACTTAAAACGTTTGGTAAATTCTGTGCCTAAACCTGATACGCTTGCCGTTTCAAGGTATTATGAAAAAAATAAACATGATAAATATATGGAAGAGGATAAAATAGTAATTAGAAAAATAAAGGTTTCTAATAGAGAGTTGGCAGACAGCCTGTTGGGCCTCCTTGATTCTAGTGCAGATTTTACTTTATTAGCCCAACAATACAGCTCTGTTAATTCTGATGGTGGAGGACTTTTTGGTCCCTTTCCAAGGAGTAATGATAGACCACTCTTTGATGCTGCTTCCCTGTTGGATGAGGGGGAAATCAGCCCTGTTTTGACATCTTCTAATAATAGTTTTACTATTATTCAACTTGTTAGTCGTATTTCTGCTACACCCATAATTCTTAATCGCGTTTATGTTCGAATCGAATCTTTATTGATAAAAGAGGGGCAGGCTGAGGCTAAAGCGGTTGGTGTCGAAGAATTGTTAAATAAATATAACATTGTTAAAAATACTGGCTTGTTGTACTAAATAATGTTATTGAAGAGGTTGGTAATATTTATTTTTATCCTTTTCAGTCTGTGTTTATCGCAGGGGAAGGTGGATGGTGTGGCTGCTATTGTGGGCAAAAACATTGTTCTTCACAGCGATGTGCTGCAGCAGGCTCAGTTTGTTGCAATGGAGCGGCGTGTTGACCCGTCTACAAATCCCTATCTTTTTGAAAATATTTACCTTACAACGCTTGATAATATTATTAATCAATATGCTGTATTGGATGTTGCTGCAAAAGACACTAATATTATAGTCTCTAATGATGAAGTAGACCGGGCATTAAATCAGCAGATTGAGGATTTTATTTTTAAAGCTGGATCTGAAGAAATGTTCTTAGAAATGGCGGGAATGTCAATGAGACAAATAAAAGCAGATTATTGGCAGGATATACGAGACATGATGGTTGTTGAAAGATTTCAATATTCTAAAATCCAACATGTTGATGTGAGTCGTATTGAGGTATTACAGTTTTACAGTTCCTTTAAAGATTCTATTCCCTCTTCGCCCGAAAAATATAGTTTCAGCGTTATTGAAATACCTTTTTCTGCTGGAGCTAAATCCGATTCTATAACCATTGCCTTCCTGAAAGATTTAAAAGAACAAATTCAGTTTAATACTGCATCATTTGATTCTATCGCACAAATATATTCTCAAGATCCAGGCTCTGCTCCTACTGGTGGTTATCTTGGTTTTACCACAAGGGGTTCCCTAGTAAAAGAATATGAGGAGGTTGCTTATTCTATGGAGGTTGGTGAAATAAGCGGGCCTGTTAAATCAGATTTCGGTTACCATTTAATTAAGCTTTTGGATAAACAGGGTGAGAAAATATCTACGCAACATATTCTTAGAACTACTATTTTTTCTGATGCAGATAAAAAACAAATATATAATTCTGTTAACGATATTTATTATCAAACAGTGGGGCATCCTATTGTCTTTGATTCTCTTTCTACAATCTATTCAAAAAAATATAAAAACAGTTCAGGAAAATATTTAAATTACCCAGCATCCCGCATTCCTGATTTCATTTTTTCACAACTACAATTATTAAATCATGATGAATTGTCTCAGCCTATCGAGGTTGCAAATGGCTACCTTTTGGTTTATTTTTATAAATATCAGAAAGAGTTTTTTCCTGATGTAGATAATTCGTGGGATTTAATTTATAATTATGCTAAACAGAAAAAGCAAAACACCCTTTTCAGTAATTGGGTAAAAGATATAAAAGCTAACATTTATATAAAAATTTTCAAAAACTAGTGTTTATAAAATTGATTTTATTCATGTTATTAACATTGTTATAAACATAAAGAAAAGGATTAAATAAACAATTTATTTAATCATATTTAGCTGCTTTAAAAAACATTCTATTTAGTTTTAAACATATCAACTATTTTATAACAAATTAAATAATATAATTACTATATAAATCTATATATTTTATTATCTAATTCTCTTTTGAAAAGTGGGGTATTTAGAGATAAACTTCTATGATAAAAAAACGATAAATTCAACAAAATAAACAAGGTATAAAAAATGAAATTTTCAATAAGCAAAAATACACTACTAAAGAAACTACAGTTATTGTCAAAAGCCACACCAACCAGATCAACACTCCCTATCATTAGCAGTGCATTATTTACAATAAAGGAAGGTCAGTTAGAAATGCGTGCAACCGATCTAGAAATATCAATAAATATTAAATCTAATATTACAGATGGAGAAGAAGGTTGTATTGCTATCCCCCTTGGAAAACTATTAGACATTACAAGCGCAATGCAAGATTGCGATATAGATTTCAGTGTATCAGATATAGGAAAAATGAATATTTCATGTAATACAGGGCGATACACCATAATGGGGCAATCTTCGGAAGAATTCCCATCAGAACAAGCCATTGAAAACAGTCAAACACTTCAAATTTCTTCTAAGGAATTAAAAGATATAATCAGCAATACATCTTATGCTGCAAGTAAAGATGATTTAAAACCTGTGCTGCAGGGTGTCTTATTTCAAATACAAAATGATGGGATTGTTTCTGTAGCAACAGACGGACATAGATTGGTGAAATTAGAAAAGAAAAAACTACACTCTTTAGATTATACAGGTGATGTGGTTGTGCCAATTAAATTTCTTTCGCTATTAACCACGCAATTAAAAGAAGAGGGAGATGTTTCAATGCTGATCGGAGATAATCATATCCAGATTCAACTTGAAAACGTAACAATAACAACACGAATAATTAAAGATCCATATCCAGACTATGAAGGAGTCATACCTAAAGACAATACAAAAACACTGGTAATTAATAAAGAGTGTTTTACAGAGGCTATTAAAAGAGTCTCTATTTTTTCTAATAAATCAAGCAGACAGGTAGCCCTTGAACTTAATGAAAACAGTATGACAATTACAACAGAAGATCCAGAAAATATAACAACAGGGAAAGAAACCTTGGACTGTGATTACGATGGAGAACCGATGACTATTGGTTATAATGCTTTTTATCTGAAAGAGGTTTTACAACATCAGCATTCTGATGAAATAAAAATAATGTTTAATTCGCCTTTAAATGCTGGTCTTTTCCTTCCCCTGGATCAAAATGAATTAGATAATAAAACTACCCTTCTTATGCCAATAAGATTAAACGATTAGGCTAAAAAACAAGGAGTTTAATCAATATTATCTACCCTAGTATATAAAAAATAAACACTATCGCAATATTAAACCTAATTTTCAGTTTAATTTTTGCTATTAAAAACCCTTGAAGCCAAAACCAATAAAAGATGCATTATCTGATTATTTACGAGGAAGTAACTTTAAAGAAATTAATGCAACGATAAGTATTAGTACTGCTTGGATAAATATTGTTGGAAAAACTATTGCAAAAAACACAGAAATACAAAGTTTTAAAAAAGGAAAAATTACAGTAAAAACAGCTAATCCAATATGGAGAAATGAACTAATATTCCAAAAAGAAGACCTGTTAAAGAGGATTAAAAAGGAAGAGCCGAAATTAAATATAATAGAAATAGAATTTAGATGATAGAAAATCAGACCACCACAGATTATAGTGCAGATAAAATAACGGTTTTAAAAGGACTTGAGGCCGTAAGAAAACGCCCCGCCATGTACATAGGAGACGTAGGCACAAAGGGTCTTCACCATCTTGTGTGGGAGGTAGTTGACAATTCCATTGATGAAGCGATGGCTGGACATTGTAAAAAAATACACGTGTCTATCTTGCCAAATGGAGGAATAAGTGTAGAAGATGATGGTAGAGGCATACCAGTTGATATAAATAAAAAAGAGGGCAAATCTGGGTTAGAATTGGTAATGACTGTATTGCATGCTGGTGGAAAATTTGATAAGGATTCTTATAAAGTCTCTGGGGGGCTTCATGGTGTTGGCGTGTCGGTGGTAAATGCATTATCAAAAGAATGCACAGTTTTTGTGAAAAGAGAAGGACACATATATTCTCAAAAATACAATTACGGAAAAAGTACCACGGACATAGCAAAACAAGGCTCCGCAGAGACCACAGGCACTAAAGTTGTATTCTATCCTGATGATGGTATTTTTCAGGAATCAACATATTTTTTTGATATTATTGATGAAAGATTGAGAGAATTAGCATATTTGAATAGTGGCATCAGAATTATTCTTACTGACGAAAGAGAAGAAAATAAATCTGTTGAACATTTTTATGAGGGAGGATTAAGTGAGTTTATCATTCATTTAGATGAGGGTCATAAGCCTGTATTTGAAGAGCCGATTCACATTTCTGGAGAAAGGGAAAATATACCGGTTGACATTGCACTGAGATATAATGATAGCTACAATGAGACCATCCTTGCATTTGTAAACAATATTAATACCATAGAAGGAGGCACACACCTTTCCGGCTTTAAAACAGCCCTCACGCGTTCTTTAAATAAATATGCAGCACAAAATAATCTATTTAAGCCCGTAAAGGGGAAAACACTTACCCTGTCCGGAGATGATGCAAGAGAAGGATTGACAGCAGTATTGTCAATTAAGGTTGCCGAACCACAATTTGAAGGTCAAACCAAAACAAAGCTGGGTAATGGGGAGGTATAAGGTGTATGCGATTCCATAATTATGGAAGGATTAACCAGTTTTTTTGATCAAAATCCCGAAATTGCAAAAAAAATAATTACGAAAGCTGAATATGCCGCAAGAGCCCGTGAGGCAGCTAGGAAAGCCAGGGAGTTGGTAAGGAGAAAAAATGTCCTTGACATCTCTGCCCTACCGGGAAAACTTGCAGATTGTTCCGAAAAAGACCCAACACTTTGTGAGCTGTATCTGGTTGAGGGTGATTCTGCAGGAGGTTCAGCAAAACAGGGTAGAGACAGAAAATTCCAGGCAATCCTACCCTTGAGGGGAAAGGTTATAAACGCAGAAAAAGCCAGAATTGATAAACTCCTTGAAAATAATGAAATCCAAACAATTATCACTGCATTGGGAGCAGGGTTTGGTGGTGATGAAGAAATTGGTGGGAAAGAAGGAGTGTCGGTGGGCGGGTTTAACATAACCAAATTGCGTTATCATAAAATTATAATTATGACAGATGCAGATGTTGATGGAAGCCACATACGCACATTGTTATTAACATTCCTTTATAGAAAAATGCCAGAATTGTTGATAGGAGGTTACGTATATATTGCTCAGCCACCACTTTATAAATTGACCAAAGGAAAAAAGATTCGATATGCTTATACAGATACAGAAAGAGATCAGGTTGTAGAAGAAATAAAAACCGAAGGCTCAAAAATAGATATTTCCCGCTATAAGGGCTTGGGAGAAATGAATGCTGATCAGTTATGGGATACAACCATGGATCCATCCACGAGAACACTTTTAAAGGTAACTATCAATGATGCTGTTGAAGCAAACCGAATTTTTTCTAAACTAATGGGAGAAGAAGTAGAAGGGCGGAGACAATTTATTGAAACTAATGCAAAATTTGTTGTTAATCTTGATGTATAAGGAAAATTAATAAAACTATGTCTGAAGAAATTATAGAGGGTACAATTTTAGATCGAGACATCATCAAAGAGATGTCTGAATCATATCTTAATTATTCCATGTCGGTTATTGTCAGCCGAGCATTACCAGATGTACGCGACGGACTAAAGCCAGTCCATCGAAGGGTACTTTACGGCACCTCTGATCTTGGAGCATCTTGGAACCGAAACTATAAGAAGTGTGCTCGTATTGTTGGGGAAGTCTTAGGTAAATATCACCCTCATGGCGATTCATCAGTTTATGATTCCTTGGTTAGAATGGCACAACCCTGGTCGTTGAGATATCCCCTTATGGATGGACAGGGCAATTTTGGATCAATTGATGGCGATAGTGCGGCAGCCATGCGGTATACGGAAGCACGTATGCACAGAATATCCTCCGAAATAATGCGCGATTTGGAAAAGAAAACGGTAGATTTTCAACCAAACTTTGATGACACGCTTGAAGAGCCAGTTGTACTTCCAGCGATTATCCCCAATTTGCTTATGAATGGGGCCGACGGTATTGCCGTTGGTATGGCTACAAAAATTCCACCCCACCATTTAGGCGAGCTCCTGTCTGGATTGAACGCTCTTCTGGATAATTCAGAAATTACCATTGAAGAATTATTTAATGACCATATTAAAGGACCAGATTTTCCAACGGGTGGTTTGATTTTTGGCATTGATGGTATAAAAAGTGCTTACGCGACAGGAAGAGGAAAAGTGATAATGCGCGCAAAAACGTTAATTGAAGAATTGCCTAACGGAAAAGAAGTTATCATCGTAAATGAAATACCTTTTCAGGTAAACAAAGCCAAATTAGTAGAAAAAATAGCTTTTCTTGTAAGAGATAAAAAAGTTGAAGGAATATCTGATTTACGGGATGAGTCGGACAAAGATGGTATCAGAATTGTAATTGAATGCAAACGAGATGCCATTGCCTCCATAGTATTAAATAATTTATTTAAATACACTCAACTTCAAGACAGTTTTGGTGTTATTATGCTGGCGCTTGTAGATGGTATTCCGCAGGTGATGAATCTTAAAACAATGCTGCAGCATTTTCTTAATTTCAGAAGAGAAGTAATTGTAAACAGGACCCGCTTTGAATTAAATGAAGCGGAAGATCGAGCCCACATTTTAGAAGGTTTAAAAATAGCTCAGGAAAATATCGATGAAGTTATAAAATTGATAAAAAGTTCAGCAGACCCCGAGGAGGCAAAACAGGGACTTATTCAAAAATATTCTCTGTCTGAAAAGCAGGCAAAAGCCATCTTAGATATGCGCCTGCAAAGGTTAACCTCCCTTGAAGTTGATAAAATTATAAAAGAACTTGGCGAATTATTAGAGACTATTAAAGGATTGAATGAAATATTAGAAAGTTATGATCTTCAAAGCAAAATTATTAAAGAAGAATTTGCAGAAATAGGGGAAAGATATAATGATAAGCGCAGATCAGAGATTATACCAATCTCTGGAGATTTATCTATAGAAGATATAATAGCAGACGAAGAAATGGTGGTAACCATTACCCATAATGGATATATCAAAAGACTGCCAACCTCAACCTGGAAAACCCAGCGCCGTGGTGGCAGGGGAATGAAGGGAGCCCATACTAAAGATGACGATTTTATAGAACATTTATTTATCGCCTCAACGCATAACTATATGCTATTTTTCACTGACCGTGGAAAATGTTATTGGATGAAAGTTCATGAAATTCCACCCGGGCTACGCACCTCCCAAGGAAGAGCAATTGTCAATCTCATTGGCTGTGAAGCTGGAGAAAAAGTTAAAGCATTTGCATCCGTTAAAGAGTTTAATGAAACCGATTATATTGTAATGGCAACACGAAAGGGCATTATTAAAAGAACAGCGCTGTCTATGTATAGCCGTCCTAGAAAAGGTGGTATATATGCTATTGAAATTAGGGAGGACGATGAGCTTATTCAGGCAAAAGTATCTCATGGTGACCAAGATATAATATTAGCAACATTCGGAGGAAAGTCCATTCGTTTCAATGAAAATGATGTGCGGTCAACCGGCAGAAAAACAATGGGTGTACGAGGCATTCGTCTTGGTACAAAAGATGACTATGTAATTGGTATGTTAATCGTAAAGCGAGAGGGCTCTGTAATGGTGGTTACCAATAAGGGCTATGGAAAGCGCAGTGACTTATCAGAATACAGAACACAAAACCGCGGTGGCAAGGGCGTTATCACTATTAAAACAACGGATAAGGTAGGCAATCTGGTGGGAATTATGGAAGCAATTGATGAAGATGATCTTATGCTTATAACAGATCGAGGTATCATGATTCGGCAGGCGGTGGAAAAAATTCGCACAATTGGCAGAAACACCCAGGGTGTGCGTTTGGCTAAGCTTGATGAAAAGACATTTATCACATCTGCGACACGAGTGTTAAAAGACGAAGAAGAAAACGAAGAGGAAGGGGCTGCCGAAACAGAAGAAGAATGACCCCTTCTTCACACCTGAAAAATATAATGGAAGCCCTCAATTCCAGAATTCAAAATGCCGCAAAAAAATCCGGTCGAAACCTGAATGATATTACCCTTGTCGCAGTGACAAAATCCTTCCCCAAAAATATTTGGGATATAGCATTAAAGCACAATCTGACCACATTGGCAGAAAGTCGAATTCAGGAAGCAAAAGAAAAACTCCACAGCTTTAAGTATAGAGACAAAATTGAACTCCACTTAATTGGGCGACTTCAGGGTAACAAGGCCAGAAAGGCGGGTGAAATGTTCGATGTAATTCAAACAGTGGATTCAATAAAATTAGCCAAACGGTTAAATGCAATTTCTGGTGAAGCAAACAAATCACAGAAAATTTATCTTCAGGTGAATATTGGCAATGATCCTAACAAACAAGGATTTACACCAGAGAAAATTATTGACTCAGCAAAAGAAATTTCAACCTTGGATAATTTAGAATTAAATGGTATCATGACCATCCCTCCTCATGGCATACCAGCAAACAACCAAAGAGAACTTTATAAAAAAACACGGAAAATCAGAGACGTGATAAAGGAATCAATTAACAATTCTTGTGAGAACCTGTCAATGGGGATGAGTGATGATTTTGAGATTGCGATAGAAGAGGGTGCCACGCATATCCGTATTGGTACAGCCCTGTTTGGAGAACGACCCCTGTGAAACTCAGTATTATTACTGAACAACTTTCAATAAAATTACCACCAGAAAATTATTTACAAACATTACCAGTGGTAACTCCCCAAAATTTTGAAAACATTTATAAACTTCTATATAGGAAAAATATAACAGAATTAAACATAACAGATGCAACTAGTTCACAACAAATTGAAACAGGAAGAGTTGTGGAGGTGAAGGATCACATCAACAAAACGGGATCCAATCCCCTTATTGGAAAACAAGAATTTTTGGATATAGATTTTATTGATATGTCAGGGGCATATTCCTTTGAGAAAAACGCTATCATCACGGTTTGTTGTGGTGAAAAATTAAACATAGATTTTGACTACCCCAGCCATTTTCTGTGCCATATTACCATACTTGCACATACACTTAAAATCCCGGCAATTAAGGGATTTTTATATAATGTTTCCTAACATTACCACTACAAAGATATTTAGATAAATGCATTTTTACTGCAATGTAACACGAGGTGGAAATTTAGAAAGCAGACATGAGGTATATGCACTGGCAATTGATGGTGATGGAAAAACAATATTTTCAGCAGGAGATCCAGACTACTCCACCTGCATTCGCTCATCACTGAAGCCCTTCCAGGCATCGGCGTCAATTTTGGCAAACGCTACAGAATCTGCGGGATTTACAAATGAAGAGATAGCTCTTATGTGCGCCTCACATAACGGCGAAGGAATCCATGTACAAACTGCAAAAGGAATGCTAAATAAATTAGGGTTGAAGGTGTCAAATTTTGAATGTGGGTTCCATGCCCCTTATGATCAGAAAGCCCGAATTAAAGCACGACAAAATGGATTCACCCCCTTTCACAATAATTGCTCCGGAAAACATTCGGGGATGTTGGCCTTAGCACAAAAATTGGGCGCAGATACAAAGGACTATATTTCATATAACCATCCCGTACAGAAAACAATTTTTAAACAGCTTAGGCGATTGACTGGGAAAAGCACCTTTCCTTATGGAATTGATGGTTGTAGTGCACCCACACCGTTTTTAACGCTGAAAGAAATTGCAGAACTATTTCAGGCCCTTGGATCAGAAAAATTTCCAGAACTCACAAAGGCTTATAACGCAATGGCTAAGCACCCCTATTTAACAGCAGGTAGAGACAGGTTTGATACAGATTTTAACAAGGCACTGAATGGAAGAGGAATAACAAAAGTAGGTGGGGAAGCCATCCGCGGAATGGTTATCAATACAGAAAAATATGGCTTAGTTGGTATTGCTCAGAAAATAGTGGATGGAAATCAACGCGCCAATGAAACAGCAATTATGACAATCTTAAACCACCTCAATCTTTTGCAACCAAATGAAAAAGAATTGTTAAAAAAATACGAGACCAAACAACTTTACAATCACAACCAAATTCATATCGGAGATATTAGGGGATTAATTGTATAAATCAAATTTTTTGTAGTATTCTCCAAATTACCGGAGTTATTTCTTTTTCTCCCACTATAGATTCATCCTAAATTTCCCGTCAATGAAATTCAATAAATATTTATTTTTAATACTCTTGGGAGCAGTTCTGCTTTGGGGGTTTAAGTCTGATGCTGCCAAGGACCAATTTCAGAAAATGAAAACACTTACACAAATTATTCGTCTTGTGAGTGAAAATTATGTGGAAGAAGTGGACATGAACGAAATTCTGGAAGGCGCTATCATAGGAATGTTGGATAAGCTGGATCCCCATTCCAGTTACATTTCATCCGAACAATTTGAGCTCATTAATGAACAATTTGATGGTGCTTTTGAAGGTATAGGTATTGAGTTCAATATTTTAGAAGGATACATCACCGTCATTTCTCCCATACCGGGAACTCCTTCTGATAGGGCAGGCCTACAGACAGGTGATAAAATTGTTCGCATTAATGATGAATCTGCATACAAAATTACTCAAAAAGAGGTGTTGGAAAAACTTCGCGGACCGAGAGGAACCCCTGTTGATGTTACAATTTCCCGACCGGGATTTGATGAAGATTTTGAGGTAACGCTTGTCCGGGATAAAATACCCATTGTGAGTGTAATGGCATCGTTCATGATTGATGATGAAACAGGATATCTTAAGGTGAGTCGATTTTCCAGAACCACTGCCAAAGAAATAGATGAATCTCTTGCAAAACTAGAAAGCATGGGTATGCAGCAGCTATTACTAGACCTCCGAAACAATGGCGGTGGGATGATGGATCAGGCAATCAGCATTGTGGATATGTTTGTATCCTCCAGAGATACTATATTATTTACAAAGGGTAAAATTCCCGGTTCAAGCGAAGTATATCGTGCACGCAAAAGCAAGCATGATAAGGACTATCCTGTGGTGGTGCTAATAAATAGGGGGTCTGCAAGTGCCAGTGAAATTGTTTCCGGTGCGTTCCAGGATTTAGACAGAGGAATTGTGGTTGGTGAAACCAGTTTTGGAAAGGGTTTAGTACAACGCCAATATCCTCTCCGGGATGGTTCAGCAGCTCGGATTACAATTGCCAAATATTACACTCCATCTGGAAGGTTAATCCAAAGACCCTATGAAGATATTGGAGAATACTATACCGATTTAGGAAAAGATAATCGAGAAGCTACTGATTCCACCTTGGCAGAAAAACCCGTATTTACTACTAAGAATGGTAGAGCTGTTTATGGGGGTGGAGGTATCACTCCGGATATATTTTCTGAATTAGATTTAGACTTCAATGAAAGTACACGGGAAATTCTCACACACCCTGACCGCTTAGCCTTTAAATTTGCTGGAGAAATTAAAGGTGAAATTCAGGAACAGTTTGAAAATTATAAGGATTTTACCAAATCTTATAATTTGAACGGCAAGCGAAAAGAAAATTTCTATCAATGGCTGAAAAATCAAGAATTAGAATTTGAAGCGGAAGAGCTGGATGAAAACTGGAATTATATCCAAAACAGAATACTTTCTAATGTTGCCAGCAGTATTTGGGGCAAAGAATATTTAATTCTTCAAGGTCTTCATGATTACCATGTAT
>CAZGBZ010000016.1:0-19121 GCA_964524135.1 uncultured bacterium
TCACACAAAAGCCCCCAGAATAACCATCCTGGAGGCTTTTGAATACTTGTTAGAGAAAACCTATTTCAAGAGCATGAGCTTCTGCATAGCTATATTTGCACCTGTTTCTACTCTTACGAAATACATGCCGCTTGAAATTCCATCAGCATTCCAGGTAATATTATGATACCCAGCTTTCATATTGCGGTCAACCAGTACTTCTACTACCTGTCCACGAATATTGAAAACAGACATACTCACAAATCCATCTGCATTTAATGCCAAGCCTAAATTGGTGGTTGGATTGAATGGGTTTGGATATGCTGCACTCAAACCAAATTCATCTGGAATTGGATTAAGATACGAATCAACATTACCAACCACTATGGCAACTTCTTCGATCATTGAAGTAAGTTCAATGAAATTTTCTTCATGCATATTTATGGCTTCACCATTAATTACAATGTGAAGATCATCTTCAAAACCACTTACATCTCCCCATGACAGTTCAATATCATTATCAACTTTTTCACTTTCAATTGATATAGTCCAAGCTTGGAAATCATCATATTCAGAAGATTTAATATCTTTCATGAGATCAGATCCAACTTTCATATCTATAAATTCTCCACCCATTGAAGTATAGGCATTTCTAGGAAGATCATATTCATCTTCACCATAAACGAATTTATCATCAGCAGTTTCAGATAAACCAACAGTTATTAAGTCACTTGAACCCTCACCAGATATATCCCGTGCTTTCAATTCTAATACTGAAGTCACAACATTTTCTGACTTTCTGGTAAGTTCACCATCTTCATACAAATGAGGTCTTACTTTAACATTTAGAGCTCGTGATGTATTAATAAAGTAACCACTAAATGGCATCAAGCGATCAACAGCTGAATATGAATTTTCAAACCAGCCATAGATGGTAGGTGCAATCCAACCAGCGTCGACTGCATCATCAAAGGGCAGGTCATCACTTGAACATTCACCTGAAGTATCTGCTTCACAAACTGTAAATGTTTCCTTAGATACCTTGTTCACAAGGGGATTAGCTACTAAATTCCACCCCTTATCAAGATCTAAATCAGCCAGTGCAAAACTATTGTCTAAACAATCTGCACAATCAGGGTCTGCAATTACTGGATCACCAGATTGGTATAGAGTTTTAGGGCTGGCAAGAGCCAAATAATACCCTTCACCTAAGTTTAATGTAAGGTTATCATAGGTTCCGTTTGAATTATAAGCAACCCACTCTGAACCCCACTGTCCAAACGATAGAGAGAAGTTATCTACCAATACGTCATCCCAAGGAGTTACAGGTGGACCAACCAAATGCCAACCGGAAGAAAACTCTCTGGATATTGTGTGAGCAGACATTGTAAATGGGAAATCACTTATATCTTCATGATATTGTACATTTCCACCATCGTAGTTACCCACATCATATACACGAACCAGTACCTTTGCATTATAATTTACTTCAGTACCTGTATTATCACTAATTTCAAAGTTCTCTGTGTCATCACCAGGTGCATCACCGTCCACATGGACGCCGGTATTTGATCCAACAGAAGCACCGGAGCTATTTACACCTGCTTCTAATGTTTCACCATCACGGAGATAATATACTTCAATTTTAGAAATATATTCTTTCTGTGTTGTTGAGAAATCCACATCAAAATTATCAGTAATTGATCGAATTTCTGCACCATTCGGTGTTAACACTGAAATCTGAGGTCTATCATGCGTAGTTGTAGAAGTTGAACTGGATGCTGATTCTGCATCTAGTTGGTTACTATTATACGCTATAGCTGTATAATCATAGCTAGTTTCAGCTTCAAGATACTTATCGATCCAAGGTGCATGATCCGTTTGAACATCATCCGTATCCTCCCATGATTTAATGAGCACTTCCCCGTTGAAGAGATCAATTCTACGTGTATTATAATCAGTTCCATTATAAACTTCACCATAACAATCATCGTTTGAAAAATCAGCAAGAGCGTTATCAGTAACACTAATAATTGCATATTTCAAGTCAGTTGAATCTACAACAACCGTTGCTGGCACAGCATCAGGTTCTTCACGAATTTCAAATGTAGTACTTGAACTTGAAGACTCACCATATGAATCTGTTACAGTAAAGGTAAAGGTATGTGTACCAACACCTAAATCAGCAGAGGCATCCACCCATCCATTTGGATCTGTAGCATTCGCATGAGAATAATCAGAATCAAAACCATCTAAACTGATACCATCTGGTCCATCATAACTCCAATCGAATGTCAGATCATCGTTATCTGAATCATCAGCACCCAGATTATCACAACCATCTGTTACTTGGACATCTCTCACATCTTCATCATAGCGTACATAATATGCATCACCTGATGTAGGCTGTGAACGATGCTCATCAGCAGTTGGTCCATCATTCCGTTCATCATTAACAATAAACAGCAAGCTGCGATAATCAGAATCTAGATAAATATCCGTCACCTTTAAAGTGAGAATATAAATGTTATTATCAAATTCACCATGAAGGTCCATTCCACCATGACCATAATAACCTACATCTTCGCTATCGTCTGAAGAAGTATATTGGCCATCAATACAATTTGCACATTCATCATATTGTGCCATTTGAGGTGGTAGATAGCTTCCTAAATCAGTACCTATATCATAATACCCATTGTTGTTGGCATCAATATAAGCTTCAGATTCACTATCCCATACTCCATTATCATTATCATCCCAAAATTCTTCAGGTGAAAATTCTTGAACAATCGCATTATTATTTATCAGTGTAAAAGATTCACCAATATCAAAAATACCATTATTGTTGGCATCAATATAATTAAAACCAGCTGAACCTGCTGTGGCTGCATACCATTCATAGGTCTGTTCGTCACAGAAATTAGCTGAGCTACGGTCACTTTCAATAACGTCACGTCTCTCATGGGCAGAAAATCCGCCTTCTGTTGCAGCTATTCTTCTATTAATCATATCTTCTAATGCAACTGATCCTTTCATATGCTTTGGTGTTGAAGAATATGAACGACCAGGAAGACAGTCACCGCCGTCATTGTCGTAGCAGGTCAAGTCACAACCGTAAGCCTGGTCTTCACAATCTTCATAGCCGTCACCGATCCAACTTTCGGCACAGCAATCACCATCACCAGAACAGTCTTCTACTGTTCCTTCTGCGCAGCCTTCGGGTTCGCTACCACATTCATCTGCATATCCACAAGTATTTATACCTTCATCAGCGCCATTGGCACAATCAGCAGGCCAGCTTGCGTTACAGAATTCATCTGAGCCATCACAAAAATAGCTTGCAGGAATACATTGACCATCACCACAATCGAATTGATTTTCATTACAACCCTCTGAAGGCTCATCTGTGTCACCAAGACATGCACATCCAGAACAATCCCAGTTATAGTTTGCTTCTAAATCGGCACAATCGATTCCAAACTCATCCCAAGCAGTATCACAGCATTCACTTCCATAATTGGACCAGTCAAATTCACAATCGGTGCAGGCTTCACTACTTTCACCACCTGCAAATCCATCATCCTCGCAATCACCACCATCATTATCATAGCAGGTGAGATCACAACCGTCAGCTTGATCTTCACAATCAGCAAAGCCATCTCCAACCCAACTGGCAGGGCAGCAATCTATATCAGCACAATCTTCTACATAGCCATTTGGACAACTATTCGCTCCCTCAGCACAATCCCCACCGTCATCCTCATAACAGGTAAGATCTACACCATAGGGTTCATCTTCACCATCACACCAGCCGTCACCAACATAACCTTCAGGGGCACAGTCACCATCCCCAGTACAATCTTCAACATAGCCATCAGGACAGCCATCTATTCCAGAACAATCACCAGCACCAAGACATTCGTCACAAACGGCTGCAAATTCATCAATATTACTCATCATATTTGCATCACAGTCATCAAGACAACTTCCTCCACTGGCTGTATCAACAACCCATTGACATAAGTCATCCCAAGAAACTCCTTCCAGAGGTTCTCCATCTGCATCCATAATATCAAAGAACCCGGGACAATCCCACGCACAGGTAGGAGGTCCACCAACATCACACATGCCGTCAGCGTCATCTGAATTATAGGCAGTGAACCACAGGTCTGCCTGGTTATCATCTCCACTATTATTATGGGGTTCATACCAAACACCCTCTGCACTATCAAAATCATTGTAGTCATTTGAGCCACCTTGAGATGGATTGTCATAATCATTTGATGTGATTACGGAAAGACCGTCACCTCCTCTGATTAAATCCCTGCCGTCTGCAGCAGTTGGGTTCTGGTTTGGTTCAGGTTGAATGGTTACTGTAAGTTCCTGATCATCACTATGGGCATGCATTTCTGTAGTCCATACACCACATTCACCAGATACCTTCACAGGGTGAAGAGATTCAGCATGTAAATTCCATGTATAAGATTTATCTCCATTATGGTTACCATCTGCATCAATATGGGCATTGGCTACAGAGAAGCTTAGTTCAGGAGTACCAGTACCCACTATATCTGTAAGATCTTCTGGACCAGCTGTTTGCGTCCAGAGATATTCAAAATTGTAGAGATCATCATATGGAAAATCCGGATCATAAGATCCCCAGGCACCTTCCCTGATTACAATTCTATTTGCATCAATATTATTATTATGGGGAATTTCATAAATTCCACTTTCCCAATCCACATTGGTACCATTTGGAGATTCCATATATACAGGTACTGAAACTGGATCAGCATTAACACCAGTAGTAGTAGTTGCACGAGAATCACGACCATCATGGAAGGTATTTGCACCGCCACTTAATCGAACGGTATGACCTTCAGATGATTCACCAGCATCGTTTGTACCCGTAACAGTATATGAATAAGTAGATTCCTGGAGCAAACCTTCGCCTGGGAATGCAGGATATATATCTGCATCATCTTCATAATCAGAATTAGACTGACCAGTTCCACCAGTTAACAATCCACCACAACCGCCAGGACCATCGCCAGCATTACCATCATTTGAATTGGGGTCTGCAGGTTCGTCATCTCTATATACATTATAGGATGTAGCGGGATACCTGTTTCCAATATCATTTAAATCTGTGCCATCTTCATCCCAATCCAATGAAACAGAAGCATAATTTCCAGTTGCATTTAAATTATCAGGTGATTGAGGTGCAATATTACCAATATATACAGCTAGGTCCTGCTGACCAGAGCCATCCATATAAAATTCAATTGCGGTTTCACCGTCATGTTCAATGCGGGTATAATTACCATCTAATTCAACATACATTTCATAATTAGAAGGTACTTGACCAGTTTCAACATTAAACCTAATTACTGTAGAACCTGGTACATCACTTTGTACTCTAATATTCCACTGAGTCAAGTTAGTAGAGAAGAAATCATCATCATCCAAAACTATATCTTCAGTGAAGTGAGTTACCCATGATGATCCTTCTGAACCGTCTACCCATTCAGGGTGATCAAAAAACAATTTAATATAATTTCCAGGACCCTGTGGAGGATCTGGAGCATCGTGGTTAGGGTCATATCCCCAAGATCCATCAGCAGCCGCACCAAGGTAGTTTTCATCATCACGTAATAACCAATCTTCATTTCCTGAAAACTCAAATTGATCATAGCTATCAATTTCGGCCTTAACTTGTAATCTCCAAGTTGGGCCAACAACCTCTAAAGGTTCTGCACAGGCTTCATTAGATAAATCTGCTGAAGCACCATATTCATTATGAATAGCTTGAACTGTAAAACAATATATACCACTCTCAAGGCCAGTAATCTGGGTTGTTGATTGATTGGTACTTTTTACGACTTCACCATCTAAATATACGTCATAGGTAAAACCAGCAGAAGACTGTGTAAAATTATCAACAGCGGCATCCCAAGATAAGTAAACTCTTGCAGGACCTCCTTCAGCTGATAAATTAGTTGCAGGCGATACAGTAAAGGAACAACTGCCATCATCAATGGTGTTTCCTGAATCATAATTGTCACCATCTGCATTGGTACAACCTGTACAACTTGCATCATCGTTTGAAGTATCATCATCGCAGACACCACAATTATCAGTAGTGGAAGAACCACCACAATCACCGGCACAATCCATAGAAGCATTTCCACCATCACACACACCACAATCGTCCAATGCGGAAGAACCATTACATACACCGGCACAATCAACTTCTGACCCATTACCATCTGCACAAGAACAACCATCATTTGCTGACCAGCATGAGCCATCATCCGCAGTTGCGCCTGCATCGAAGTTACAAGCAGTAGCATCTGTACAACCAAAAGTATTATTGGCTGTTGATGTACCAGCTATAGTAAAAATATCATTAAGAGACCAACCAGGTAATTCAGCACTGGGGTTTAGGTCTAAAATTGATCCGTTTGAAGAATCATATATTTTAAGATAAGCAGACTCACCGGGGTTCGCATATATAAATGTGTTATCTCCTTCTGCTCCTTCTTTTCCCATTAAAGGTACCGTAGTTGCACCATTTGAATCAGCATATCTCCAACCAATGCAAATTTCTTCGTCCGTATTCCACACAGAAAATATTTCACATAATTGCTGACTATTTTGATATCCAGGATCATCACAAACACCCTGTCTAAATGCACCTACCACATCACAGGTGCCTGAGGTATAACATTCACCATCAGCTTCTCCAGTACCATCACCTTCAACTACCAAACCATCTATGGTAATATCGTCAAATAAGTAGAATGACTGTTGAGTTGATTGGTCAAAAAACCAGCCTGTTTGCGGTTCTGTTGCTCTACCAAATAGAGCTGTTAGCATTACTGTAAGTATTATTGAAAAGTATTTCATTTTTCTCCCCCTCGTGAGATTATTTATGCTTTTTAATTGCTTCTTAGTTTTTTTCGTTTTCATAATATCCTTTTATTTATAAATTATTTATAAAATCTAAATTAATTTCCAATTCATCAAATGTAATACCCCTTTAATTACATACAAGTTGATTATAATCACATTAATCAAAATACCAGAATTTGAATGTAACTCCCCCAAAATCATAGGGAAACGTTACCAAGCTAATATTCTAATTTTATTGATCTGCATCACATTTTTACCAATAATTACAAAATCAGGTAAAAATTATTGACATATAAAAATAGGGGGTAATGGAATTACTGAGAATCCTCCAAGCGGACATAAAACCTCCATAATATGTCCATCTTCCCTCCTTACAACAAAGTAATATACCCGCTTTTTAACTATGATGCAAGAAATTTATCGAGGGTGCTGGACGAGGGTAATCTGTCCCCATTTATTAAGGGGAATACATTAGTGCCTACTGGAGTAGTCGGGAAAAAGAAAGTCTATCCCTAAAGACAGACTTTTTATGAAAATATGTTAATTAAATAAATATTTATTTACCCAGATATTTCAGGTAATGATTATCTGTGGATAAAATAAATTGAGTGGAAGAGTCCAATGTATTTGCGTAAGTTTCTAATGTTTTAATAAAATTATAAAATTCAGGGGACTTGCCATAAGCATTTGCATAAACCCGTGTTGCATTTGCATCCGCCTCCCCCTTAATTTTTTGAGATTCCAAATAGGCTCCGGATATAATTTCTTTTTTACGTTGTACCTGCATACCCAATATTTCCTGTTTCTTACCCTGACCTTGAGCCCTGTATTTTTCTGCGATTTGATTTTGTCCAGAAATCATTCTGTTGAATACCTGTTCTTGTACCTGGCGGGTATAGTTTATTCTTTTTAGCTGAACATCCAAAATTTCAATGCCCATATTCAAGTCGAGTAATCTTTTGGAAACAGATTCTAAAATACTATCTACAATTTCCAGCCGTGCCCCTTTTGCTGAATATTCCTCTATAACTTTATCATTCACATTAACTGAAGATGACTCCACATCCTGAATTACCATTACCCTATCACTGGAGCGTACAATTTCTACCATGGTTCGGTTTGCAATTTCATCTCGAACGGCACCATCTAAAATATCATCCAGGCGTGATTGTGCCAACATTTCATTTTTAGCTGATTTATAGAATTGAAGTGCATCTGATATGCGCCATCTGGCAAATGCATCTATAAAAACATATTTATTATCCAAAGTGGGAATTTCATTGGCAGAACCGTCCCATTCTAATATTCGTTTATCAAACTTGATAACCGTTTGAATTATGGGCATTTTAAAATGGATTCCAGCATCTGTAACAGCACCGCCAACAGGTTTCCCAAATTGCGTCACCACTGCTTGTTCTGCTTCATTAATTGTATAAATAGATCCAAACCCAATTATTACTACACCAATTAAAACTACAAGAAATATAGACTGCTTCATTATTTTGCTCCCTTATTTTTCAGGTTCATCATTGGTAAAAAATTCTCTAATTGAGAATCTACAATCACTTTATTGGGAGCATTCCCAAGTACCGTGTTCATTGTTTCAATAAAATATCTGTCTCTTGTAATTTGAGGAGCCTTTTTATATTCCTTTAATACCAATTCAAATAATGTAGCATCACCAGTGGCAGTATTAATTCTTTCAATGGCATATCCCTTGGCTTCATTGATAAGTTTTTTAGCTTCACCCTCAGCTTTATAAATCTCTTTATTAAAGGCTTGGTTGGCTTCATTGATGAGCGTTTCTTCTTCCTGCTCTGCCCGAATAACCTCATTAAACGAATCGGCTACAGGATCAGGAGGCAATACTCCCTGCAACTGTACCATTTTAATGGCGATACCAGTCTCATATTTATCCAAAATTTTCTGCATGTGATCCTTGGCTGCGTCCGCAATGGCACGACGCTCTGCCTGAAGTACTTCTGTAAAAGATCTGTCTCCAATCATAAGTCTGAGAGTTGCCTCAGATACATCCTTTATAGTGTTTTCTACATCCCTCACTTTAAACAGATAATCAGCTGCATCTTTTATTTTATACTGAACTATCCAATGCACTTCTGCAATGTTAAGATCTCCAGTTAACATCCAGGATTCCTGATTAAAATTCCGCTTTGAATATTCTGTTCGTACACCTGCTTTCAAGGTTCTGAATCCGAATTCCATTTTATACTGGTAATCCACTTTAATGGTATAGACCCGATCAATTACGGGAATTTTAAAATGTAGTCCCGGCATGGTTGTATGAGAATACTTACCCAAGCGGAGAACCACTCCATTTTCATTTGCATCTACCGTATAAAAGGATAATGATGCTAAAAATAATATTAGTAAAAGTGGTATTAATCCACCAAACTTTTTGAAATTCAATGAAGGAACCTGAATATCTACATCGCCAAACTTTATATTTTGTGCCATAGTTTTTTCCTATATTGTCATTATTAACTTTAAAGAAGGGGGTTAATTTAGTTGAATTTTACTCACATTAGTTAAATATTTCAATTTTGATTAATACTTTTGATATTATTGTTAAATGGTGCAAAATACAGTATGGGAAGAACCATATTATTCTTGGTATTTGTAGCAATGTCACTATTGGGAGGATGGTTGGTGATGAAACGTACTGGCAATTATGATGTTGATTTTTTCACTAAAATACTTGGGTGGATTTTACTCATTCCCGGAATATTAGGTCTATTGGAGTCTTTAAGAATTTTAAATTAAGGAGGAAACATGAAAATTCATATCGAATTTTGTGAGAAGTGAAATTACCATCCAGATTTTGACCGTGTGTCAAATTTCATTAAAACTATCGCACCCCTGGCAAAGATTGAGGGGAATTCAACTCCCCCAAGATCTGGTGCATTTGAAGTAAGCCTAAATGATGAATTAGTTTATTCTAAATTCAAAACCGGAGAGTTCCCTCAGGAATCAGAGATTAAAAGCTGGTTTTAATCCCCTAATTCCACCACATACTCCTACCTCTTTAAAATTGATGTATATCACGATTTACTGTATGTGAACAATAGTATTTTTAATACATATATATTGAGGAGAATCAATTTTTACATTGAAAACAGAAATATCTATAGCAACAATTGGAATTATTTTATTCCAGTTCTCACTCATTTTTGCTGAGGAATGGGGTATCAGTATTACTGGTGTCGATGCCTCAGGCATTGGAGCAGATCATACCATTCAATTAGGTACCTGCTCAAGCTGCAGTGATGGATGGCAATTTGGAGAAGATGAATATGACTACCCCGATCCCTTTTCCGGCGAATTTACCAATATAAATTTCTTTCATCTTGATTGGGTGGGGCAACAAGATGCAAATGGAAATTTCTGTGATCAACCAGAGTTTTCTACTGATTTCCGCTCCATTCATCAAAGTTATGATTTATTAAGTTGGGGTATTCAAGGCAGTACAGGAGGGGGACTTTCATTAGATGTTCCTATAACCCTAAGTTGGGATTCTGAAGCTTTAGACAGCCTTTCAAGTGAATATGAATTATATCTCTATATTGGAGATAATGGCTTTAACATGAGAGAGGTTTATACCATTACTGCGGATCAAAGCGATTTTTATCTGGGTGAGCAATATAACCCAAATATTCAGGTTTTCATGGGTGCCTGTGCCAGTACCGGAACTACAACTCATTTTCTTGATAGTGATAATGATGGTTGGGGAAGTGGTGATATTTCACATGATTTCTGTCTTGGATATGCACCTACCGGATGGGCGCCTAATTCTGAGGATCTGAATGATGAACTATACTGCGAATCTAACCTCATTGATAACTGCAATGTATGTGATGGATTTAATCAGGATATGGACTGTTTTGGTTATTGTTTTGGAACTGCAGAATTAGACGAATGCGGTGTATGTGATGGCAATGGGATCCAGCAGGAATGTGGCTGTGGGGACCCCGGTGAATTGGGAATTCCAGTTGGTGATTGCGATTGTGATGGAAATGTTGTAGACTGTGCAGGGGTATGTGGCGGAACATCTACCATTGAAACCCTATGCGAAGATACGGATGATGACGGATTGGGAAATCCCGGAACCGAAACTGTGGAATGCGTTGATCTGGGAAATAATAGATTGGATGGATGCGAGTTGCCCGACCTCACCTTCTTTTTAAATAATGACGGCACCGTTATTTATAATTCCTCCCTACCCATCGCTGGCTTTCAATTTAATGTTGATGGAACAACCATACTTGGAAATTCAGGAGGCGATGCTGAAACTGCTGGCTTCTTTGTGAGCTCTAATGACTACACCGTAATTGGATTTTCACTCACAGGCACACTACTGCCGGCTGGGTGCGGTACACTGTTGACACTGAGCCTTGAAGGAGAAGCCTCTGGATTAAGTGATATTGTTGTTTCAGATAATACTGGTAACCCCATTTCTTTTTCCTATCACCAAAATGAAGAAGTTATTCTGGTCTTAGATTGCAGTGATGAATATCCTGATTGTTTTTATAACTTCTACGACTGTTTCGGTGAGTGTGGAGGACCAGAAGAAATTGATACATGTGGAATTTGTGGAGGACCAGGCACTGTTTATTGTGGAGGTGGTATTTATGAATGTGATGAAGCTGATTGTCCGGATACCATTGATTATTGCCTCGAACTGCATGAAGGTGCCAACCTAATCAGTTTTTACGGACTTCCAGATGATGCATCTGTGACGAACATGATGTATTCTGTCGAAGGAATTGCCACTGGAGTAATTGGGGAAGGTGTGGCTGCAAATTATGATGAAACAGATGGATGGATAGGAAGCTTAAGCACAATTAATTCTACAGATGGTTATTGGGTTATTGTAAATGATATAGCTACCCTTTGTATTAAAGATGCAATGCCTACAAACACTGCCATTGAATATAATTTGATTCCCGGAGCTAATCTAATATCCTTTCCAGCTGAAGGATCAATTGAATTAAGTCCGGGATTGCCCGATGATATTGAGGACGCTATTAGTGGAATAATTGGTGAAGGAGTAGCAGCAAATAACGTAAACGGAGTCTGGTCAGGCAGCCTTACATCCTTTGCTGGTGGAGAAGGATATTGGGTGATTGCTACAGACTACATTTCATTCTCCTTTGAATTATCTTCACTCAATAGAATAAAAACTTCTAACTCCATTGAATTAACAATTTCCCATGGCTTTGAGACAATACAATCCACTCAGCAGGCATTTTACTTTATAAACGAAATAAATAGCAACTCAGGGGATGATTTTAATGACGGATGGATCATCTCCTACCATCATGGAAAAATAACTGGCTCAAGACGATGGACTGGCAACCTCATCGATATACCGGTTATGGGAAATGATGGAAATTCATATTCGCAGGGGTTTTTACACAAGGGGGAGACTCCTCAATTTAAGTATTTGGATAACACCACCGGAAATTTAACCAACTTAAACCACGGAGATATTCCAGAATGGGAAAATAATGGAATCTATATTTTAGGCAGTATGGATGTGCAGGAAATAGTACCTCAGAAAATAATGCTCACTGCATATCCCAATCCATTTAATCCCTCTACTACCTTACGTTTTTTGGTGCAGAATGAAGGTATGCTGCAATTATCAATATATAATATATCTGGACAATTAATCACAGAATTAGCCCATGAATATCGAAATCCCGGTAGTGTTGAATTTACCTGGGATGCTGCCAACTATACCAGCGGAGTCTATTTTGCCCGACTGAATATAAATAATTCTCTCTATACTCAGAAACTAGTCTTGATGAAGTAACTGCTATAACCAGCGAAGCATTATAATAATTTAAAACGTAAATATTTAATTGAGTATAAGTTGACAGAAAATTAAGCATTACATAATTACATATTTTATTATAAATAACATTTTCGAAGCCATATTGCTTCACCCGGAAAACCCCTCCCCCCATTCTAATATATCTGTGTAAATTTCAATATGTCAATTGAAAGAAAACTGGCTGTCATCATGTTTACAGAATTCGTAGGTTAAACTAAAATTATCCCACCAAATTCTTAATTTCACTTACCTAAGGAAAATTCATGCAGAAAATCTTTATCATTATTTTATCGTTTTTAATTGTGAGCTGTAATCTGAACACCAATCCTCAAGATGAAAAATTGAAGCAATACTTTCAGGAGCAATGGGAGCTGAACCTCGATAATCACCCGGAATATGCCACTTATCTGGGAGACAACCGTTATAATGACCGCCTTACAGACATGAGCCTGGATGCCATTGCTAAACGGCAAATTCAAATCCAAGTCAGCTTAGATGAATTACTAAAAATTGATAGAAGCAAACTTTCCACAGAATATAAGCTGTATTTTGATCTATATATAGACAAACTGAAACAGTCAATTGAAGGGCAGCAGTATAAAGGATATTTAAGACCTATTGACCAGATGGGCGGAATACAAATCAACGCTGCAAATTTAGTAGATAATACTCCATTTGACACTGAATCTGACTATCAAAACTATTTGACCCGATTAAAAGCCCTGCCTGCTAAAATTGAACAGATTATTGTTTTAATGAAATTGGGGATTTCGGAGAACATAATGCCACCACAAATTGTATTGGCCAGCGTCCCGGAGCAAATTAAGAAGCAATTCACTTATTCATTAGATGAAAGTCCATTTTATACACCCTTTACTGAATACCCAGATGATTTTGATACTGAATTACAACAAATCTTATCAAATAAAGGAGAGGCACTCATTAAAGAGCAAATATACCCTGCTTTTGAAAGGCTGGAAAATTTCTTTACCAATGAGTACCTACCCAACGCCCGGCAGGATATAGGGGTATCTTCAATGCCCAACGGTTTGGACTATTATCAATTTCGAGTGAAAAATTATACCACCACTGATTTAAGCATTCAGGAAATTCACGACATTGGTTTAGCTGAAGTTGACCGCATTCATAAAGAAATGGAAGAAATTATTTCAAACTTGGAATTTGAAGGCTCATTTTCTGATTTTTTGTCTTTTTTACGTACCAACCCCCAATTTTACCATAAAGATGCAGAAAGTCTCTTAGACGGTTACCGTGCCTTATGTAAAAAGGTAGATGGAGAGCTCCCAGAGTTGTTTATGACCCTCCCCCGCACTCCCTACGGTGTGAAACCCATCCCCGAATATCAGGCGCCTTCTGCCCCTACGGCTTATTATCATGGTCCTTCAGCAGATGGCAAACGAGCAGGATTTTTCTGGGCAAATACTTATCAGCTTGATACGCGTCCCAAATATGAAATGGCAGTTTTGGCATTACATGAGGCAGTCCCGGGTCATCATTTACAGATAGCCCTGGCAAATGAGTTGGAAAATGTACCTGAATTCAGGAAGCATTCCGGTTATACGGCTTATGTTGAGGGCTGGGCGCTCTATGCTGAAAGTTTGGGGGAGCAAATGGGTATGTATGAAGACCCCTTTGATAAATTCGGTCAGTTAACCTATGAAATGTGGAGAGCCTGCCGCTTGGTAATTGACACCGGCATCCATGCCTATAACTGGACACGGCAGCAAGCCATTAACTACCTCCTTGCAAACTCAGCTAAAACTAAGCACGATGCCGAGGTTGAGATTGACCGCTATATCGTATGGCCAGGTCAAGCATTGGCTTATAAAATCGGTGAACTTAAAATTAATGAATTGAAAGAAATGGCTGAAAAAAAATTGGGTGATGAATTTGATATCAGAGAATTCCATCATGAAATATTAAAAGATGGAGCCGTTCCTCTCAATATTCTTGAAGATAAAATTAATTCGTTTATCCAAAATAAATTATAAATTCAATTACCCTTATTTTATATTTCAATTTTGATATTAAATACCAGATACCCGATCCCCGATACCCGATTTTGCACATCTGTCTCCCGCCTTCTAACTCCTGTCTGCATAAAATAAAAAAGCCCCCGTTCTTTACAGAACAGAGGCTTTTAAGTTTAGCCGTCAATTAAACGGATATTATTTCAGAAGCAATATCTTCTGCACTGCTATAGATCCGGCAGTTTCAGCTCTTACCAAATACATTCCACTAGCCTGTTCTTGAGCATTCCAAGTGAGGTTATAATCACCTTGAGCCTGAACACCTGAAAGCAGAGTTGAAATCATCCGACCGCTGAGGTCATACACCTGAACACTCACATCAGATTCCATAGGCAGATGAAGACTGATGGATGTGCTTGGGTTAAAGGGATTTGGATAGGCTGCACCTAATTCAAAAGCATTAGGAGTATTTACCGTAACTTCTGAGGTTGAGTTTGCAATAATCATCTCTGTAATCTCAAAATCGCCTGTATAAGAGAAGATTTCATCATTTTCAGGCACAACCACTACTAAGGTAGTTTTATTGCCTTCTGTATGATATTTTGCAAGAAGAGCATCATCAGTAAGATTTATACTAAAATAACCATCATGTACGAGAGTCATTTGAATACCACCAATGTATCCATCGGCAGTAACCAAAAACGCATCATCTGTTTTAAGCACTTCTGCAGAAGTGGCATCATCAGTACGACCACCCAGAATCACGTTTACCACAGCAACAATATCCAGTATATTCACAGTGCCATCACCATTCATATCAGCACCTTCCGAACCACAGTCTGAAAGACTGCCACCCAATACATAATTTGCAAGCGATACGATATCCAGTATATTCACGGTACCATCTTCATTCACATCACCGGCATCATTGGTACAACTATCATCATCACAGTTATCACCACAATCCAGATATATATGATAAGCAATATTTCCACTTACAGCCGTCCAGTCACCACTTGCCCCTATTCTCTGGTAAGAATTGCCAGTATCACCACTTGTATCCAGACCGAAGGGATTAGAAGAGCTAAATTCTTTGGTGCCTACCCAGAAATCACCGGAAGCACTAAGACCCTGTAAAGAGAGATCTTTATCATTCCAACCGTCAACATTTCCAGATGCTTGAATCGTAGAATAAACTTCTGCACCAGGCATACCACCTTCATCTTCAAATACCTTAATGTAGAATGCGCCGCCTGATCCATTCTGGAACCACTTGAAGCGGACAATATCTTCACCGGCAGAAGCTGCAGAAAAACGTACCGCAGAGAAATTACCAGAACCGGCATTGAATTCAGATTCAAATGAGCCATCATCATAACCTTCTTCATGAACCGTATCAGCAAATGGTGTTGAAGAAGCTGTATTAGATTCATCAGATTCTTCTCCATCATCATAAGTAGCGCTTACGGTATATTCATAAGTTACATTATTAGTCAATCCTGAATCAGTGTGATTGCTGATTGAAAAACCAGAGGCAACAGAAGCGCCATCACGATATACATTATAGGTGACATTTGCACCATCATAAGTGATATTGGCGCTGATTCCCCATTCTCCAGGAATTATAGTATCTTCATAATCAGACCATGGGTCCCAACCTCCACCTAAAAATACCATACTATTTACACTATTTGGAGATGTATCCAATCCTGCAAGAATCACATCTGTAAAAGTATGGCCAATGATAAATGAATTGGTCATTTCCCAATCTACATTAAAAGTGTTTTCACCAGGTTGCAATATAACATTCATTGAATAAGATGGGTCTGTACCAAACAAAGTCCCTAACTGACCAAATCCAGCAATGGTAACATCTACCGCCCCAGTATTAATGCTATATACAGAAACACTATTTACAGTAGAAGGGCCAAAAACATCAAACCGCTCACCAGCCCAGGCAGTACCTGCTTCTGTAAGGCTGATACCACCATTAGAGGTTATATTGCCATTATGGTAAACAAAGTCTTCAGTGCCTGAGGCGTTCATATCAGACCAGGACAGCATAACTTCACCATCTCCAGGTTCAGCAGTAAGTCCCATGGGTGCAGGGTAGTTACCACCAGATATTTTATAAATCTTGAAATCATCTATATGAAACCCAGCTCCCTGTCCACTGGGTGCATTATCCTCATCATAACGGGATTGAAAACGAAATACAACTGATTTTTCGGCAAAATCACTAATATCCAAAAATACATTTCCATTAAAAGGCATACCGGGAACATATTCTTCCCAGTCACTGCAGCCTGGACGATCATCATCGCAAGAGCCATAATCGTAAAACTGATCCACCCAAACTTCGCCGCTTACAGACATTTGTGACATATCATCACCGTTATCTGAAAATAGCTCACCAGAACTATCAGAAACCATTATTCCATCTACTTGGAATCCAGTAATGGATGAATCATCCATTGTTGACCATGCAGGGTCAGAACCAAAAGCGAACCGAATAATAACATCTTCACCTGCATAGGCGGAGAGATCTGCAGAAAAATCTTTCCAACGACTACTTTGACCACCCCAACCTGCTGCTAGGTGATTTAAAGATCCACCTTCTTCGTACTCAGCATCATTCCAAATCCAGCCATATCCACAATCGAAATGATAGGGATTTGTACCATCTTCAAGAAGATCCCATGTAGCTCCACCATCCGTAGAAATTCGAATATTGGCAGCATCCCAGCCATCAGTACATGAGCCACCAACAACGGCACCACCTGGATCTTCAATGGCATAAAATATTTTAGCTTCAAATGATCCACCACTGCCAATTGAAATTGAAGGGGTATCTAAATATTGAATCCAGCTGTCTAAATATCCGCCTACTTCTTCATCAGCAGCCCAAAAACTATTTCCATCACCACCAATGGCTCCAGAATTCATGTCAGAACTATGCCAAGCTAAAGCTGCCAAATCAAGAACAGACACAGCATAATAGTCATCTAAATAATCATCGCCATCACTATCAGTATCAGGCTGATCAGCCCAAAGCCAAAAACCAAAATTCATGGTTTCTCCATCACCCAATGAAGGTAAATCAATTATTGGTGATAGGATATTATGAGTTGAATTCATATTAGCATCATTATCTGGAGATAGTGCACTATGATTCTCACTATTGTAACTTGATGTGGTAATACTCCAGCCACTTTCTAGCGACCAACCATTTTCACCAGATTCAAAATCTTCTTCCCAGAGAATAATTTCTTCTCGACTAGAAGCATTGGTATGGTTATCAGATTGAGTTAAAGTATATTCCTTACCATCATTCATAATAGTAGGGTTTATTTCAGCTTTAATTCCCGCAGATTCACGAGAAAATAATATGCTGAAAATCAGCATTGTGCTTACCATAGTTAATTTTACGAATCGTTTCATTTTTCCTGCCTCCTGTTCGTGTTGTTTATTGTAATTATTTCTTTTTTCTTTCTTTCTTATCAAAATAAATGTTTTTATGAACTGCAAATTACATTTAATTAGACTAGTATTTTCGTGACGCCCATCAATTTTGTGATATTTATCATATTTATTTTTTTAACTGATAAACCTGAGTCCGGTAATTTGCCAGACTCAGGTTTATCACATCTTTACTCTTTATTTAACTAACATCAGTTTCTGTGTTTTGGTAAAGCCTTCACCATCAGCTTGAACAAAATATACTCCACTGGAAGCATTAGAAGCATCCCATGTAAGCGTATAAGGAGTTGTACTGGCTTCCATATAACCACTGGCTAAAGTAGCTACTACCTGACCAAGTAAATTATATACTTCAACCTTTATATCACCAGCCATGGGCATTGTGAGTGTCATAGTAGTTACTGGGTTGAATGGATTTGGATAGGCATCAGATAAGCTAAAACTAGCAGCTATTGGTAAGTCAACAGATACTTCATACTGACTATTTGCCACTATTACTTCTGTTATCTCAAATTCACCAGTATAGCTAAATAGCTTTTCTGTTTCAGGTGAAATAACAAGTAGGCGTGTTTCATTACCTGTAGTTAGGTAATCAGCAAATAAAGCTCTATCTGTCATTTCAATAGAGAAGTCAGAACCATGGCTAAGTGTCATCTGAACACCACCAATAAAGCCATTGGCTTCTATTGATACTATATTATCTTTCTTAATGAGAGATGCTTCACTGGCATCATCTACTCTGCCGCCACAGTTTCCTGCTAATACGCAGTTAGCTAAGGTTACAATGTCAAGTACATTATAGCCACCATCACCATTCATGTCTCCTGCACAGCCATATTCCAGATCTGCACAGTTACCTGCAAGTACGCAGTTAGCAAGGGTTACAATGTCAAGTACGT
>CAZGBZ010000017.1:0-18508 GCA_964524135.1 uncultured bacterium
AGGTGATGGTCAGATGAAGCAAATAAATTTCTTGATCCAGAAACAGGATACTATCTGGCTACGCACACAGGTAAATTCCCCACAAAATGATTCATTGGATGGACCCGTAATTGAAGGTATAACTCAGGTTGATTGGAATAATGACATTGAATATTTTGTTATTCATAACGAAACAACTATTGATTCTGGAAACGTAATAATTCAAGATATTGGGATTCAAAATATATACTATCTTCCCATTCCTATCACCCAACATAAAAGGGGTATTTATAAAATAGAATTACGATATCTAGACGAAAAACAAACAACTTCTTTTCACTATGGATTTAAAACGAAAAATTATTGGACTGATGAAATTGATGAAGTATTGGGAGTTATGCGCTATGTTCTTCCCTACTCAGAATATAAACAATTAAAAGGAAAAGATGATTCAGAAAAATGGGAAGCAATAAATACATATTGGAAAGAAAAAGATCCTACTCCTGAAACAGATGAGAACGAATTATTAAGTGAATTGAATGAACGGGTGAAATTCTCAAATAAAAATTTTTCAATACTCATGCATGGTTGGCGGTCAGATCGAGGACGAATTTATATAATTTATGGTGAACCTCAAATGGTGGATGAATCGTATCAGGATAATAGAGGATATAATTATCAGAAGTGGGTGTATTCAAATGGTAAAGAATTTTTATTTATTGATCGCACCATGTCCGGCGATTATACCCTCCATCAGGAAAGATTTTAGACCTTACAATGTTAAATAAAATTAAACAAATGATGTCTAAAGAAACCTCCTCCAACACCTTTTCCTATTCTCAATTAAGCTCATTCAAAAATTGTCCCCAGCAATATAAAATTACTTATTTAGATGGCGTAAGAAAGAGTAATGAAAGTATTGAAGCGTTTATGGGCAAACGAGTTCATGAAGTCTTGGAGTGGTTATATAGTGAAGAAAACCGGTTAAAACCTTTCATCGCCTTTGATGGATTGTGCCAAACATTTGATAATCTATGGGTAGATCATTGGCATAAGGAAATCCATATTGCTGATACACGTAAAAATTCTGACTTTTATTATTCCATTGGAAAGCGATGTCTATCAAATTATTACAGCCGCTATGGTCCAACCTTTGACCAGAGGGTTGAAGATACAGAAGTGGATTTAAAATTTACAATTGGTGAACATAATTTCAGGGGTATCATTGATCGGTTGGATCAACCAGAGCGGGGAAAGTGGATTGTCCACGATTATAAGACCAGTAAGCGACCCAAAACGGAGCGCCAGGCAATGAATGATATTCAGTTAGCCCTGTATCAGATTGCAGTTGAACAAAATTTTGGACCGGTCGATGAGCTTTCCCTCACTTGGCAATTTCTGAGAATAGGGTCGGAAGTTACAATTCTTCATACCCCGGAGCAATTAGAGATACTTAAGAAAAAGTTAATTAAAATGGTTGATAAAATTTATAATTGTCTGGATAATGAAAATAATTTTATACCCAAAGAATCCATTTTATGTCACTGGTGTTATTTGTGGGAAGAATGCACTGCCAAAGTTGGTCCTAATCCTGTTAAAAGGGCTGATTAGCTTTAAATACCAAAAACAATTAAAGTGAAAATTATAGAACCGAAATTTCCTGCGGAATTTGAAAAATATTACGCCCTCCGTTATGAAGTATTACGTAAACCATGGCTCCAGCCAAAGGGAAGTGAAAAAGATGATGGTGACACGTCATCCATCCATCGCATGATTATTGATGAATCAAATGGTGAGGCAGTGGCGGTAGGCAGGCTTCAATTTAATTCAGATGAAGAAGCCCAAATCCGGTATATGGCAGTATCAGATAAATATCAATTAAAAGGTTATGGGAATATTATAGTAAAAGCTCTTGAAGATATTGCACAAGAAAAGGGATGCAGAAATATTATTCTACAAGCTAGGGAAAATGCTCTGAAGTTTTATTCGAAAAATGGATATGAAATTATTGAGAAGTCATATCTTCTATTTGATGAAATACAGCATTGGCTCATGGGGAAAAAAATAACCACAGATAAACACGAATTAACACAAAAGAGAAGTAACTCTAGTAGAGACTAATCTCCACAACCGCTTATGTCTTGGTCTCCAACATTTTCCTCCACACAATCAGGGTAGGGTGGACAAAGTTGATTTTCAGAAATGTTAAAATAATAGGAATAATCGAAATAAACATTTAAATCACAGATTTCGTTTGGAATCACCCCAGCGAGGTTATTTGAAGATAGATTTAAAGTTGATAATTTATTCAGGTTACTAATTGCAAATGGTATCTCTCCTGAAAGCTGGTTATCATTTAAAAAGAGGTATCTTAATTCTGTCATATTTCCCAACTCCGATGGAATAATTCCAGATAGCTGGTTACCATTGCAATTGAAATATACTAAATTTGATAAGTTTCCTATCTCTGCTGGAATCTCTCCTGAAAGCTGGTTATCATATAAATAGAGGATTCCTAATTCTGCTAAATTACCTATCTCTGACGGAATTGCACCAGTGAGGTCATTCCCATATAATCCTAATGAAGATAAATTGGATAAATTTCCGATCTCAGGTGGTATTGAGCCAGTGAATTCATTTCCATTTAATCCTAATGAAGATAAATTGATGAGGCTCCCAATTTCTGGGGGAATTTCTCCATTTATCTTATTGTTATCCAATGCTAAAATAGATAGATTTGTTAAATTACCAATTCCTGAAGGAAGGTTTCCATCTAATTGATTATCGTGAAGATATAATTTTTTTAAATTTGAAAGGTTGCCAATTTCCGGAGGGATTTCCCCTGTCAATTGAGTATTCGTTAACCAAAAAGATTCTAGTTTAGTTAAATTCCCAATCTCAGGAGGGATATTACCTGTGAGTGAATCATTAGATAAATACAAATTAGTTAAATTTATTAAATTCCCAATCTCAGAAGGAATATCTCCCGTTAGTTTGTTACCGTCTAAACCTAAACTAGTTAATTGAGTAAGGTTACCAATCTCTTGGGGAATTTCTCCACTCAATTGATTACCACCCAATGATAACCATAATAAATTTGTCAGATTCCCAATTTCAGACGGAATTTCTCCTGTTATATCATTCCCACTAATAAATAAATAGGTTAATTTCGTTAGATTTCCAATTTCAGAGGGAATCTCCCCAGTTAATTGATTAAGAAATAAAACCAACTTGGTTAAATTTGACAACCTGCCAATTTCGATTGGAATGACTCCCATTAATTCTGTTCCGATTAAATTTATTTCTGTAGTCTCCTCAATATTATAACACTCACCCCAAAGTAATACAAATTGAGTACAGTCCCCGCATTCATCCTCAATGTAGTCACCATTTGGTACATCTGCACAATCATTGCAGGCATCGCCGGAGTTATAAGCTGGTACACAACCACAATCACTTACCCATGCAGTTCCACCCCATTCACCAGCACAATCCTGTACACAGTCATTAGAGGGATCACTATCACATACTCCACAATTATCCTCTAAGGCATCACCATAACATTCACCAGCACAATCCATATCGGTATTAACATTGGAAGCATTATCTTCACAAACACCGCATTCTTGAGTGTCCTCGCAAGTTTCAGGTTCTGTAGAGTTATCACAGGCAAGAATTAGGAAAAACAGAATGATTGTAATATTTAATAATTTCATATCATTAGTTTACAGAAATTAATAATTATAAACCAATTTTAAAAATTCCCTATCATAAACCTCTGCAATAATTGACCAATCAAATTGTCTTGAAATATCCTTTAAAAAATGGGTGCTCTCATTGGAGTAATTCATAACCAATTTCTCTAATTGTATTAGTAAATCCTCATCTTCCTCGTAGAATAAATGTTGATTTCTTTTTCGGTTAAATAACTCCGGATAGGTGAGCCGATTAGGGAACAGAGGAATGGTCTCACAATACACCGCTTCCATAATACTGCCGCCAAAAAAATCCTGATTAGAAGTCACCGGAAGAATATCTGCTTTCCACAGCCATTTGGCATATTCTTCAAATGATTCTGTGTAGCCAAATTGGACACTATGTTTTTCCAATTGCTTTCGGGCATTGGTAAAACAGGGTAATTCTTCCTTAAACTCTTCACCCAAAACTGCCAGATTAAATTTTAGTCCTCTTTTTGATAATTGAATCAATACATCAAAAAATACTTCGGGATTTTTATCATGTTCCCAGCGGTGATTCCATAAAAAGAGGGGAAGGTCATTCTCATCTTTTTCAAATTTAAAGTCATCAAATTTCTGTAAATCCATTCCCAAATGCAGGACAGAACTCTTTTTTCGTATTTTGTCAATATTTTGAATTTCACGATAGTCAGGGAATTGCCTCAGAAATTCTTCCAGTCCGGTGAAAAAAGAATCTAAGTGAAATTGTGAATTGAAAAATACATGATCAGCTGAAAGTACAGAGCTGTAATTAATAAATCCGTAATGTTTATCCCGTTGTAGTACAACATCCTCATCATTAGGTGACCAGGGATAAGTAAATTGATTTTCATGAAAATAAATTGCCACCGAACATTTAGGTTTGACCAATGACTGAAATACTGGAAGGTTCAGCATATCTGTTGCAAGTATGAGATCAGGATCAAAGTTGAGTTTGTGGTAGCGTTTAGCCAGAGTAATGGCTCCACCATGCATGCGCCATTTCCAGAAGCGGCCGGGGAGGCTTATGGTTTCTACGTCATGGCTGCTATGTTTTTGATATCCCTCTGCCCAGATCTTGTGTGAGCCGCTGCAGAATGGTTCAGCAATGAGAATTTTCAATTTACGTTCATGATTATGAGATTAAAATTAACAATAGATGAATAGAGATAAACACCTATATTTTTGTTTAACGGCCTAAATATCATCTTTTTCTCAATTATATTTTTCACGTAAATTTTCTGTCTTTTATCGTTCAGAATTGACATAGGAAAACATGACTACTAAAAAAACACCAAAAACCAAAAAAACCGGCAAGCGGGATTCTGTTAAATCTTTGAGAGAAACAGTGGAAACACTAGAGACTCAAATTACAGAACAAGCCGAAGAATTAGAGAAAAAATCAGATAAGAGTGTCCGTCTTCTTGCAGAGTTTGATAATTATAAACGACGCACACAGGAAGAGCGGAGTAAACTCTTTAAATATGCAGGGGAAGAGTTGGCAAAAGCCATCCTGCCCATTTTAGATGATCTGCACCGCACCCTTGAATCGGATGGAAAAGGTAAAGCCCGAAGTATTTTAGAGGGTATTGAACTCATTGTGGCAAAATTGGATAAAACCTTAGAGGATCAGGGAATTGTACCCTTTGATTCGGTGGGGCAGGATTTTGATGCTGATTTGCATGAGGCCCTCATGAGTGAAAAGTCGGATAAGGGAGAAAATGTAATATTGAGAGAATTTGAGAGGGGCTATAATTACAATGATAAAATTCTCCGGCATGCTAAAGTAGTAGTGAGTAAAAGCTAATGGGTGATTTTTACAGTACATTGGGTGTCTCTAAAAATGCAGATGCCAAAGAAATAAAATCTGCCTATCGAAAAGTAGCCATGAAATTTCACCCTGATAAAAATCCCGGTGATTCAGCTGCAGAAGAAAAGTTTAAGGAAGCAGCCGAAGCCTACTCGGTACTCAGTGATGAGCAGAAACGCGCCCGTTATGACCAGTTTGGACATTCTGCCTATACCCAGTCCGGTGGTGGCGGAGGTGGAGGTGGTTTTCAGCATATGGACATGAATGATATTTTTGACCATTTTGGGGACATATTTTCTTCATCTGGATTTGGCAGTTTTTTTGGAGGTGGCGGTCGCGGCAGAGGAGCTCAATCCGTTAGAGGGTCTGATTTAAAAATTAATATAGTGCTCACTCTGGAAGAGATTTACCAGGGGACAGAAAAAACAGTAAAAATTAAACGCTATGAATCCTGTGGAAGTTGCCGGGGCAGTGGTTCAGCACCGGGATCAAACCCTGCAACCTGCCCCTCGTGCCAGGGTTCTGGTGAAATTCGCCAGGTACAGCAATCATTTCTGGGGCAGATTGTGAATATTCAACCCTGTCACCATTGCAAGGGCAAGGGGCAGGTGGTTTCAAATCCCTGTTCAACATGCCATGGGCAGGGCAGGGAGAAAAATGCCGCTACCATTAAGTTGGATATTCCTGCAGGCGTATCATCTGGGAATTATATGACGCGGCAGGGTGAAGGGAATCACCCGGGAGAAGGTGGAAGTCCCGGTGACCTCATAATACAATTTACTGAAAAAGAACATACCCTATTTTCCCGGGAAGGCAGTGATATTTTTCTGGAAAGCTGGATTCAATATCCCTACGCTGTTTTCGGAACCACCATTGAAGTGCCTACCCTTTCCGGAAAAGTAAAACTGAAAATTCCTGCCGGGATAAAATCTGGGCAGGTTCTTCGCCTTCGCGGAAAAGGAATGCAGGAATTGAACCGGAACCACTTTGGAGATCAGCTGGTACGAGTTAATATAGAGACTCCTAAAAAGGTATCAAAAAAGGCGAAATCGCTCATGGAAGAACTATCCTCAGAATTGAGCAGCGATGTAAATTTTGAGAAATTCAGCTAATGAAAATTTTCACAACCCAGGAAAGAACGGTGGTCATAATTCTTGCATCCCTGTTTATGCTGGGTATGGCAGTAAAAGCCGCCAAGGAGCATTTTGATACGGGCACAGACCAGGTTACCCTTATCGGCAGCAATGCAGATGTGGTTGATTTTTATGCTGGGTTAAATGAGCAGGATATTGAATCTGCCGGTAAGGTTGATATTAACACAGCTGAAATGGAGGAGTTAAAATCGCTTCCAGGAGTGGGTGAAAAAACTGCTGAAAAGATAATTAATAAACGCAATGAATTAGGGTCGTTTAGCATATTGGAAGATTTAATGTTGGTGCCGGGAATTGGCAAGAAGACTTTTGAAAAATTATTACCATATATTCAAATTCAATAAACAGGAAAATTAAAAATGTTAGACCAGAATTATGAACGTAAAATAAGTATCCTGGACTGGGGTATCATCATCTCTGCCATTTTATTATTACTTACGGTATATTTGCCTCAATCTATTTGGAAAGAGGAAGTAAAATTCCGCAAATTGGGCAGACATAGAATGACATCAATTGCCCATGCAGAAGAATTTTATTTTGAGATGACAGGTGCTTATACTGCTAACGGAGAGCATCTATTTGAATTGGTAGAAGCTGCAATGGATTCCCTTATCGCAGACAGCCTTTTCACCAATGAGCAAATTATCAATTTAGAAGGAACAGCTTACCCAGTATTAATGGAAAGAGGAATTGAAATTCGGGTTGATACTACCTTCAGTTCTGCCACGGATTTGTATTATTCTTATGAGGATACTATTTACACAGTGGGGTTACATAACCCTGACTCAAGGAATATTGATACTATGTTTGTTAACGTTAAAGATTTACCCCGCTACAAAGCTGATGAACATTTCAGTGAAATCTATAATACTGATGTTGTCACACGGTCAGAAATTAGAACCGATTATCTTAGGAAAAAATATCATTTGAATACTAATATGCTCAAATGCCCCCTCACCAATGATCCCTATATTTTTGAAATTGATACAACGGGAGATGAAGCTATTTTTATTGTGACATCACCCTTGCATGTATTGGAAGAACCCTATGAGGAATCCCGCTTTGGTGTTTTCACCTTTGAAGCTGGTGACCATGGGTATATTAAAGGAACCCAGAAATCTTGGGCAGAATAAAGTAATACTAAATGCTGGCAATCTCTCAATCCGGTACAACCTATAGTTACCTGAGCTGGGTGCCATCTGAGTCAGGTCCATTGGTCACCCAGCATGGCTCCATTGAGAAGGAATTAGAAAACCCAGACAGAATTGATGAACATTATTATGAAATTTTGGATGAAATTTTTTCCCAAGTTAAAAATGGTGACCCCATTTGTACCTTCAGCTTGGATAGTGGCAGCGTATTATTTTCCACCTGCTATGCAGAAAATGCCAGTGAGGAAATGATAAATTGGCATTTAAATCAAAGCAGAGATGATGAATTAAATAAAGTAATGGACTACTATCATTTTTCTTTTACTCCCGAATCAGGGAAAGTTTTAAATATGGGAATTCCCAAAGCTATTCGCAACTCCTTCCAAACCAATATGAGCCTGTTAAAATCGAAAATGAATGGACTAAGTGTAGGGATTTTTTCTGCTGAAGTTGGCGCTCGTCAATGGATGCACGCCTATAAAAACGAGAGCTATTTAATTTGGAAAATTGGTAAGAAAAAAAATGATGAATTGCTATTTATCAAAAATGGTGAATTAGCAACCTATTTTTCATTTCATCGTTCTGGAAAAAAGAGTAAAATGCTTTGGCAGTTTGGTGATGGAGATATTGCCAATCTTATCATGCAGGATATTATTAATGTGCAAGATGAAAAAGCCAAAAAGTTTACATCTGCCCAGCAAGTGTACCTTTACACCACCGATGGTAATATGAAGGATGTTAAGTTTTTTAATACCCTTGAATTGGAAAATCTCACCTTATTGAATCCCCTATTGATTTTAGAATCATCTGAAGAAATAAAGGTGCATGAATATAATACCTTAGCCCTTGCAGAAACGGGGAATTCATTTGGGGGTATTGATGTTTAGTCCAAATTTTATTGCTGAACCCGGAATTCAAAAAGAGACAGCGGAGGAGAGTTGGTCATTCCTGCAAAAAAAAGTAGAACCTGTTCAAGAGCCAATACCAAAACCCGCTGTTGAAAAGAAAAAAAATACCAAGGCAAAATTTGCAATTTATGTCTGGGCTGCATGTGTATTGCTGGTGATAACCTGGGCAGGATTATTTATGAATCCCAAGTCCAAAATATCCCCTGATATGGTGTTGAATCAGGTGGTTGATTTGATTATTGAAAGTGGGTACATGAAAGAATTGCAGTTGGCAGAAGCCCATTTTAATTCTGATTATGTGCAGGTTACTATCACTGCCGGTGAATTGAGCGATCTTCAAAATTTTACACTGGGCTACCGAAAAGAGGATAACATCCCTTACGAGTTATTTAGAAAAAATAATATTAATTATGTGAGCCTTAATTTTCCCTGGGTGGGAAATAAAAAAGGGGGAAACATTGAAATATTAAAATCCCTGGCTACAAAAACGGTATTCTCAAATAAAATTTCAATTAAGTTTACGGACAATAATTTTGAGTTGCGTGGACGGTCATCTGATATTATATCTTATTTACTTCAAATGGCAGATAATGGACTCATACAAAAATTTACTTTGTCAGTGTACCATTTAGAATCGGGGCAATTTTATCTCAAAGTACAGGCCAATCAGGTATGACTTCGGTAATTGCAGGTAAGTTTAAAGGTAGAAAATTGTTTGATGTGAAAAATCTTCATGTGCGACCCACACAGGCGAAAGTGAGAAAATCCATTTTTCAGATATTAGAACCTTTTGATGGATTAGAAGTGTTGGATCTTTATGCCGGAGTAGGGACCCTTGGTATTGAAGCCATGAGCCGAGGGGCATCCCGAGTGGTGTTTGTTGAAAAAAATAGACGTGTGTTTAAAGTGTTAAAAAAAAATATAGATTTATTTGAACCGGAAAATTCAAAATTAATTTTGATGGATGTGAAAAAATATTTAGTTCAGGTAAAAAACCAATATTTTGATATTATTTTAGCAGACCCCCCTTACTCAGAAGTGAGTTTTGCAAGTGTGAAAGATAGTGCTGAGCATTTTTTAAAACCGGGCGGAATTTTGTGCATGGAAATGAAGAAGGAATCTATTGACGAAAAGAATGTCCGAGTAAAACATTATGGCAGTACCCAGGTAGTTTTCTGGAAATCTGCCGCATGAAAATAGTAATTTATCCTGGATCATTTGACCCCATTACCAATGGGCATTTGGATATTATTGAGAGAGCTGTCCACATATTTGACAAAGTAATCGTCACCGTTGCCCGAAATGCCGAAAAGACATCCCCATTATTTTCTCATGATGAACGAATAGCTTTAATTACAGAAGCTTTATCAGGGCTGAAAAATATTGCAGTAGATTCTTTTGAAGGGCTGATGGTAGATCATGCAGTAAAACATGGCGCTGTGGCTGCCATTCGTGGATTGAGAGCCTTGTCTGATTTTGAATTTGAATTTAAGATGGCATTAATGAATCGAAATCTTAATGAAGAAATCAGCACCCTATTTCTTATGCCACATGCCAAATTTACGCATGTAAGTTCTTCCATGGTTCGAGAAGCAGCTTCTCTGGGTGGAAACGTAAGTGATTATGTTCCGGCTCATGTGGATATTGCCTTGAAAGAAAAATATGGCCACGCATAAATACCGAGAAAGAATAATAAATTTGGGGAAGGACGCAGGTGCTCAAATTGTACTTCCGGAAATGACGGATGTTCGGGTAAGAGAGGCGTCAAAAGAATTAACTTCAATGGGGTTTGAAGTTTTAAAAATTGAAGATTTTCAGGGTAATATTGATCTTTATCTGGATTATCTCCAAAGCCTTCCATTTACCGATAATTGGCCTGCTGATAATCTCAGGGAATTTTTGAATGACCCTTTACATTTTTCAATGGCAATGGTAGCCTGCAATGATGCCGATTGCCTAGTTGCAGGAGCAGTTACCTCCAGTAGTGAAGTTATCCGGTCAGCAATACGAATGATTGGGATTCGCCCCTCGTCCAATCAGGTGTCCAGCATCTTTTTAATGATTTCCCCCGATGGTGACAATGCAATTACATTTGGTGATTGTGCAGTGATCCCAGAACCGGACAGCAAACAATTGGCAGCCATTGCTGCAGAGTCTGCAGAGTTTCACCATTTTCTAACAGGGGAAAAACCGTTGGTGGCATTTTTATCATTTTCCACTAAAGGCAGTGCCAGCCATTACCGTGTGGACAGGGTACGGGAAGCGGTAGAAATATTTGGGAAAAAACATCCCCAAATTATTCATGATGGCGAGGTTCAGGTTGATGCGGCTATTATTCCCCAAGTGAATAAATTAAAAATACCCAATTCACCCATAAATGGTGAGGCAAATGTGCTTGTTTTTCCCAACTTAGATGCTGGGAATATCGCCTATAAAATTACTCAGCGATTAGGGGGATTCTCTGCATGGGGTCCTTTATTACAGGGATTAAATAAGCCTGTGCATGACCTATCACGGGGATGTTCTGTAGATGACATTATAAATGTGTCTGCAATTGCGGCACTTCAAAGGAATATGTATGCCAACGTATAATTATTATTGCAATGATTGTAATACCCATTTCTCCTATTTCCAGAAAATGAGTGATATTGCTAAATCCAATTGTGAGATCTGTGATGGAAATATTAAACGAGTCATTACGGGCGGGACTGGATTGATATTTAAAGGGTCTGGTTTTTATTTAACGGATTATAAGAATGAACCGAAATCAAAAGTTGATAAGGATGAGTCTAAAACTTCTGAAAAAAGTAAAGCCAAAAAAGAAGGAAACTCAGAATCTAATAGTAATAATTCAGAGAAAAAATCAACGGTGAAAAAAGAGAATAAATCAAATGAATAAAGTACAGGTACCATCTTCCGGTCAAAAAATTACAATGGGAGACAAAAAGCTTAATGTTCCAGATAACCCTATAATTCCTTTTATTGAAGGAGATGGAATCGGATCAGATATTTGGGATGCAGCTGTTCGGGTTTTAGATGCAGCTGTAGAAAAGGCTTATGGAGGTAAAAAGAAAATCCATTGGATGGAGGTCTATGCCGGTGAAAAATCAAATGAGGTATATGGACCCGATACTTGGCTTCCTCAAGAAACATTGGATTGTATTAATGAATATTTAGTAGCAATAAAGGGGCCTCTTACAACTCCTGTTGGTGGCGGTATTAGATCAATTAATGTAGCATTGAGGCAGGAATTGGATTTATATGTATGCCTCCGTCCGGTTCGTTGGTACAAGGGGGTACCATCTCCAGTTAAAGATCCTTCACGAATTGATATGGCAATTTTCCGTGAAAATACAGAGGATATATACGCCGGTATTGAATTTGAGGCAGGGTCTGAGGATGTAACCCGGTTTTTGGATCTTATGAAAAACCACTTTTCTGTACGATTTGGTAAAATTCGTTTTCCCAAAACAACCGGAATTGGTATTAAACCAGTATCTAAGGAAGGTACCCAAAGACTGGTTTATGATGCCATTGAATATGCCATCCGCTTAAAACGGAAAACGGTAACGTTGGTGCATAAGGGAAATATCATGAAGTTCACTGAAGGAGGATTTAAGACTTGGGGTTATGAGATTGCAGAGTCAAAATTTGGTGATGAAACCTTCACTTGGGCACAGTATGATCGGATAAAAGAAAAAGATGGAAAAGATGCTGCCAATGCTGCACAGGATGAGGCTATATCTGAGGGAAAAATTATTGTAAAAGATGTCATTGCAGATGCCTTCCTCCAGCAAATTTTAACCAGGCCTTCTGAATATGATGTTATTGCTACCATGAATTTAAATGGGGATTATATTTCTGATGCCTTGGCTGCGCAGGTTGGCGGTATCGGTATTTCTCCAGGTGGGAATATCAATTTTATCACAGGTAAGGCTATTTTTGAAGCCACCCATGGAACAGCGCCCAAATATGAAGGATTGGATAAGGTGAATCCGGGTTCGGTGATATTATCTGGAGAGATGATGTTCCGCTATATGAACTGGCAGGAGGCTGCAGATATTATTGTTGAATCCATGAATAAAACCATCAGTGATAAAACAGTGACCTACGATTTTGAACGTCTTATGGAAGGAGCCACATTACTCAAATGTTCCGAATTTGGAGATGCTCTCATTCAGAATATGTAGATATTTCAGGATTAATTTCCATTCTACTAATTAAATGAAATTTATTGATCATACAACCCTTTTGGTGAAAGCCGGAAGCGGTGGCAAGGGTTGCATTGCTTTTCTCCGGGAAAAATTTCGCCCCAAAGGTGGTCCCTGCGGTGGAGACGGCGGTCGAGGCGGCAGTATAATATTTCGAGTGAATAAACAATTGAGCACCCTCCAGGACATCACCTTGAACCACCTATATCGCGCTGAAAATGGAGCCAACGGCGGTGGCAAAAATATGCATGGTAAAAACGGAAAAGACATAATTATCCAAATTCCACCAGGCACCATCATTAAAAATGCCGAAACAGAACAAATTCTTAAAGACCTTACAGGCGAAAATGAATCGTATGTTGTAGCAAAAGGTGGGAATGGGGGATTTGGGAATGCCCGTTTTAAAACTCAGAGAAATACAGCTCCCAAAATTGCCAATGATGGGCAATTTGGCGAAGAGGTGAAAATTGAATTAGAGCTGAAAGTTTTGGCAGATGTAGGATTGGTAGGCTTCCCTAATGCTGGAAAATCAACATTCATTTCAAAAGTGAGTAATGCAAAACCCAAAATTGCAGATTATCCCTTCACTACCCTTGTACCTAATTTAGGGATAGTAAAATTTGGAGATTATAATTCTTTTGTAATGGCAGATATCCCCGGACTCATTCAGGGGGCTTCGGATGGTAAGGGTTTAGGTAGTCAATTTCTTCGCCATATTGAACGAACCAAAGTATTGGTATATCTTGTAGAATGCATTGATGAAGAAATATATGAAAATTTTGTCACCCTTAAAAATGAACTTAAAAGACATAATCCCGAATTAATTAAACGACCTTCACTACTTCTGTTGACGAAAACAGACCTTATTCCAACAGAATTATTAGAGTTGGAAAAAATAACAAAGGAAATACCCATTGTACAAATTTCATCTGTAAGTGGGCATAACCTTAATGAAGCTGTACAAGCAATAGCCGAACTTATACTGTCCCAAACCGATGATCCCGAAATCCCAGCTGATTAGCCTTTCAGCAGTCCCAGGAATGGGACCGCGGCGAATTCGTGCCCTGCTTCGGAAATTTCCGGAGTTGAACGATGTTATAAATTTATCAAAATCAGATTTGATGCAGGTGGAAGGAATCTCTGGTGATTTGGCCGCTAAAACCAAGGGCATTGATTTGGATATTGGTAAAAAGGCTGAGGATAAAACAGATTCAATGGGTGCTAAATATTTCACATATTGGGACTCATGCTATCCAAATCACTTAAAAACTATTTATGATGCTCCCGTAGGAATTTTTGTATTAGGTGAAATTCCAAAATTACCTTGTATGGGGATTGTGGGAACCCGTCAACCATCAACCTATGGTAAAAAAATGGTAAAATTGCTAACTCTTGATCTCATGAAAGCTGGTTTTTGTATCGTGAGTGGTTTTGCCCGGGGTATTGATACATGGGCGCATAAAACAGTGCATAAATATAATGGCAGTACTATTGCTGTTTTAGGAAATGGTCTGGACATCTGCTACCCGGGAGAGAACCGAAAACTGCAGGAGTTGTTGCTAAAAAATGGTGCTTTTATTTCTGAATTTATTCCTGGCACAAAACCCGATGCGGTAAATTTCCCTAAACGAAATCGAATTATCAGCGGCTTATCAAAGGGAGTGTTGGTTATTGAAGCTGGCAAAAAAAGTGGCGCTATAATAACTGCCCTTAATGCCTTAGATCAAAATCGAGAGGTCTTTGCTCTACCCGGACAAACAGATTCAAGCAAATCGGTTGGGACAAACAGGCTTATTCAGCAGGGTGCCAGGTTGGTAATGAATGTGGATGATATATTATCAGAATTTCAACTGCAATCTTCGCCGAAGCAAGTAGAGTTATTACCCGAATTGAATGGTGATGAAAAACTGGTTTTTCAAAAATTAAGTCAGGATCCCATCCACATAGACGAACTTTGTATTCAGATGAAAAAGGACACACCCGAAGTACTGTCAACACTTTTAATGTTAGAATTGAAAAATATTGTCCAACAGCATCCCGGAAAATTATTTACAAGAATTTAAATATACCCTGTTGTGTAATTAAAAAACAGTACAACAACTTTTCCAAGTTGTTGAGCGTTTATATCAGCAAATCTTTCCATCATTCCAATGATCCGAACATCCAAATTAATTAAATTCAACAGTTCTCCTTATGTGACCTGCCTCAAACCTACTATGCGATTTAAAAGTGTAATTTTAAGCATAAATGTTACATCATGTTACAACAATGAAAGAGCGTAAGAACGTAAATTTAACGAGAGTAAATAAACTCCATTTTTCAAGAGATATGATTTTTGTATTACAGAAATGGAGGAAGCAATGATTGGATTTAATATTCAGCTGAAACTTCCACAAAATTAAAGCACATTGTTCAATTAGAAATTAAACGGAGAACATACCATAATGAAAAAGAATATATTTTTAGCATGTTTACTATCAACCTTTAGTCTATTAGTTGCCAATTCCCTGTCACTTGCTCACAACGGAGATGGAACTTTTAATGTGGATTATTCAAGTGATGCTGAAATAGGTGGGTTTCAATTTAACGTAGATGATGCAACGGTAAATAGTGCTTCAGGTGGTGATGCAACCGTAAATGGATTTATGATTTCTGCAAGTTCCACTACTGTTTTAGGGTTTTCTTTAACTGGCGGAACCATTCCTGCTGGAAGTGGAACCTTATTAGTTTTAGACCTTGAAGGTACCCCGAGTAGTCTCAGCGGAATTGTAATGTCTGATTCAAATGGTCAAGCATTGGATTTCACCTTTGAAATGCCTGATGTTGAAATAACAGGAGGCTGTGATCTTCCTGATCTAAATATGTTTTTAGCTGAAGATGGTTCTGTATGGTATAATTCTTCCGAAGAAATTGGTGGATTTCAATTTACAATAGATGGTACCACAGCAAGTAGCGGATCCGGTGGAGATGCTGGAGATGCTGGATTTATGATTAGTGTTGGTGGCTCTACCGTACTTGGTTTTTCCTTATCAGGCGCAACCTTTGGTCCCGGATGTGGAACCATGGTGGTTCTTGCATTAAATGGAACCGCAACCGGTTTGTCTGGAATTGTTATGTCAGATCCTGATGGTCAGGCAATTTCTTTTGAATATTTTGAAGATGGAGGTACAGACCCAATTTATGGTTGCATGGACCCCGGAGCCTGCAACTTTGACCCGGAAGCTACTGTTGATGATGGCAGTTGTTGGATCGCTGAGGAAGGTTTTGACTGTGATGGTAACTGTGTAGTTGGTGAAGACTGTGTTGGTGTCTGTGGTGGAACCACAGAAGAAGATGAATGCGGTGTTTGTGGAGGTGATAATTCCAGTTGTGCTGACTGCGCTGGTGTACCTAACGGTAATAGTGTAGAAGATAATTGTGGTGCCTGTGATGCGAACCCTACTAATGATTGTACTCAAGATTGCAATGGAGATTGGGGCGGCAATGCAGTAGAAGACGAATGTGGTGTCTGTGCTGGCGATGGTTCAAGCTGCGGAGGTGAAAATACACCAGATTGGGCAGATAACCCAGGTGCCTATGAATTTACGGCAACCATTTCAGGTGGAATTGTTCAAAATGAAGGTGTACAAATGGGTGATGATGGAGATATGTTTGCAGCCTTTGATGCAGATGGGAATGTCCGCGGAGTGGCAATACAGTTATTCCCACCTTTTGGTCCTTATGAGGGTACTCCCGTTTATGAAATGCAGATGCGATCAAATTTAGAAGGTGATCTTCTCAATTTTAAATATTATGATGCATCTGAAGATGCAGTGTTAGATATTTTAGAGACATACGAATTTATCATCAATGATATTTTAGGTGATGTAATTAACCCCATATTTTTCAATATTGGAACTGCTTCTGGTGAAAATCAACCAGACTGGGAAGATAATCCCGGTGCCTATGAATTTACAGCAACAATTTCAGGTGGTGTGGTGCTGAATGATAACACCCAGTTGGGTGATGACGGTGATATGTTTGCAGCTTTTGATGATGCAGGTAATGTGCGCGGCGTTGCAATACAGCTATACCCTCCTTTTGGTCCTTATGAGGGTACTCCTGTTTATGAAATGCAGATGCGAAGTAATGCTGAAGGTGATCTGCTCCATTTTAAATATTATGATGCATCTGAGGATGTGGTATTAGATATTGTAGAAACCTATGAATTTGTCATTAATGATATTTTAGGCAATGTAATGGAACCTATATTTTTCAACATTGGCTCGGAAATTGGTGAATGTGAAGATGATGATGACGCTGTTGCACCTTTTACCTGTGAAATGGCTGTAGCAAATTGGGGTTGTGATTTTGTATGGGGAGACTCAACAGTAGGAGAATTATGCCCTGTGGCTTGTGATAATTGCCCATCTGATTGTGCAGATGATGATTCATTAGTATCTCCATTAGATTGTGCTTCTGCATCTGCCGCTTTGGGCTGTGATGGTATGTGGGGAGATATTCTTATTAGTGATGCTTGTCCAGAGACCTGTGGAGAATGTGACACTGAATGTGATGATGCCGATGCCGATGGTATTTGTGATGATGAGGATGATTGTGTAGGTGCATATGATGATTGTGGTGTCTGTAATGGCGGCAATACTGATGACTTAGGCTGTGGTTGCTTTGAGCCAGGTCCTTCTGGCTGTGATAATGCCTGTGGCTCCAGTTTAGAAGAAGATGCTTGTGGTGTCTGTGGTGGTGATAGCTCTACTTGTTTAGATTGTGCCGGTGTACCCAATGGTGATGCGGAGTTAGATGACTGTGGTGTTTGTGATGGGGATGGTTCAACCTGTGCTCCGCCGGGCGCATTTGCTTTTAATCAGTCCACTCTGCAAGCCTTTTATTTCTTTATGTCTGCATCGATTGCAGGTGAAAACCTGTCTAATGATGATTGGATTGGAGCCTTTAGAAATGGGTCTTGCAGTAATCCTGTTGCAACCGATGAAGAAATTTGCATATTGATTGGAGCTGAATGGAATCCAGAAGAATTATGTGTTGGGGCAAGAAAATGGGGAGATTGTGAAGAGGGAAGTTGTGAAGTGCCAGCTATGGGAGATGATGGATCTTCATATACGGAAGGGTATATGATATCTGGAGCAATTCCTATATTTAAAATTTATGATTCTTCTGAGGGTGAATATGTGGATGCAATTCCATCAGAAGATCACCCTTGGGCAAATAATGGTATGTTTATGGCTGAAAATTTAGAAAGTGTACATATAGGATGTTCAGATATGGATGCCTGTAACTATGATGAAAATGCCAATGTAGAAGGAGAATGCAGCTACCCTGAAGAAAACTATGATTGTGAGGGTAATTGCATAATAACTACAGATTGTAACGGTGTATGCGGTGGTACAGCAGAGTTGGATGATTGTGGAGTATGTGAAGGTGGCAATATCGATGATTTGGGCTGTGGCTGTTTTGAAGCCGGTCCGTCAGGCTGCGATAATGTATGCGGCTCTACTTTAGAAAATGATGAATGTGGTGTTTGTGGTGGTGATAATTCATCATGTGAAGATTGTGCTGGTGTACCCAAT
>CAZGBZ010000018.1:0-18346 GCA_964524135.1 uncultured bacterium
ATCCATAAGGGGACCTTCAATTACTTTTACAGGATCTTCTAATTCTTTCCGGGCTTCCTCAGTATCTTCTTCAATATGAGAGGTGATACCATCCACCAACGAGTGGGTGAGCCTTTCCCCAATGGGAAGCTTTCGCCAGGCGGAGTCTTCCTTTTTGACGGTTTGTTTTTGCTTAATTCCCTGAGCAGCTTCTAATAATTTCTCCCCTGCTTCCGTAGATCTATTGTAGAGGACATCCTCTATTATTTCTCTCAAATTTGGCTTCAGGTCATCATAAATAGAAATCTGCCCTGGATTAACAATGCCCATAGTCATTCCAGATTGTATGGCATGATATAAAAAGACGGTGTGCATTGCCTCACGGATCGCATTATTTCCCCTGAAGGAAAAAGACAAATTACTTACCCCTCCACTAATGAGGGAAAGGGGGTATAACTCTTTAAGTTTTTTACAGGCACAAATATAGGCATGGGCGTATTCATTGTGTTCTTCAAGTCCTGTAGCCACGGCAAAAATATTCGGATCAAAAATTATATCCTCAGGTGAGAATCCTGCATTTTCAGTAAGTAAATTATAACTTCTACTGCAAATTTCGATTTTGCGGTCAAAAGTATCTGCCTGCCCTTTTTTATCAAATGCCATTATGATAACAGCAGCACCATATTTCTGAATTTTACCTGCTTTTTCTAAAAATGCTTCCTCCCCATCTTTCAGACTGATGGAATTGACCACACCCTTACCTTGGATGTTTTTTAATCCTGTTTCTATCACCTCCCAGCGGGATGAGTCAATTACAATAGGCACTCTTGAAATTGCCGGGTCAGATGCAATCATTCGGAGAAATATCTCCATACAGGCTTCCGAATCCAGCAACCCCTCATCCATATTCACATCAATCATCTGCGCACCCCCTTCCACTTGCTGGATAGCTACAGACAATGCATCTTCATATTTTTCATCTCTGATTAGGCTCGCAAATTTTTTCGAACCTGATACATTGGTTCGTTCACCAATATTAACGAAGAGTGAATTTTCATTAATATTAAGCGGTTCTAATCCACTGAGTTTGGTACATTCTGGTATTTTGGGGATTATTCTTGGCGATATAGAATGTACTTTCTGAAATATAGCTTTAATATGCTCAGGTGTTGTACCACAGCAGCCTCCTACTATATTCACCAATCCACTTTCTGCAAACTCACCTATGATATCGGCCATGAACTCTGGGGATTGATCATATTCTCCCAATTCATTTGGAAGGCCAGCATTAGGGTGTACACTTATAGGTATATCTGCAACAGCAGATAAATCTGCTAGGAAGGGGCGCATTTCTACAGCGCCAAGGGCACAATTGATTCCTACACTCAAAAGTTCCATATGACGAACAGAATACCAGAATGCATCAATTGTCTGCCCGGACAAGGTACGTCCACTGGCATCAGTAATGGTTACAGAAACCATCACCGGTACAGATTCCCCTCTTTTTTCAAAAGTTTCTTGTATTGCATATAAAGCCGCTTTACAGTTGAGGGTATCAAAGACAGTTTCTACCATTATAGTATCAACACCGCCATCCAATAATCCATTGCATTGATCGCTGTATGTTGCTGCTAATCCATCAAAGGTTACATTTCGAAAACCAGGGTCATTCACATCAGGTGACATAGAACTTGTCCTGCTGGTGGGGCCTAATATTCCGGCAACAAAACGGGGGTGATCAGGTGTTTGACCCGTGAAATTATCTGCTGCCTTGCGCGCAATTTTTGCCGATTGTAAATTCAGTTTATAGACATAATTTTCAAGGTTATAATCAGATTGAGAAATTGCGTTGGAATTAAATGTATTGGTCTCAATGATATCTGCCCCTGCGCTGAGGTATGATTTGTGGATATCCTCAATAATATCAGGGCGGGTGAGAGATAATAGGTCATGATTACCCTTTAAATCCTGGGGATGATTAGATAAGATTTCCCCTCGGTAATCATTTTCAATTAGATTATGGGTCTGAATGAGAGAACCCATAGCCCCGTCCAGGGTGAGGATGCGCTTAGATAATATATTTTGAATTTCTGTCATAAAATAAAAAACCGGCACTAAACCGGTTTGACCCTCTTTAGCTGCATTTTTTTAAGTCGCGGCAATTTGGAAAAATCACGACGGGGTAATTTACTTTGTTTTTAATTATACTTTCAAATAACTATTTCAACTAAAAAAAGAAAAGAGTGGCGACGGTACCACTCTCATTCCTTACATAGGATGGCCAAGCTGAATAATAAATGAAAATGATTGGCGCTTATTAGATTGGTTGTAGGAGGAGGAGAACAAACAACAAGCGCCAATCAATTTTCCAGGACTTCTCTATTTAAGGGACATTAAAAAACACCCTCTATTATATATATACGCAGTGAAAGTAAAAAATAGGACAAAATTTTGAAAATAAATTAAACTATTTTGTTTTTATCGTCGAGAACCTTGTAGGTTTAAATAATGTCATTTTATAAAATATTCAAAATTGGAGAAAAATAATTAATTTATTCCGTTTAATATTCCCATTTATTTTTTTTAATATTGTATTTGGAGAACCCACAATTGTTGATGATTTTATAGAAAAAGGAGTTCAATATCAAAAGCATTCTAAGTGGGATAGCGCTAACTATTTTTTTAAAAGTGCAATCCCATTATTAAAATCGAATACTAATAATGATCAATTGGCTCATACCTATAGATCCATTGGAAATAGCTTCATCCGGATGGGGCAGTTTGACTCTGCCTTCTATTTTATTCAACTATCAACCACACTTGCTATAGATTCTGTTGCAAATCCCCACCTCCTCTTATTAAAGGGCTATAACAGCCTTGCAGCCATTTATGGTATGCAGGGAGATTTTATAAAAGCTGGTGATTATTTTAAACTGGCAGTGAATCACCATATAAAAAGTGGGATAGATAATTCAAAATTAACTGCAAAATTATATAATAATATCGGCACCATTTATGAACGAATAAGTGAATATGATTCAGCAATTGTATATTTTGAAAAATCCCTTTTATTGAAAAAGACCATTTATGGAGAAAATGCCAAAAACCTGGGAAGCACTTTAAATAATATGGGCATCCTTTATAATGAAAGAGGATATTATGATAAAGCAGTTGTAATCTTAAAACAAGCTCTCCAAACAAATGGAATTGATGAAAATAAACAATCATTAATTAGTATTTACCATAATTTGGGTATTGCATATTATAATATTGGTGATTGGGACCTTGCAGAAAATTATTTCCGAAAAGAACTCAATTTAAATATTACCATCTCTGGTGAAGCCCATATTGATTACGCTCTTAATTATAATTCCTTAGGGAGGTTATTTCGAAAGAAATTGAATTATGAGTTAGCCTTAAAGCATTATAACACTGCTTTAGATTTATTACTTAAGTATAACCCCGAAAACAAAATTCATATTGGTCTCACCCATAATAACCTTGGAGATTCTTATCAATTACTTTTTCGGTATGATGAGGCCTTTAATCATTTTATAAAATCAAAAGATATTTATGAGGCACTGGATTATAATTCTCCCCGATTAGCATTGATATTATCAAACTTAGGAAAATTATTACAAGAACAAAATCAATTGGATGAAGCCTTGGAATATTTTACTGCAGCATATGATTTACGCTTACAAATATTTAAATCCAATCACCCTCAAGTTGGTAAAAGTTTGAAGGATATTGGGTACAATCACTTTAAACAAGATCAAATAGAAATAGCTCTTGAGACTTATCAAAATGCTTATACCAATCTTTCAGAATATTATTTTCCTGAATCTCAATTATCATTTCCAAAAATGGAAAATGTGTACGCAAAACAAATTTACCTGGAAATTATTCAAACACATGTTGAAACCTTAATCAAATTAAGCCAGGAATTGCCAAACAATAATGAGAAAATTCAAATTCTTCAAGCTGTAATGGAAGGATGTGAAATAGCAATTAAACTAATTCGGATTATTCGAAATAATTACCTATTTTCGCAATCTAAATATATTTTATCAGAATCAATTGAAAATGTATATGGTTACGGAGTAAGCACTGCTTATTCATTATTTCAATTAACTAATAATTTAAACTATAAAGATTTGGCATTTCAATTTTCTGATTATAGCAGAGCTTCTCTTTTATGGGAAACAACCCAAGCTTCAAAAGCAACAGAGTTTGGGGATATTCCTAAAATTTTACTGGATGAAGAAAAAACTCTTAAATCGGACATAGCTTACTTTTTGAACGAAATCCATAAGGAAGAGGAAAAAAATAATCCAGAATTAGATTTTGCTAAAATTGATGAATTACGAAATGAGCATTTTAACTTAATCAATAAATTTGATGAATTAATGAAAAGTATTGAGGTGAATTACCCTAATTATTATGAGATTAAACATCCCAAACGAAATAATGATATCTCAAAAATACAAAATTCCCTCAAAGAGGATGAACTTTTGCTGGAATATTATTTTGATTCAATTGAAATTTACATATTTTGTATTTCCAATACGGAAATCCAAATTCATAAAGAGACAATTCCCGCAAACTTTAAAGATTCAATCTATGAATTCACCCGCGCAATTAAAAAAGTAAAAAAGCAAAATTTCTTTACACATGGTAATCAGTTATATCAATATTTAATTGAGCCCATAAAGCCTTTTCTAATTGGCAAATCAGCCATTCTATTTGTACCAAATGGAGAATTAGCATATTTACCTTTTGGTTCAATACCCATTATATCTCATTCCAATAAAAAACAAAAATATACCAACTCAACTTTTCTAATTAACAATTATTCTATTTCATACCTTTCCTCCGCAGATATTTACAGTGAAAATAAGAAGTCAGAAAATTTATCTAATTCACAATTAATTGGGATCGCACCTGTGGATCAATTTGCTCAATATCATGGTGCTCCCCTGAATGTTTCCGCATTGCCATTTTCCAAGTCAGAAGTCCAACAAATAGAAATTCTCTATTCAAACAATAGTTTTTCAGCAGAGACTCTCATAGGGGAATTTGCAACAGAAAGCAATTTTAAATCTGCAAATCTTGAAAAATATGACATCGTTCATATCGCTACACATGGGATATTAAATGAGGAACATCCAGATCTTTCTGCACTACTATTTTATAAAATTGACAATTCAGAGGATGATGGCATTTTATATGCATCTGAAATATATAATATGCAGATAAATACAAATTTAACCGTCTTAAGCAGTTGCGAAAGTGGCAGCGGAAAAATGATAAATGGAGAAGGTATTTTATCTTTAGCTAGAGGGTTTATGTACGCTGGTACGGATAATATTATTTACACTTTGTGGAAGGTTGGAGATAAATCTTCAAATTTACTTCTGACTAAATTCTACGAAAATGTTTTATCAGGAATGGATTATTCTCAATCTTTAAGGCAGGCAAAATTGAGCCTGCTTGCCAACGAAGCAACCTCAATTCCAAGAAATTGGAGCGGGTATATCCTTATGCGGAATTAACGAATATAAAACTTACCTGTAAATAACAAATCATCCTCAGATTCCAACTGCCAGTAATAAAGTCCCCTCTGCAACTCATCTTGCAAATTGTAATGGTTCTCAATCATGGAAAATGAATAGATTAATTTCTCTTCGTTGGATAAAATATTCAGAGTGAGATTTAAATTTTCCTTTCCTTTCCAATTAAAAATAATATTTTCCTCTCTGGCAAATTCTTTATCATTTAATGGACTTAATATCACCAGACTTTCTGATCTGAAATTTTCATTTACAAAATGATCCAGTCCCGGATTATTAGAAAATGTATTTATATTAAATTGTGGACTTAGAAATGAATTATTTAAAACAAATATTGTTGGAATGATTATGACAACAGCAGCGGCAGAAATAGCATATTTCCAAATTGATTTTTGCTGAAAAAACATTGGTAAAGTTAATTTTCTTTGCGGTGGAATTGATTGTTCCTTTTCTAAGAATGAAATAAGCTCTATTACTGTGTTCTTACACTCATTACAATCTTCAATATGCTGAAGGATTTTTTGAGATGATTTTTTAACTTCATCTTTCCTCAGCAATTCCACATAGTTTGCAAGTTCTGCTTCGTTTAAATGATTTTTATATTGAGTCATAATTTATTTAAGTTCTTTTAGTTTGGGAGAGTCTTTATTTTAATATTTTGAACATTTGATTTCGTAAAATACACTTGAACAAGTTTTGAGAAGGAATTATTATTATAAATAGGTTTGGTATGAAAAATATTCATTTTCTCCATAAGTTCATTTTCAGTTCTGTTTATCCATTTTCTAAGGGAATCCCCATTTTTCATTTTTCGGTCATATTTATTAAAAACATGAATAACTTCTTCAAAAATATCATTAATGCTCATATTATCATAATTGCCTGTTAATATTTTTAAATCCTCAACCGTATATTGCGGAAAGGTTTTATTTAAATCGTTAAAATTAATTTCTATACCATATTTAAGTTTTAAACAAAGATCCAATTTGGGTTTTGTCTTATGGTATAGTTTTAATACCTTTTCGAATCGGTATATTTCTGTTTCAATCATACTCTGTCCAAATAAATTTTCTTGCACAATTCCATGTTTTTCTGTTAGCTCCACATTGTCATTCATGAGTGCCACGATATTCTTACTTCTTAGTGCCTCTATATATGTATTACGCAATGAAACCGAAAAATAGGACAAAAAATTTGAATTTTTTTTAAAATTTTTTTTATAGTGCTCACAAATTCTGTAAATTTTTGACTGTAATAGCCGCATGAATACCTCTTGAATTAAATCATCATGGAGCGCACTATTCCATAGTTTTCTCCTTATATAACGCTCAATAAAACCTTTATGTAAGAGTACAATTAAATGGGGATTGTCTTTTAATATTTGATCAAAAGAAAGTATTGAATCAGCAAGAGACTGAATTTTACCTATTTTTCCCGATTGAAAGATTTTTTGCTTTTTTTCACTTATTTTAATCACCGAAAGAAAATAGGTAATTAGAAGTTCATCAAGATCATTATAGGTAATTCTTGAATAAATTTTCTCCGGATAGAGCACATTCTTAATATAGGATTGAATATATTTTATCTTCTCAGACATTAAGGGATATTAATACCTGAATTTGTAGCGCTGCAATAAATAAAATGAGATTAAGGTTTTACCCTTTATAAGAAAGGATGGAAGAATTCCCATCCTCGAAATGAGAATGATTAGTCTAAAATTAAATTCACAATTGAGACTACATCCAGAATATTTATTTCACTATCCTGATTAACATCCGCTGCCCAAAGTTCATTTTCTGTTGGTGATGAATTCACTCCCAAAATGATATTCACCAATTGAACAATATCCAGAACATTAATAACCCCATCCCCATTCACATCACCCAGTATGGCATTCATAAATTCAATTTCGGTTATTTCAGAGGGGTCACTTTCTACTATACCTGAAACAGCAGTGATATAATAGGCATGCACCCCCAATTCTACATCTGAGTGGATCCAACTTCGATTTAAAAAATCAGTAAAGTTTAAATACTCAAATGGGTTTCCGTTAAAACTATGATAAATATTAAAATGGGTAATTAAAGCAGAATCAGGATAATCCCACGATAACTCAATATTGTCCCCACTATTTAATGCAGATAAATTGGTGGGAGCATCAGGAGCAGCAATTGCAAAAGGATTGGTATAGTTGAATGCACCCTCATCAATATAAATAATTTGTGGAGGCCAGCCCAGTTCACCCATTAATCCGCTGAACTCTCCTGCAAATGAATCCTCACTAATTTCTGAAATGGCAATTGTCCCGCTTATGGGAAGATAGGAAGCACCCAAAATCTGAGTAAATACACCAGCAAGATATTCCGACCAATTTTCTGTATCAACTTCACCATTGATAATGGGATCGATTAATCCCAGCAAAAAGGCAGTATCTACTTCTGTCATATAAATCATTGTGGCACTTATATCAAAAATATTGGTGGGATCTACTAATTCTACATTCCAACTTTGGGGTTCAATTTCTCCATCACTGTCTTTCATATACATAAGAAATATATCATAAGCCTCATCATTGCTATCACTTTGTTTAAATGAGGGGATTAAAATATTTGATCCTCCCAACGAATCCAGTGTAATAGATGCAAAGGTTCCTTCTGTTGGGATTTCAAGTGAATCAGGCATGGTCTCAGCAGAGAAATCTCCATTGGCCAACCCGGAGTACTGAAATTCAATATTCCCAGACCAAACAGACTGTCCGGTTAAAATTTGGCATAGATACAAAAATGGTATAATTAATCGTAATTTCATAGTGTATAGTAAATTAATTGGTAATTGTGAAAATGTGACGGGGACAACACTTGTAATTTACAATCATTACTCTAATCAGTAGATAAATTAAAATACTTTAACCATCTGACGGGACTGTGAATTAAATGTGCTGCCCGTCTGATTGAAAATTTGGTTAAGGAACTACCAAACATTAAAACATACTCCGAGCATTAAAACTGGAAATCGTCAGAGAAAACCGCATCCGGTCTAATACCCAAGCTGTATCTGTAACCAAGGGACTCTCATCCCAACTTTGATACAAAGGCAGGATAATTGACAGGGGTCCGAAGGATTTTTTTAGCCCAAAATCAAAATAGGACTCTCCCCCTGGGATTATAGCTGCATCCAAAAAAGGTTTGCCCGGCACCTTAGGAATATTCATTTCAAAATTTGCTGAAATGACCCAATCCTTTACACCTGACATTTTACCATTTTCATTTAAAACCAGTCCATGTAGTGCTGGTCCACCAATATCATACTGACGGGTACCGATAGACGCGTCATTCACATCCGCTGTCCGGTTAAAAATGTAATTATCCCGAAAGTCCGGGTCAATATTTCCACTGAGGAAAGTATGATACTGCTGAGGCAAATCGGTTGAATCTAAAAAACCTCCAGCCCATATTCTGAGCTTCGCTTTTAATTTCTTGGTAAATTTATAATAAATATTGGTCTGCAAATTAAATCGCAGGAATTGACTGTTCATTATTCCTGTTTTGATGGCAGATCGAAAATAATATGTTAAAAATGGATTAGGGCGATTATAGAGTTCCATTTCAGCATAACCCGTTGCAAGTTCCCCAGGATCAAAATAATCAGGATCCACAGCAGTATCGAGAATATTATGATAATCCAGATGAAAAATAGTCGTCCATACCGGAAATCTTTCCAAATGTTCTTTGCGCTTACCCTTAAATTCAAAATGAGCTCCTGTCCTGCCAGCAAATCTGGCAGCATCAACGCTGATTGTGCTGGTATAAAAGCTCCCCAATCCATAAAGGGTTTTTGATGCAACAATAGAGCCAACCAAATTTTCATTCTGCAAATCCCACATGGGTCGAATTCCAACACCGTAGTCGTAACCAGGCACAAATCCGTGATAAAAATTAATTCCAGGCGTCCAACCATTATAGTGATTGCCGCTGAAAAGCCAGGGCATCCAGAAAATTTCCCGCTTATAATATTGGGGTTGGTCAAATACCCAGGTAAGTGCCAAAGGCTTTGATGTAGCATTATTAGGGCGGTTCCCATCGGGTAGGGTTTCATCAGGATCAATGATCACGGACTTGGTACCGGCTGGCAGTGGCACAATTAGAATTTTCTTTACATTTTCATACCAATGACGGGAAATTTCATTTCTCTTTTTATCATAAAATGCCGCCTCAAATGGAAGGGTTAAATTACCTCTGTTCTTAAATACTGCATCACTGCCCTCAATGGATACGGAATAATCAACTCTACCCGTTTCATAAAAAACATCGTGAGTGTACCAATTCAAATCTTTATCGCTTAAATTTTCAAAATATGCAAAATAATCTTCAGGATAAGGATGTTTGAACTCCCAATCCCTATAATAACTGTGCATAATAGTATCAATGACTTCCTCACCTAGAAAATCCAATAAATGCCAGGTATATAATAATGGCTTGGAGTAACTAAGCCAATAATTGGTGCGCTGTTTAAAGGAGTTTGCGGAGGTTTCAAGCGGTTCTTCATCACCAGCTTTCACCCAGGATGAATACCCCGCATATTCAAAAAATCCAAATTGTAGATTTTTACCAACACTAAATGGACCCATTTTCTCCTGAGTAAATTCATTTAAAATCCATTTGCGGTTTTCATCACCATATTTTGCTTCCCAATAGCGAATGTTATTAAACTCATTCAGACCCTCATCCATCCAGGTGTGATCTCTTTCGTTGCTTCCGAGAATTCCGTAAAACCAGTTATGCCCTACTTCGTGCATGATTACCATTTCCAGCAAATGCTTTGAACCCATTTTTGAAATAACGGTGATATTGGGGTACTCCATTCCACCACCAGCACTCATGTCTCCATCCACAGCAGTTATATGATTATAGGGATAATCACCATTAAAAACACTGTACCAATAGCCGGAATCATGAAGATACTCAATAGAGTTTTCCCATAATTCGGCATTTTTGGGATGATACATACTCCAAAGAGTCACTTCCCTGGTGGAGTCTGCCAGAGAAAGAGTCCCTTTTCTCACAATCCATTTTGGGTCGGCAAACCAGGCAAAATCATGAACATTCTCCTGATGAAAATGAAGGGTTTTCATTGTGGGAGTTTCCTTTTCTTTCTTCACCTTTTTAAACATGGTCTTTAATTTTTCAAGAAAACTCTTTTGCTCCTTTTTACTAGCCTTTTTCAATTCTTTTAAGGCTTTCTTAAAAGCTTTTTTCTCCAACGCATGGAGGGAATCTCCTTCAGTAGCCAGGGAATCCAGCCAGGCATATTCCTCCTCCCCATTTACTAAATCACCTGTTGCCATGATGCGATATTTTTCGGGGAGGGTTATTTTTACATCAAAACTACCGAATTCACTGAAGAACTCACCTATATCAAGGTAGGGCATGGGATGCCAGCCTAAATGATCATAAACCGCTGGTTTGGGGTACCACTGGGTAATCTCATAATGTTTACCGGTATGCCCTAATCGTGAAAATACTTTGGGCAGTTTTACAAAAAATGGCGTTTCAATCATAATTTTTCCACTAGGAGGTAATGGCTGAGGTAATTGGACTTTCACAACATCAATCCAATCGGGGTGGTATTCCCAAGTAGTTTCTACTCCATCAATTTTGAAATCCAGACTATCAATATAGCCTCTCTTTTTTTCTTCAGAAAAAATAAAATTCGTATTTAAAAACCGTTCCCGTTGTTTTGCAAAGGCAGTCTCTGTATTTTTATAGGCATTGGGCCAGATATGAAACCAAATAAAATCAAGAGTGTCCGGTGAATTATTGGTATAGACTATTTTCTCAAATGCCTGTAATGTGTGAGCAGAATCATCCAGAGTTACTTCAATATCATAAGCCACGTGCTGTTGAAAATAATCCTCTCTTATACCAAAGCAGACTGAGGTGAGGGTAATAATAAATATAAACCTTTTAACGGTTAGACAATTATTCCAGATAAAATTCTTCAAATTTGCTGATCTCCTTAGTAATAAACCGTTAAAACGGTTTTAATAATGTCTGCTCTATTAACCCATGACTTAAGTCGTGGGCTACTGAATGTAAATTAGATTCTAACCATTTCAATGGTTTTCAATAAGTGATTTATATCCTTTGAAAGTTTTTAGCGGGTGGGTTCCCATAAGTTTTCATTGTCATCCAGAATATGAGATATCCATCTGCTCCACACAAATAATGCGTCAGAAAGCCGATTTAAATAAATAATATTAATTGCCTCAACGGTCTCTATATTGGCTAATGTTACTGCTCTCCGTTCAGCTCGCCGGCAGATATTCCTGGCAATGTGAAATTGGGAATTCAATATACTTCCACCAGGCAGAACAAAGGATTTCAGTTCACCTAAATCCGAATTTACAGAATCAATTTCTGATTCCAATACCTTGATGGATTTCGCCTTAATTTGAGGGAGTGTATTACTCAATTCCCCATCTGAACATGCCAATTGGGTACCCAAATCAAATAATTCATTCTGGACTATTTTTAAAAACTGAATCAGTCCTTTAAATTCGTCACGGTTATGTTGAATTAATAAATCACGGCAGAGTCCTAAATAGGAATTCAATTCATCCACAGAGCCATACGCCTCAACCCGGGAATCATCCTTCGATCGTTTTTCCCCACCTACAATGCGGGTTTTACCCTTATCGCCAGTTCGGGTATAAACCTTATTGATTCTAACATTGGTTAGATTGGATTTTTTATCTGCCATATTTAATTAATAATTACATGATTTTTATTACTATTTTAACGGATTATATTAATCCAATCCGATTTAATTTAATTAGTGCAGTGGAATAAATTCTAATTTATATTCAGAGGTTTCTTCCACTTTTTCAAGGCTCCAATATAAAGGTACATATTCCCCTTTTAACCAGAGATCAGCCATATCAGAATAGTGCTTACTTCCCAATACACCACTTTGTCCAGGAGGTGAAATTCCAATACAGGCATCCCAATTCCCCACATCCATTATAAAACGGTTTGAAGGGCTCCAAGATGAAGCATGATAAGGCGCCGATGGATTAAAGGCGGATTGATGAACCGTATCCGTGTCACCACCAATTTCGAATGGACCCACATTAAAGACCTTATCCAATGGTTTCTTGATTGCCATGCTATGCTGAAACTCAGCGTTATGAATTTTTCCCCAATTCCACATCGAAGATTCATAACCCATATTTTCCTCTAGCCAAATGCAGGATTCAACCAATGATTTTTCTATGAGATGCAATGCAGCTTTTCCAGACGGTACCCATTTTGAATTTGGATTTTGAAAAATTGTAAATATTGCCTCTGTGGAATTCCCTAATAATTCTGATACAGGTAGTAGAAGAGGATGTTCTCCCAATCCTAAATATTGATCTGTCAATTTTTGATCTAAATGAGGTTCTACCATATTTCTTAAGAGGGTATATAAAAATATTTCATAAACAGTACCACCGATGGAACCTTTATCTAAATCGCAATCCCAATTAGATAAAATATCAATCAGTTTCTGTGCTTTGGGTTTGGCAGTCCTAAAGCCTTTGATGAGCCCCTCTTTTAACCGTTTTCCTGGGAGGGATTCAAAATCTAAATGCAAATCTTTATACACTTGAAGATCAAGTATTTTTGATTCGTCAAAGCGCTGTTTAACTCGACTAGCCCGATATCCGTTCATGAAGGAATTACCCAGATAATAAGGATAATCATCGCTGGTGATTTTATTATTACAAGAAATTGTATACCCACATTCCGGATTTAAAACATGAGGCATTTCTGCATGAGGAATTTCCGACTCCCAATCAAAATCACCAGACCAACCGGGGACGGGTAAATTGCCGTAGCCATTTTTTCTAATGGGCACTCTGCCGGAAATATAGAGTCCTATATTACCTTGAACATCGCTATATGTAAAATTCAGTTGGGGAGCTTGTATTTTTTCCACACCCTGTGTGAAATCCTCCCAATTATTGGCAGCATTGATATTGAGAAATCCCTCTAAAATGGTGTTGTGTGTTAACGATTTTGAGCAGAGAGAAATTGCCTGACCACTATGCTCCGTAACCGAACCAATAAGCGGACCATGAACCGTGTATTGAATTTTTTCAAGATGATCATCAGCACCCTTTATTTGGATCACCTCTTCAATTATTTCAAAATCATGGGATTCTCCCAGATACTCATATTTCTCCGGGTTGGTCACATCCACCTTTTCCACAAAAATATCTTCCACATCAGTAAAAGCTAAAGTAATGCCCCAGGCAATATCTTCATTATGTCCCAACAAAATTCCAGGAAGCCCCGGAATGGTAGATCCCATACAATGGAAACCCTCAGCTGAATGTAAATGATTCAGGTACCAGATTCCGGGCGTATTCAAAACCAAATGGGTGTCATTACATAAAACTGGTCTGCCCGTGTTCGATTTTTCAGGTGAAACAGCCCATGCATTAGACCCTCTTCCACCCCCTTCCATATCCTTTCCCAGGAAGGGACCCGTTGCAGATTTAAATTTTTCATCAATTTGCAGGGAATTAACGTTAATGCCACCTGGTATTTCAACGGGATTATCTTCGGGGTACAGAATTGAAAGTTCCTCTGCCATTTCCTGACCAACTTTGTCTATAATAGCTTGGCGTGTGAGCGTACCAGACCAGCCATGTGACAATGTCCAGGTCATTACTCTTCCCCAGGCCAAAATATCCAAAACTGTCCAGGGCTTGGGTTTGATGCCGGTAAGTTTAAATTCAATGGGGAGTTTATTATTATTGAGCCACTCATTAATACCATTACAATACGCTTCAAGGTATGTTTTATGTTGATCATTTAGTAATTTTAAATCAGCTTCAGCCAAACGGTTAAACCCCAAGGTTCGGATTAATCTATCTGTATTGAGGGCATCATTACCAAAGCTCTCGGATAAGGTTCCCAATCCCGTTCGCCGATTCATTTCCATTTGCCAGATGCGGTCCTGGGCATGGACGTAACCCTGACAGAAAAACATATCGATGGTATTTTGTGCGTAAATATGGGGAATATGCCATTGATCCCGGTGAATGGTGGCGTTGTTTTTGATACCGGAAATATTTAATTCACCCTCATAATTACGAGAATGATAATTTCGTGCATTATATTTGCTGAATGCCCAGCGTAGGAATTGAGGAAGGATTGCGTTCAACTATATAATTTTATGGTGATTCATGGCTATAATTATAGGAGGGGTATGCTAAATGGTAAAAGTCTTTTAGGCTGAAAGCAACATTTGCAATAAAGATGAAAAAATTAAGATTGAAGATAGAAGATTTAAGATTGACTGTTATCAAAAAACAGCAGTGACTGTCATACTGAGCGAGTGAAGTATCTCAAACTGATTTTGATTGTAATAATAATTTGTTGAGATTCTTCCTTCATCAGAATGACAGGGTTGTTTTTTCTGTATTTATCTGCTTGCCTGCCTTAGGCATGGTGGTTATTTTTTTTCGTGTAATTCGTGGTTAATTACCCAATATCAGATTAACTAAATTTACAATATCCAAGACATTGAGGATACCATCAGAATTGATATCTCCAGCAGTAAACTGGTCAGAGTCAGGAGTGTCAACATCAAGAATAAAATTCACCAAAATGACTACATCCAAAACATTGAGCACCGAGTCAAAGTTCACATCACCTGCCATGATTTCAGATCCCTCTCCAACTGTAAGGGAAACGGAAAATGTTGCCGAACCGCCGTTAGAGCTGATTTTTACAAAACCGGAATAATCACCTTCTGAAAGCCCTGCTGCGCTCACATCATAATTATGCGCTGTGGATGCTCCGAATTCAAGCTGTCCGGTGGTATTGTCGCCCAGATCTAACCAATCTGGTCCCGTGCTGATAAATCGTGACAAATTATTAGAGGCAGCGCTGGAACCGGAAGCAATCTGAAATCCATCATTTCCTGCCGAATTCTGAATGCCTACCGTTGCATCGTGGCTTCCCGTAAGGGTATTATAATTAAGATCAATATCTCCATTAGGGTACAGTACAATCTGGAAGTCATAATAACTGTCTTCAAAATTAGTGTACCAGTGGGCAACCTCATTAAACCACACAACAAATCTGTCTGCATTCCCATGATAATAGGCATTACCTGAGCAGTACTGATTGCAATTATCATTCTCCGGATTTAAATCATCCCATAAACCAAATATTGCAGAACGGGGTGCATCAGATGATGGAATATTGGTATTTTCCCAGGCATTATTATCATCAGCAAAACCAACCCAACCATTTGCATTTATGATGAGTGAGGAGTGAAATTCGCCATAAAATGGGAAATCAAATCCGATATTGATAGATTCGCCTGCCTGATCATTATGGGGGAATGAATACAGCATACCATTTTCAGAAATATCCACCCAATCATTTTCAAAATCATCGTTCATATTGGAGTCCGTCCATGTGTTGCCAAAAGTATCACTACCACCCGAGACTGAAAAAGGACTGATGGACAAGGAGTAGTTTAGTACTGATTCCACATCTCCAGTATTACTTATAGTAACAGATCCGGATGCAGATTCTCCGCTGCTTAAGTTAAAATCTGTATTACCCAGGGTATATTCCATTTCCGGTGGAGAAACTAAAAGGGGTGAAGATAATATAAACATCTTACCACTCTCAATGTCGCTGGAAATCAAGTATCCACTGGGGAGGTAGGCATACACACCCCAATTGCCTACATAGACACCTTCCAAAGTTGTGGTATCATAATATGCTGCCTCAATGGGATTCGTGGGATCAGAAATATCTAAAATTCGTGTACCATCGGCATAATAGGAAATGATAAGATAGTTGGTTCCAGGTCGGACATATATATTATGAGATGAATGACTTGCGCTGGTCATATATTCGGCAACTAAATTAATATTGCCATAATTAGCAATATCCCAAATTTTGATATGCCCACCTGTGGATTCATCTGCTGTTATGAGATAATTCTCATCTTCAGTAACGGCACAGTCGTGTGTACTAATACCACCACCACCTGTATTGTGGCTGATAAGAGTAACCGGATTGGTTTTATCACTTACATCTACAATATAAAATGTACCTGAGTAAATGCCTGCACCGTACAATTTATTATTATAGACTTCAATATCATGTAGGTATTCACCATTCCATGTGCCTACCAATTGAGGCATTGCAGGGTGATCTGTAAGTTCATATATCCACACATCATTAGAGCTGGCACCAACCACATATAAATATCCATCCACATCAATGTGGATATTATGACTATTTCCAAAATCTGAAATTGTACTTACCAAGGTTGGATTATCCGGATTATCAACGGACACAACTTTCACTCCGTCAGAGGCTTCGGTGCCAATATAGACATGTCGATTCCAATATTTCAGGTCTCTCCAAATACTATTTCCACCAGAAATTCTTCCCAATTCAAAAGGGTTAGCCGGGTCGGTAATATCCACAAACGCTGCTGAATTCTGCAGCCCAATTACACCAAATTCTCGTCCATCTTGATAAAAGCCCGTAATGTCAGAAGCATCCTGACCAAAACTGATAGTACTCACTAAGTCCATATTGTAACCTTGAGAGTAGATAGTTCCAATTAATATTATTATTGTACAAATTTTTTGCATGGTATTCCTTTTTATTTTATAAATACATGGTTTGACAAAGTTAAATATAATTCTATAATATTTTAGTAGAATAAATGTAACAGTATGAAAGCACTTTGCTATTGCTGCACTAAAATAAAAACGGAGAATTACTGTGCTATTATAGTTTCTGTAATAATTTCCATTTCAAAAATAGGGAGATTTTGTAGAAGATTAGGATGGGATGATAAAGCATTTGGTCTAAAACTTCTAAAAAGCATTCGCATTTGTATATTTATATCACCAAAATAGTTCTCTGAAGTAGGTATTGAATATGAATAATGCCTCTTACCAAAGGCTGGTAGTAGGTTATTTGTTAGATCATGAACATCTGTAACCGAACCTGTAATTTCTCCGTTTTCATCCAATAAATATGACGTAAAAAGCAATAAGTCTGCATCCGTTTCATCTAAGGGGGATGAGTCAGATTCGGTCGTGCCAGATTGAAAAAGGATATTGCTGGCAGAATCTGTTACGATAATTTCTACCCATGCCTCCCTTGCAAATGAAACCCCAGTGGGGAACGAATGGGCTGTTAAACTGGTAATAGTGAGGGGTATTAATAATGAATCTCCCGAAATTATAGTTTCAGTTAATGTATCTGAAGGAGTACCAAACTCTAACGAAACGGAATTTTGTAACAGCTCAATAACATCATCATATTGTGGATTATCAATTGCTGGCATTGATAAATCTAAATCAACTCCAATAAATTTATGGCTGTGTACAATTCTTTCAGGTACACCTTTTGCGGCTGGTCTGGTGGTTAGTGGCATGTGACATTCTTGACAGGAGAGTAAATTACCCATTGCCAACCCGGGTATTCGATTCCATTCAGTAAAAGTTATTTCCGCCTCAACCCCTCTGATAGTCATATCATGGCAGGGTAAACACGCTTCTGAACGGGAAAATATTGGATTATACTTTGATTCATGATATTCATTAGGTTGTGGATTTTTAATACTACCATAAAAAACACCTTCTCCGGGATTCAAATTATATACAGCATTGGCTGAAATGGAATGGTCTACATGAATGGTTTGGCTCAGATCGGTCATACTATGGCAAACACCACACCCAATACCTTCTTTAATAATTTCGG
>CAZGBZ010000019.1:0-17838 GCA_964524135.1 uncultured bacterium
CGATGCAGATTGCGATGAAGGTGAAGCATGTTTGGATGGTGACTGTGAAGATGGTCCTGATACTGAATGTGTAACTGATGCAGATTGCGATGAAGGTGAAGCATGTTTGGATGGTGACTGTGAAGATGGTAATGACAATGGTGGTAGCGGTTTGACCCTCACATTTGGTGAAGTCAATCTGGAAAATAGTACCGTTGAAGTATTATTGAGCAATAGTGAAATAGTTGCTGGATTTCAATTCGTAGTCACGAGCGCAAATACTGATTTCTTAATTTCAGGTGCTTCTGGTGGGCTCTGTGATGAGTTTGGACTAGAAGTATTTGTTGGCGATGGCAGCAATGTTGTGCTTGGGTTCTCTGAAATGGGAAATACCATTCCTGCAGGTGATGGTGTACTTACTGTGCTCTCATATTCGGGTGCTGGTGCAGCCGAAGTTTGTATTTCAGAGTCAGTTGTCAGTGGTCCAAGTGGTGTTGCTTTAGATGTAGCTGAAGAAGGCTGTGTTGATTTTGCATCATTGCAAAATGGAGATATGAATAATGATGGTACAACCAATGTGCTTGATGTTGTCCAGTTGATTGGAATAATCCTTTCTAACGAAGATCCTACCAATGCAGAAATATGGTTAGGTGATTTGAATGAAGATGGAATTATCAATGTATTGGATATAATCATTATTGTGAATAATATCATTGGTGAAAGTGCTGGAAGAACCACACCAATTCACCAAAGTAAAGTTGAATTTGGCAACGAAACTATCCGTCTAACTGCAGATGGTGAAATAGCTGGAATTCAAATAAAGGCTGCGGGTGATTTTCAAATAACATCTACCAATCTACCTGAGGGATGGATATTGCAGGCAGAAAATGGTAATATTATTATGGTGAGCCTTGATGGATCTTCCGTTGGCCAGGAAGTAGTTCTGGAATATACGGGTGAGCTCATGGTAATAAATGCATTGGTAGCCGGATGGAATGGTAATGGTATATTGGCTGATACAGCTCCAATTCCAGAAGCTTTTACTCTGGAGCCAGCATATCCCAATCCGTTTAACCCAAAAACTCAGATACAATATTCTGTACCTTACACCTCTGATGTTCAGATTAACGTATTTAATATGCGTGGACAGATGGTTGCAGAACTTGCAAATGGTCAGGTTGAGACAGGTATCCATTCTGCAATATGGAATGCAGAGGAAGTAGTGAGTGGGATGTACTTGATTCGAATAAAAGCTGGTGAGTATACTCAATCACAGAAGGTAATGTTGCTTAAGTAATAATCCGACAACGGCTCTCCTCCTCTCGATGAGAGATAGTTGCTAAAGTAACAAGAGGTCATGAGCCGCTCATAATAATAGTGAGCGGCTCCGGCCATTTTATTAAGGAGTAAGAAATTTTGTTAACTGTAACAATACGTAACGAAAGTAAATAATTAATGAAAAATAGTAATGATACATCTTATATTATTGCAGAGAAACCTGCAAATAATTTAAAAGGAAACAACATGGAAGTATTGCCAAGTATATTTCAAACAACTAATCAAAACAGTAATTCTGTAGCTTTAGTTGATGTTCATTCTCACCAGAGTTGGGTGGAGTTTATAGCCCATTTATCTAAATTTAATCAACTACCCGTTCCAGAAACGATGGAACAATTAGAACTATTATTAAAAAATGAACATGATCCTGAGAAAGCAGCGGCTCTCTATGCAGGAATTGGTAAATGTCATGTTGAAAACGGAGATTTTATCAATGCCACCAAAACTTTCAGCTATGCCTATTCAATTTTAGGTAATAGAAATTCCGATACAAAAGCATTTATCCTATTAGAAATGGTTGCATTCCTGGCAATCATAAATAATCATATTCAAGCATTAATGATTTTGAAAACAATTCCGACTTTAACCAATTCAGAATACTTATTAAAAATTGCGAACTATTATGAACTTATTCATACCGCTAGAAAAGGGGATAGAAATGTTTTAAATGAACTTTTTACTTCTGCAAAATATTTTAAGAAAGTGAATGGCCATGCAACATTAGCATATCATTATAAGAATATTGGGAATTTGTATAGAAAAGAAAATGATTTTGATTCAGCAATGGACTATTATCAAAAAGCTATCCAATTAGCTGAAGAGCATAACTACCCTCATATAAAAGCAAATATTTACCATGATTTGGGAATGTGGAAACACCATCAGGGTGATTTTGAAGGAGCTGTTCGGACATTAATTGAGGCATCCAATATTGCCACTAGTGCCTATACCCGCGGTTTTTCTATGGCAAATATTGGGTATTTGTATCTACATCAAAACAATTATGAAATTGGATATCAATATTTTGAAAAGGCTCTTGATATTGCTTCAAAAAAAGGTGTGTTTTATCTCATCCCCGGTATTTGTTACTATTTAGGAACCTGTGCTGAAAAACAATCAGATCATTCTTCAGCCAATCATTATTTTGAGCAGGGCTATCAAGCAGCATTGGAATTGGTGGATCATAATTTTGAATGTAAAGGTGATATAAAACGGGCAATAAAAGCCTATGCACCATTTTTAAAACGGGTAAATCAAAAACCAGAGCTCAAAAATATTCCAGAATTAAGTACAGAAAAACCATTTGATTTTGCTGTAGGAAAATCTTTGGAGGAAATCAGAGGTATTTTTCAAAGCAGTTTATTTAAAATACTTGAAAAAGACTGCAAGTCTCAAAGGGAGATGGCAAAAAGATTGGGCATTGCTGAGCGGACATTTTATGCGGTTCGGGATAGAGTAAAAAATTATATGGAGGATGAAATTCCTTCAGAAATAGCCCAGTTTATTATGAAAAATCCACAAATGGATTGGAAGACCTTAAATCGAAAGTTTGAAAATGGGGTTATTTCACATCTGTTTTCTGAATATAAACATAGCAAGAAATCCCTAGCAGAAAACTTAAGCGTTAGTTATCCCAGTGTATTACAACTAACAAAACGAATGGAATCCAGTATAAAGCTGGAGGGAGGAAGGACACATGAAATTATTATTTAACATCTTATTTCTATTAGGTATTGGATTTGGATCCATAAGCCTTATTATTGCGGATGATTCAGAAGGGTGCGAAGAGTATTATGAAGAAGAATGTTTGGAATCTGAGGATTGCATTTGGAGTTCAGATGAAGAAGAATGTATTAATTCAGAAAATGATGATGATGATGATTACGAATTTGAATCCAGCGCAGAATTTGAATTCGAAGAAAGTGATATTTATTATGGGAAGATTCGATTAAAAATTACCAATACAAATATTAATATATTAAAGTTTGACCTTGAATATTTACAAGCAGAAGCAGGTTATATCGTATCCCTGGACGATTGGTGGGAGTACCCTTTTACTACTGATGCAGAAGGTAATTTTGAATGGAATTTGCGTTCAGATGGCAATGGAGATGAACTGCTGCCTGATGAATTAATACCAGTATCTCAATTCAGCCTTGCGCAATTATTCGATGCGTCTGGAAATTTAATTGCAGCTGCAGTATTTGATGATGATGATGAAGGATGTTCCGACCTGCCCCAAAATATTTGTGAAGCTATACCACTTTGTAATTGGAATAACATTCAGGGCTGTGAAGAGAATGAATGGGATTTTGATGATGATGATGGGGATGGTATCTCAGATGATGATGATGATGATGATGATAATGATGGAATTCCAGATGATGATGATGATGATGATGATAATGATGGAATTCCCGATGAGGCTGATGACAATAATGGTCCCTGGAATGTAGGAGAGTATTTTTCAGAAGAAATGACATCCCAGTATTCAGCCTATATGGATCAATATAATCAAACCGGCCAAGGTTTTTTTAATTATATTACTCTGAATCCCACTAGAGAATTATATAGTGATATTGGCGATGAAATTGGAGTATTGGATTACGGTGGTCAGCAGAATGGGGGTGGATGTGATGAAGTTTTTGGAGACCAACTTGTTGGTGCTGGAATATGGACTGGTGAACCCCTTACAATATTTACTTTTGGTCATTTTACTGAATGTGCTAGTGGAGGTACTCAGTACCCCGGCTTCATTTCAGGAAATAATATTGTAATAAGAGTTTATAAACCTACTACTGGTATGTATATTGATTATGATGTTCAACTCACTTGGGGAAATAGTCAGGCAAGTTTTGAGGTTGTTATAAATTCTGTTATGGGTGATGTAAATGGAGATGGCCTCCTGAATGTTTTAGATATTGTAGCTATGGTTGACATGGTTTTAGGCTTCAATGAAATAAATTCATTAGCGGATATCAATGGAGACAATCTGGTGAATGTATTGGATGTAATTGAAATGGTAAATTTGGTTTTAAGTGTAAATTAATTTGATTAGAAAGGTTTTTAATGTCGAAAAAATGTTTACTTTGCAGCAACTCTGCAGTAATAGTCAGGAAGGAAAAAATACCTTACTGTAAGGCTTGCTATACAAAAGTGGAGGTTGAACGTGCAAAGGAAGAAATGCATATTCCAATTTACAAATTAAGATAAGGAAGGGAGTACTGGAATTGAAAAAAATATTACTTTGGATTTATTTAATATTATTTATGAGTTGTAGTGAGTTATTTATAAATGAGGAATGCGAATCTAACTTAGATTGTGATATTGATGAAGCTTGCGAAAATGGAGAATGTGAAGATTCAACAGAATCAAATGGTATAGATGAAGAACTGGATGATGATTCAGACGATGACTCAGATGACGACTTTGATGACGACTCTGATGATGATGATGATGATGACTCTGATGATGATGATTCAGATGAAAATGAAGATGAACAGATGAATAGTGAAAATGAGGAAATGGAAAGTCATAATCTTGGGCAAAATTGTATGAATTGCCATACAATAGGTGGAATTGGAGAAGGGATTTTCACAATTGCAGGGTCTGTATATCAGTCAGATTTAATTACTTCTTATCCCAATTTGACTATTAATTTATATACTGAAATAAATGGTGGTGGTGAATTAATAAAAAAAATTAATGGAGATGGGTTGGGTAATTTTTATTCCACAGATTCAACTGAATTTGGAAGTGGAGTTTACCCAGCAATTACAAATGGTAGTAGCATCAAATATATGCCCCAATTGACGACTACTGGATCATGTAATAGTTGTCATAATAATACAATAACATCAAAGATATTTTTCCCCTAAATGTAATCGTAAGAGTGAAAAATATTTTTTGAGGAATTAGGGTTTTAATTGCAATTTTGAACCTTTGAGTTACTCATGCGTCCAAAGTAAATTTAGTGCTAGTTTATGCAGAGAAATTTTACTCATTTGATTCCTCACCGCCATCTTCTGGTGACTCTCATCAGCCTTATTTTTGTTTCATGCGTGTATTTCAATACCTTTTATAACGCAGAAACGTCCTTTAAAAAGGCAATGAAAATTATTGAGGAATCCCCCATTTTAGATAATGAGGATTTACCCAATCAGGCAAAAAAACTATTGGGAGAATCTATTGAAAATAGTAAGCTGGTATTAAGAGAATATCCTGATAGTAAATATGTAGATGATGCAGTTTTCATCATTGCAAAAGCGTCATTTCTTCGGGATGAAATTGCAGTTGCGGAAAGTCATTTTAAAAGACTTATCAGGGAGTACCCTGAAAGTAAATTTTATTCCTACTCTGAAATTTGGTTGGCTTATACCCATTTTCGTATGGGCATGCTGGATTCCGCCCAAACGGAGATTAAAGCCATTCAGGCAGGCAATCCAAAAGATAAGGAGAAATTATATCTCATTCATAATGTGTTGGCAGAAATTTATCTTGAAAAAGATAGTCTTCAGCAAGTCTATGAAAATTATGAATCAGCAGCAAAATATGCCCTCTCTGATTCAAAAAAAACAGCCACATTTGGTAAATTGGTTAAAATTTCAGAAATTAATCTGGATAAAGCCCTGGCGTCAATATATTTGGATAAATTGGGAGAAGTAGCACCGGATAAAATTCGCATTGATTCAAAAATGAAATGGATTATTTATCAGAGGGAATTGGGGAATTTTGATGAATTAATTAACCAAATTGAAAGTATGCTGGGATTGTCAGAATTTGCTGCAGAATACATGCAGCTTGAATTGGAACTTGGTAAAGTGTATATGGACAAAGGTGATATTTCAATTGCTAAGGATATATTTTCTCAAATGGTGGATAAGTATTCTAAAAAAAAGGAAACAGCGGAAGCCTACTATCACCTGGGTTTTATGGCTTTAATGGAAGATTTTAATTTGGACCTGGCAAAAGAGTATTTTGAAAAATCAAAAAAAGAAAAGAGCCAATCTAAATATGGGAAAGAATCCCGAGAGCTATTAAATAAAATTACCCGCTTTGAAAGTCTGCAAAGTTTGTATAAAGAAGTCGTGAATAATCCAGATGAAGAAATTGAAATTGACAGATCAGATTTTGAAAACGAAGATGAGGAACCAGAATTAAACCATGAAATTCCCAATTTTGAAAATAGAGATGGAAAATTTGGTGATGATGATTCTCCCTTTAATGAGAGATACAATGATCCCAGGGGGCAGATGGATTTTGATATGAGTGATATGCGTAGCGGAGCAGAATTTATGAACCCCAATAGTAATAAATTGGGTACTGGTTCGGCAAGTCCTGATTCATTATTGTTTATGATTGCTGAAATGCTCTTGTATGATTTTAACCGATTGGAACTATCCTTAGATAAATTTAAAACTCTTGCTGAAGAATACCCTCAATCAAATTTTGCACCTCAGGCTCTTTATGTTCTGTCTCATTTTGAACCTGATGCAGATTGGCAAATGCAATTGGAATTAGAATTTCCCAATTCATCCTTTTTGAATGCTGACCCTACTTTTTCAGATTCATCACAGTCCACGATTATTGAGTCTCGGCATGATTTTGCCTGGTCATTAGCAAAAAAATCTTATGGGGAATCCTACCAAGAATTTAATCGACTTTTTGAAGATGAACAAGATACTCTGGCAGGGTATATTTCTGGATTTATAAACGACTATTATCTGAATGATATGGAAAAAGCGGTGACTCATTATCAATCCATTGCAGATAGTTTTCCTGATTTTAGCTACATACCCATTATTGAGACTCGCCTTCAGGAGATAAAAACCAATATCGAAGATCAAAAGGAAATATCTCAACAAGGAATAGATTATCAAATTGCTGTAAAATATCTTCATAATGAATACAATTTTGATTCGGTAAAAGTACTTTTAACAGCAATCACATCCGGGTCATCTTCACCTTTTAAAGATGCAGCCAATAATTTGAAATCTGTAATCCGAGATTATAAAGAACTCTCTGAGGAAATATTGGAGCTGAATGTCCCCGAAGAAATTGACAGTTCAATGACAGAAATAGCAATGCCTACACTAAATGAAGATTCCATTATCGATTCGTTGTATTTTCAACTTGCAGAGTTATTTGCCAATGATTTAGAATTTATGGATTCGGCAAAATTTTATCATAAGGCAGTAATAAATTCATATCCGAATTCCAAATTCAGGCCTCAATCTCTCCTTTTTTTATCTGAAGTTGAACCTGAAGGGTCCTGGTTTGATCTGCTGAGTATTGATTATCCTGACACAAGCTTCACAGCTGATTCGACCATCCATCATTCGGTGTATATTAGAGATATTTTTCAAGAAGATTTTGCAGCTATCCATGAGAATAATATTGAACTCTGTGATATTTATTCAGAATATTTTATAGAACCGGAAGTAGAGGAACCATTGATTGATGAACCAGAAGAAACAGAAGAGGAAAAGGAAATCCCTGAAAAAAATATAGAGGAATCGCCAATAAAGGAGCCCACTGTTGATATCCGTGAAAAACCGTTGGAGGAGCCTGAATCAGATAAACCTCTAATTGAAGAACCTGAAGCACCAGAGAAGGGAATTGAAATCCCCGAAGAAGTTTTTGAGGAGCCGGAATCTATGGAACTCACTATTGATATCCCTGAAGAACCCAATGAGGAATTGGAAATACCTGCAGAGGAACAGGAAAAACAAATAGACATTTTCTTCGAAACATTTACCGATTTGAATGGGAATAATATTTGGGATCCTGCAGAAAAATTTACAGATAAGAATAATAATTATAAATATGATGGAGCTGAAGAGTTTACTGATACCAATAATAATGATCAATTTGATACAGCAGAAAATTTTGAAGATGACAATCTAAATGGTATTTGGGATAAAGCTGAACACTTTTCTGATGTGGGAAATGGAAAATATGATTCAGGAGAAAAATTTGTGGATTTATTTAGCAATGGAAAATGGGATGCTGCATTATTTTTTGTTGATAAGAATAGCAATGGGAAATGGGATGATGGTGAACCCTATGAAGATAAAAATAACGATGGATTGAGAAGTTTTCGTGAGCCTTATACTGATAAAAATAATAATAATTTATATGATGCTCCTGAACAAGTTAATAATTTTAAATTTAATTTTCGTGCTGTTGAATTCTCAGAACCCTTTACAGACTATAGCAATGGGAATTATGATTTAGGAGAAAAATTCCAAGATAATAATGGGGATGGAATATGGACACCTTCTGAAAAATTTGAAGACTTGAACGGCGATGGAAAATGGACTTCTTCAGAAGAATTTATTGACTTAAATGGTGATGGCATTTGGACTCCAGCCGAAGAATATGAAGATGCAAACGGGGATGGTATATGGACGCCAGCTGAAGAATTTGAAGATTTAAATGGAAATAAAATTTGGGACGCAATAAATCCAGAATCTGCTAAACCGGATTCCATTTCCTCTCCGGTTGATACAATGCTGCAGTCAGGAAATGAAAAGGGAAGTATAAAACCATGATTCACCGCGAGATGGGAAAGGTTGTATATAATGCAGAAATTTCAGAGGGAATTTTCAAAACCGGTTTTATTGCTCCGGCTATTTCTTCCAATTCTAAGCCTGGACAATTTGTGAATATTTTACCTTGCTCAGATTGGCAGCAAGTCATGCGCCGCCCCATGAGTATTGCCAGCCAGGGCAATGATGAAATCAGTATTATTTATAAAACAGTAGGTGATGGCACCCGCATCATGGCACATTGGGCGATTGGTGAAAAGGTAGATCTAATTGGACCTCTGGGTAATTATTGGGAGGGCTTTGATTCATCCTTCCCAATCATTATTGGTGGAGGCGTGGGTATTGCTCCTATACTCAATCTGCATAATCTACTTTTGGAGAAACAAATTGACCATACCATCATAATGGGTGCCCGCCATAAAGGGGAGCATTTTCTCCCTCATGAACCTCATAATAAGGTTTTTCTATCAACGGATGATGGCAGCTTGGGAATTAAGGGAAATGTGGTAGATGCACTCGAATCGATTTATCCCGATTTAATGCATCCTGACAATTCAAAAATATTTTCATGCGGACCACCCATGATGATGGAAGGGGTTCTTAATTATTCACTTGAGAATAAATTAGATTGCGACCTTGCTCTGGAAACCATCATGGCCTGTGGAATTGGAATTTGCCAAGGGTGTACAGTGGAAAGAAAAGCTAAGTCAAATAGGCAGCATAGCTACCGGAATCGCTTTGCTCTGGCATGTTTGGATGGTCCCATATTTAATGCAAAGGAAATTATCTCATGCATATAAATATTAAGGGTATAGAATTTTCATCTCCCCTGCTCACAGCCAGCGGTACTTATGGCTATGGTCATGAAGTCCAGGATATGGTGGATGTAAACCAATGGGGCGGAATTATTACCAAATCCGTTACCCGCCACCCACGTGAAGGCAATCCGCCGCCTCGCATTGCAGAGACCAGTGCTGGTATGTTGAATTCAATTGGGTTGGCAAACCTCGGTGTTGAAAAATATTGTGAAGAAATTATTCCCTTTTTAAATGAGCTGCAAACCAAGGTGATCATCAATATTGCAGGGACAGCTTTGACAGACTATTTAGAAACTTTAGATATGCTTGAATCTGCAAATGGCAATCATGTGGGCTATGAAATTAATATTTCCTGTCCCAATGTGAAGGAAGGGGGTATGGAATTTGGTGTAAATTGTGATATGACCGAAAAGCTTACCCATGAAATGCGGAAAGGGACTAACAAACTGCTCATTATGAAACTTTCCCCCAATGTCACCCGAATTGAAGATATTGCCCAGGCCGCAGAATCTGGCGGGGCCGATGCAGTGAGTGCCATTAATACGGTGGTGGGTATGGCTATTGATTTAAAAACCCGTAAGCCCAAACTCAATACCACTTTTGGGGGTTTGTCCGGACCAGCCATAAAACCAGTTGCCGTTGCCAATGTACATAAGGTATTTAAAGCTGTAAAGATTCCCATTATTGGTATTGGAGGAATTGCCACTGCTGAAGATGTGGTGGAATTCCTTTTAGCCGGTGCCTCTATGGTTCAGATTGGAACTATGAACTATCAGAATCCCGATCTGGGTGCCGAATTAAAACAAAAGCTTTCCCATTATTTAAATGAAAATAGAATTAATGCAATAGATGATTTAATTGGAAAGGTTGAGTATCATTCAAATTAGGCTTTTTATTATAGTTCTAATTGGAGTGCTATGTGTAGATTGTGCGCCTGCTCCCAGATATAAGAGTGGAAATTCTTCAATTACTGCACCGACGAAAAAAGAAAAGAAAAAGAATAGCAAAAAGCAGAAGGTCAAACAAAGTAAGAAAAATACCTTCGATAAATCTAAAATGATGTACAAAGGTATATCCTCTTATTATGGTCCTAAATTCCATGGTAAACTCACTGCCAATGGTGAGATTTTCGATATGTACGGTGTTACTGCAGCTCATAAGGAATTTCCCTTCAATACCGTTACCCGAGTAACCAATGAAAATAATGGTAAATCTCTCATTATTCGTATTAATGATAGAGGCCCCTATATTGGGGACAGAATACTAGACTGTTCTTTCGGTGCCGCTAAGAAATTGGGTTTTGTAGGTGAAGGTATCGCTCCAGTAAAAATAGAAATACTGGAATGGGGCGATGGGGAGTATATGCATCATGATTGAGAATGATTTTAATTGTCTCTGGTATTTATCCCTCCTTTCAACTATCATTGTCCAATCATATTATCCACTTACTCATCATTACAGTTATTTGTAAATTTTTTTATGAAAATTCCTCAATTTATTAGAATCAGTTTGATGATTATAAGTTCAAGCCCCGTTTTTGGGGAAAATTCTGATCAAAATCCAGCCCAGTTATTAAACCAGCAGATTAATAATAAAATTAATCAATATATTACTCATTTCGAAAAAAGTTTATCTCAACAAATAAATATATTAGATCCTGATAAATTTGAAATAAAGGTAGAAATTGAGATCAAAGATACACTAGTATTTGACTCGTCAATTTTTCTTGTAGATTCAATAAAAGTAGGTGCTGATGGTATTATAAATAGGTTTATAATCGAATATCCAAAGGGACCAGAACTATATACTGAAAAACGTGATTCTCTTTATAATCTATTAAATAAAAGAAATGTACTTGTTGAGAGTTTTATTGCTCCATATTTATCATCAGCAGTTTATCTGGTGTCTGTACCACATATATCAATATTTCTTGATACTTCTATTGATTTAGAGGACTACAAACAATCCCTAACTACATTAGTTTCCAATTTATTAAATATCCGGCTTAATGAAATTATACCTGACGGCTTTCCTGATATAGATATTTCGAAATTTGAAAATCTAATCGAATTTCATTCGAAAGAACTACTTAACCCTAAAGATAATGAAAATAAAATAGCACTTCAACGAGCAGACATATATGACCAAAGCTGGGCAGTCATTATTGGAATTGATAAATATCAAAATATACCCAATCTAGATTATGCTGTTAAAGATGCAGAAGCTGTCAATGAAATGCTTATTAATAATTTTGAATATCCTGAAGAAAATGTAAAGCTGTTAGTTAATGAAGAAGCAAGTAAAATAAATATAATAAATGTAATATCAAAAATTAGCATTGAGGCAGGCGAGAACGATAGAATTTTAGTATTTTTTGCAGGACATGGTGAAACGATGGATTTACCAGATGGTGGTGAAATGGGATTTTTGTTACCTGTGAATGTCAATAAAAGTAATCTATATGCATCAGCAGTTAGGATGGATGATTTAAAGGACTTATCCTCATTGTCTGAATCTAAGCATATGTTATTTTTAGTTGATGCTTGTTATGGCGGACTGGCAGCAGTAGGTACAAGAAGCCTCGAGTCTACCAATACTTCAAATTATTTAGGAAAGATTACAAATATTAAATCACGTCAAATTATTACTGCCGGTGGGAAGACAGAAAAAGTAATTGAAAAATCTGAGTGGGGACATAGTGCTTATACAAAAAATTTACTAAGTGCTTTAAATGGTGAACTTGCTGATATAAATGAAGATGGGTATATAACGGCATCAGAGTTAGGTTCATATTTGTCTGAAAAGGTAACTTTAGATTCTGAAGGTAAACAGACTCCACAATTACGAAGACTTACATCTGATGAAGGTGAGTTTGTATTTTTCAATTCGTCAAATAAAAAATAAATATCCTTGGTATGTACCTGAAATAAATGATTTTGTTCAATTAAATTGTTACACAATTAACTAACCCATATAATTTTTTAGACAAATTAGAAAATTATGATTAAACGATGTGAATGGGCAAACCAGGAATCAATGCGTGAATATCATGATAAAGAGTGGGGATTTCCCGTACATGATGATAGGACATTATTTGAATTTATTATTTTAGAAGGTGCCCAAGCCGGATTATCATGGAATACAATACTCAAGAGAAGGAAAGGGTATCAAAAAGCATTTAAAGATTTCAATCCTTTAGAGGTTGCGGCTTTTGGTGAAGCAGATATTGAGTCACTCATGCAGAATTCTGATATTATCAGAAACAGATTAAAGATAAATTCAGCTATTTCTGGGGCAAGGGCATTTTTAGAAATCCAGAAAAAGTATGGTAGTTTTAATACATTTATATGGAGCTTTGTAAAAGGAAAACCCAAACTGAATAAAATTAATAATATGGGAGAAATTCCAATATTCACCAAGGAGGCAGAGGAAATGAGTAAAAGCCTCAAAAAAAGTGGATTTAATTTTGTAGGCCCTACCATTTGCTATGCTTTTATGCAGGCAGTTGGTATGGTAAATGACCATGAGCTTGCATGTTTTAGATGGTCAGAAGTTCAGAATATTACAAATTAGTCCTTAACTCAAATATATACAAAGAAAGATACAGCTAAGCATTTCTCTATTTTGTATGATAAATCTAATACCAATTCTGTGCTCCAAGTCACACTATGGATTCTAAATTCATTTTTGGCTTTAATAAGACGACAAAATAATTGTAAATTAGAGCTTTATAATGGAAAAAGATGTTTAGATATAAATTAACTTTTAAACCCATAAGTGTTCTCTTTGTAACAATTTTAGGTTTTTATGGAATTGTTTTTGGTGCATTAGGTGATGTAATTCATACTATTCCTGCACCTGGATATTATAGTGATGGGTTGGCATGGGATGGTGAATATTTATGGGTTGCCAATATAGCGGATGCAGCTCATTCACAGGATTATTGGTACCGTATTTTTAAAGTATAACCGGAAACAGGAGAAGTAATTACATCATTTTCAACCAATGGGTATTATTATCATGGTTTAACCCATGATGGGGAAAATCTATGGGGTGAGAGAATATACACATGGATTTCCAAGTTAACCGATGAAGGTCAGGTAATTTATAATATAGATGCTGTTCCTTTAGCCATTGGTTTAGCGTTTGATAAGGAAAATAATATTTTATATCAAACAACCACCCAGCCTGGGTCAATTATACTTTTTAATCCAGAAAATGGAGAACAATTAGGTGCTTTATACCCTCCAGAAGCTACCGAAAATGGCTGGGGTGATTTGGCATTTGATGGTACCTATCTTTGGCATACCAATGTCGCCACAGAACTCATTTATAAAATTGACCCATCCGATGGAAATATATTAATACAGTTTGCAGCACCAAGCACTCAATGTGAAGGCTTAACTTTTGATGGACAGTATTTATGGACTTCGGATACAGGGCAAGATATATTATACCAAATTGATATAGAGTTTGACAGTTGTGATATATGGCAGTTAGGTGATTCAAATTTGGATGGGATGATTAATATTTTAGATGTAATTGAATTAGTAAACTATGTGATATCGGGTTCAAATGTAGAAAATTGCCAATTAACCACCATGGATCTAAATAATGATGGAATTTATGATATTTTAGATATGGTTGCATTGGTGAATATTATTTTAATCTAGTAATTATTTAAATACTTCTTATTTGTAATAAAAATGAAGACTAAATATTTTATACTTTTTTCAATTTGGTTTTCCTGTGTTTTTTCCTTCTCGTTTCATGATGACCTTATTCCATTAACATTTAATGATGAACCTCTGAATAGCCCTTTTATAGGGGGTTTTAACAGACCTAAAATTCAATGGGTTGATTGGGATAATGATGGAGACATAGACTTATTTATTCTAGATTCCAGTGGATTCCTTAGATTTATGGAAAACCAGGGAACCAGTACCTTTCCAGAGTTCCATCTTATTACAACTGCATACCAAAATATTAATTGTGGGGGATGGTTTTTTATTGCCGATTTTGATTTTGATGGAGATAGAGACTTAATAACTCAAAATAATGATAATCCAAACCATATTTCGTTTTATAGTTATGCCGGTGGTGATTTTTATTTTATGGAAATGCTTTACACCTTATCTGGTGATTTAGTAAGCAGTAGTTCTGTCATGACCCCCACTTTTTCCGATATTGATAACGATGGTGATCTAGATTTTTTTACAGGTAATATGACGGGGACACTTACCCATTATGAGAATGTTGGGTTAGAAGGCGGAATCCCTCAATTTGAATTCATCACGGATTCTTGGCAAAATATTTACATAGTGGGTGGTATGAGAACGGAAAATCGTCATGGTGCCTCTGCAATTACTTTTATTGATTTGGATGGAGATGGTGATTTAGATCTAAGTTGGGGCGATTATTTTCAACAGAGTCTCTACATCATTTGGAATTCAGGTACTACTGAAAATCCTGAAATGATTGAAGTTAGTAACTCGTATCCTCCAATTGACCCTATAATTTCAGTAGGACAAAATATGCCCACATTTGCTGATTTAGATGGTGATGGAGATTATGATTTATTTGTAACGGTACTCTCTGGTGCTTATGGAAATCAATTGGTAAACAATTTTTATTATTATAAAAATTATGGTAGTAATTCAACGCCAAATTTTGTTTATCAAACCAATAATTATTTTTCTATGTTAGATATATACTCCAATAGTTCCCCTGAACTGGTTGATATTGATGGTGATGGAGATTTAGATTTATTTGTTGCAAATCAATATGACCTATCTGAATCTCCATGGATTGGAAAAATTCATTTCTTCAGAAATACTGGAAGTGAAATAAATCCCATATTTGAAGAAGAAGCTACTTCTTTATTAAATGAAAATATGGGACAAATGCTTACACCTGAGCTAGGAGATTTGGATGGAGATGGAGATATGGACCTTCTAGTTGGTGATTTTAACGGATTTCTACAATATTTTGAAAATATCAGCTCAGGTAACGCCATAACTTTTACGTTTATAGAAAATGTGGGGGATATTGATCTCTCCGGAAATTCAGTCCCTTCATTGGGAGATATTGATGGTGATGGAGACCTTGATTTGCTCATTGGTCAATTGAATGGTTCCTTAATGTTTTACCGAAATCTGGGTACGAATTCACAATATAGTTTTCAGATGGATTCATTTGCCGATATTCAGGTTGAAAGTAATTCTGCTCCGGAACTCATTGATTTTGATGGTGATGATGACTTAGATTTAATTTTGGGTTCTGGTAATAATGGTTTACTTGAATTTAGAAACTTAGGTAACGCATTTGATTTTCAATTTCAACAATCGACTAATTCTGAATATCCTATAATCGGTGTGAATATAAAACCAGTTATGGGTCACCTATTTGACTCGGATACCTTAGATTTTATTATAGGTGTTTCTACAGGTGGTTTATACCACTTACGAAAAGAGACCTGTACATTGATGGGTGATCTAAATGCAGATGGTGGCTGGAATGTTCTTGACATTGTTACACTGGCTAATTGTGTATTGGCAGGTAACTGCTCAAATATTGAAAATGGATGTGCCGGTGACCTAAATGAAGATGGGGGCTGGAATGTGTTAGATATTGTAACTTTGGCAAATTGTGTTTTAGTAGGAAACTGTGGAGGGTAATTAAATTATGCACATGAATCAAGGCTCACAAAAAAAATTAAATGAGAGCGATTAAAGTAAGTGATTTAATTTGGGTATATCAAATGATACTGATTAATAATCCTGAAAAAATTTCTTCCAGCAATGATAAATGTACTGTAAATAATTTTCAAGAAAGAGATTATAAAATTTCGATATGAAAATAATAATTTTAATTTTTTTCCTATCAAATTGCTATTCTCAGAATTACAATTATATTCTCGAAGATTTGAATAATTCATCTTCAACATTTGGGAAATTAATTAGTCCAGGATATTTTCAAGGACAAGTTACCATACATTATTTTGGACATCAATACTGAGGTACTTGTACTGCCCGGGTTGGCCAGTTAAATGAACTTAATCAGGACCTTTTAGATCAAAATATTGAAAATGTCCATATTATTACCATTGGTAAAAATCAGTATAGTAGTGATAATTCAAATTGGACAAATAATAATTCTATAGCAGTGGTAAATGACCCTTCACCCAATTATACATGGTCTAATTGGGGTGCCAGCCAATGGGATTTATTTTTTCTAGATCAAAATGGAAATTATGTTGAAGATTATAATATTAATACTTGGGATAGTGATAAAATTTATAATTCAATATTGAATATTATTTCAGGGTGCACAAATTCAGAATCCGATAATTTTAATTTGAACGCAACTATAGATGATGGTAGTTGTGAATTAGCCATTGAAAGTCTGATTGTTTCAGTCAATTATGGTTTAACTAGTATATACCCAAACCCCTTTAATCCAATTACCTCAGTATTATATTCAATTCCTGAATATGGGTACACTTCTATTACAGTAAATGATCTTTCTGGTAGGTTAATTGAAACTCTAACTAACACTAAGTTAATTTCTGGTGATTATAAAGTAAATTGGAATGCGTCATCCTACCCCAGTGGAGCTTATTTCATTAAAATGGAATATGGAGTATTAAAACAAGTACAAAAGATTGTTCTCTTAAAGTGAATTATGTCCCAATTAATATTCGAAATTTAAAAAGGTGAATTGACGGATTAAATATGAGCTATAAAACCTGGAGGTTAATACATAAGTATAGTTTTAGTAATTTGAGATGGATAATGGGATTTACGAGTATTATATTATTTTTTATAACACTGACAGGAATTATACTTATACATGAACATGATACTACTTTTTTCTCTCAATCCCGTGTACCTACAGTTATTCTTCCAGATAGCTATCAACATAAATTAGATAATATGCGTCGATCTCAAGGGGTTACTCAACAGTTTTCTAAAGATGGGGATTCAGTTCCTTTGTCTTGGTTAATTTATGATATTCACTCTGGTGAAATATTTGGGAAATATGGCTGGGTTTATTATGATATTTTATCTATTGCACTATTAGTTTATACTGTAACTGGATTTTATATGTTTTTTTATTTAACACGAAAGAAGAAAGGAAAAAAATGAAGTATA
>CAZGBZ010000020.1:0-12239 GCA_964524135.1 uncultured bacterium
ATGAAGCCATCGAAAAAACGCGCTTATTGCCTAAAATTGAAGGCTCTACTATTTCATGCCATTTGGAGCATATTTTTGGAGGAGGGTATTCTGCGGGGTATTATTCCTATAAATGGGCAGAGGCTTTGGATGCAGATGCCTTTGAACATTTTAAAGATAACGGGATATTCAATACAGAAATTTCGGAGTCATTTAGAAAAAATATTCTGGAAAAAGGTAACACAGAACCGCCTATGGATATGTATGTTAAATTCCGTGGTAAAGAGCCAGACCCGGATGCATTATTAAGACGGGATAAGCTGATTTAAATTTTAAAAGCCCACGAAAAACACGAATGGATTATAAGATGTTGGATTTACTTAATAAACATTCTGTATCTGTGATGAAAAATAATTATTAATATGGAGAAAAAAATGAATGAACCTATGAAACTCATAGAAGAAGAAAGAGAAAAATTGCAGAAAGCCAAAGATGAAAAAGCATGGTATGCTGTCTGTGATGAAATTAAAAAACGTAGAAATGGGCAGTATCCTGATTATTTATCCAGGGAAATTTTAGTGATGTACCAGGCAAAATTTCCTCCATCACTTTCTTAATTAATTTTATCTTTGTCTGATTTGAATATTCAAATCGTAGATTTTCAGTCCCCGGGGGCGGCGGTTGAATTCACACGATCCCTAAAAGAAACGGGGTTTGCTGCTATATGCAATCATCCCATTAATATGGATTTGGTGAATGATATTTATCAGGAATGGGAATTATTTTTCCAATCGGATTACAAACATAATTATAAATTTCACTCTGAAAAACAGGATGGTTACTTTCCCTTTGGCATCGAACATGCCAAAGATTGCGGTCAAAAGGATTTGAAGGAATTTTATCACATTTATCCTTGGGGACGGTATCCTCAGGAAATCAGTTCAAAAACCAGGGAATTGTACCAGCACCTATGTAATTTAACCGGGATATTGCTCACATGGGTTGAGAAGAATATTCCTGATAAAATAAGGCAGAATTTTTCAATTCCACTAGAGGAGATGATAAATAAAAGCCCACGCAACTTATTGCGGATGATCCATTACCCACCACTAAGAGAAACTGATGATCCTGATGAGGTTAGGGCAGCCGCCCATGAAGATATTAATCTATTAACTGTACTCTGCTCTGCAACTGCACCTGGATTACAAGCACAGGATTTGAAAGACAACTGGCATGAGGTTCCCTGTGACCCGGGAATGCTGGTGGTAAATACGGGCGATATGCTTCAAATGGCAACAAATGGATACTTTCCCTCCACTACCCACAGAGTTATAAACCCCCTAGATGATAAACGGGAAACTTCTCGTTTATCAATGCCCCTGTTTTTACATCCCCACGATCATGTAAAACTTTCTGAAAAATATACAGCAGGCAGTTATCTTACAGAGCGATTAGAAGAAATCGGACTGATTTAACCTTATAGCCATTTCTGTGTCAACATTAATAATCTCTTATAAATGAATCATATTTTATATTTTCTTTTTATAATTTCTTCTATAACATGGGCAGACTTAAAAAATCCACCAAATGGAAGCAATCTCACCTATATTCATGTATTATTTGAATGGGAAGAAGAATCTGGAGCCGCAGGGTATGAATTTCAGCTTTCCGGGTCTGATGATTTTAATTCTCCCTCAGTAAGCACTACTACTTCGGAATTATACCATATCCAAAAAAATACTATTAATTGGGAATCCAATTACTACTGGCGAGTGCGCGCGATTGACGGAGATTGGATGGGACCAAACGAGTTTAGTACGGGGGAAGCAATTTCAGAAGTATTAGTAACTATATTTAACGAATCAAATTATAATGAGGGTATTACAATATTTGGATCTGCAGATGGCTATTATTCAGCAATATTTGATATGGACGGCAAAGAAATATGGAACTCTGGCAGTTCTAATTTTATTTTCTATTCAACAAATGAGAATGGTAAATATTTTGGAGCTCAGTATGAAAATTTAAATTCATATCCATATCCCGGAATTGAATTATCTTTAACACAAGGAGTAATTTGGAGAGAACCCAATAATGAATATATTCATCATGAATTTTTTCAGTTACCATGGGGAGATTATATTGGGATAGCACACGAATACAAAATGGGGCCTATCCATGCTAAGGGTCCATATCGCAATCTTTATTTAATAAGTGGAAAGGTCGCTGATGGTATAACAAATGAATGGAATTGGCAAGGTGACAGATTAGTAATTTGGGATAAAAATACAAAAGAGGTGAAGTGGGTTTGGTCTTCATTTGAACATTTTAATATGATGGATTATGATGATCAGTTATGGGACACCCCTCCACAACCCTCCCCATATGATTTTTATGATTGGACCCATATAAATGGCTTCTTTTATAATGAAAACGATTCCACAATTTATATTTCATCCCGGAATTTATCTAGAATTACAAAAATCAATTACCCTGAAGGTGATATCGTTTGGAATATGGGATATGAAATGCCCTCAAATGATGTTGAATTTGGTCATGATATTGAATTTAGTCATCAACATTCAATTACAGTATTAGAAAACAACAACATTTTAATATTAGATAATGGAAATTATAGTAATGAAGATTGGTTTACAAGTACACCTAGTGAAAAACCCCATACACGAGCACTTGAAATTTCTATTACAGAAGAGAATGGTCAATTAGATGCAACAATCGAATGGGAATATATTTTAGCTGATACATTATTTGGTTCGGATGCTGGGAATGTACAAAAATTAAAAAATGGGAATTATTTAATTACTACAATTGGAGATAAAGGAACAAGCCTTGAAGTTACATCAAATAAGGAATTAGTATGGAGAGCAGATTACAATAGCGCACTTTTATGGAGGGCAAATAGAATAGACAGTTTAAATTTATCTTTTGAAGATAATTTATTATCTACACACTTTAAAGGGGCAATTAAATTTTCACTTGATCCACCATATCCAAACCCGTTTAATCCAATAATTTCTATTAAATATCAATCTTCAAATTATGGAATTATTTCTGGAAAAATATTTGATTTAAAAGGACGGCTCATCCACACGCTTTTTTCAAATTATAGGAACCCGGGAGAATATTTGATTAAATGGGATGGTAGTAATAGTCCTAGTGGGGTTTACTTTTTTGTATTAGAAAACCAATCATCCAAGCTAACAAAAAAAATTATGTTAATAAAGTGATAGCTGTTACAAATTGTTAAACATCAATACTTTATTATTTACCTATTCAATCATTATTTTATTAAGGGAGTATTATGTATTATAGACGATTTAGAAGAATTATAACAATCAAATCAATTTGGTTATTAATTTTAATAAGTTTTAGCTATTCACAAAATTGTGACGAAGGATATTCTTATTTTGCTGAATTTCCAGAAACCGTAACTATTTCTTCAGGAGACTCTTGTCTATATGATGTTGATCTAAATGCACTAAACGATTTAATCTCAGCAAATAGTTTAGATTATGCAAACGCTTTAGAAGTTGGAATTCAAACTTGGGGAGATGGCAGATTGACAGTATTGGTTGGAACATTTAACCCGAATGGGACTAGTGGAATAAATACACAATTACAGATATTGCCTGAAAGTTTTGGTAACCTATCAGGATTAGCACTTTTATATCTTGAATGGCATAGTTTAACCAGCTTACCAGAAAGCTTCAGTCAATTGACCAACCTAGTTTCCTTTGCAATAAATAATAATTGGCTTACTCATATACCAAGTGAAATAGGGAATTTAAGTAATCTATATTTGTTAGATTTGGGGTATAATAAGATCGAATCTGTTCCCGATTCTATATGTGAATTAGAAAACTTGGTTTACCTCTTCCTCTTTAATAATGAACTTACAACTGTACCGGATTGTATATGTGATTTGCCTGTAGAATGGAGTGGATTTGATGGTTGGGGTATTCCTTATTTTGGTATTGGGGGCAATCTTCTTTGTGATAATATTCCTGAATGTATTGAAAATAGCCCTAACTTTGAACTATCATTAGATCAATTTTATTATTTAATTCCTATTGAAGCACCCCAAGATTGTTGCCCAAACTTAGGCGATTTAAATGGTGATGGAGGTTATAATGTTTTGGATATTGTTACCCTTGCCAACTGTGTATTAGCCGGTGATTGTGCGGAATTAGAAAATGGATGTGCTGGCGATCTAAATGGTGATGGTGGTTATAATGTTCTGGATATTGTCACCCTCGCCAACTGTGTTCTTGCGGGTAATTGTGGAGGGTAATTAAAAAGAGTATTTTAGTTCACCTCGAATATTGGAAAATTCTTCCATATTATTAAAAGTATAATGTTCATTTTGATTTAATGTTTTATCCCCAATAATTTTATTTAGTACAAAAGTTCCCTTTAGTGATTCATTAATTTCAAAAGTAACTCCCAATTCTATTAATTTACCTGAATGTATTTGATCCATCATACTCATTATATTTATTTTTATTCTATTATCATAAAATAATTTCGAGATATCAAACAATATTACCTCCTTTGTTAAAATAGCAATTGGTGCCCCCATTCCTGGAAAAAAATAGTTAGAGGGTTTAATATTAGCTTGAAGTTCTGGCAAGTCAATTTCTGGAGGTGGTGTATCAGAATATTTTAATGTATCATATTTAAAATATTGCCCCCCCCAATTAATGTCAAATGGTAATTCATATTCAAATTGTAAATTTATTTCATAATATTCTGCTTTAACATTGAATGGATGAGATTCAGCAATTTCAGTATAATTAGTTGGAATACCTAATAAATTGGCAGTTCTATCTGTATAACTTCGTTCAATATTTTCATTTGGATCATGAGTATTGAAATACGAAAAATCGCCACGAAAAGTTAAATTGCCCAAAAAGTAGATTACCCCTAATCCCAACACTTCAGTTTTTCTATAAGAAAATACCGTATCTAATTTGTGATATAAAAAATTGTTGTCGGCATATACATTTGCCCCCGAAAGACCAAATGACCTATCATATCCTTTGAAATAGGAAACAGCAATATCACCTTTTTCAAATGATTTAGATAAATATCCACCAAATTCTATCGGATTATCAATTTCTAATATTTGGGATGTTCGGGGGCTTGCAGGCATCTCAACTGGGAATTCGGAATCATTTAAAGGAATTCTATTTGTATTATGTATTGGTGATAATGAAAAACCAAATGTCCAATTATTAAAATATAATTCTCCAGCAGTTAAAAATGCTCCTATTTTTTGTTCTGACCCTATCGAAAAAAGGTAATAGTAATCATTTGCGTTTATATTATTAATAGGACTATTTCCATCAACACTTCCCCATGAATTAATTTGTTTTCCAAATCTTATTTCACCATTTGGTAAAAACCAAGTAAGATATAATTCCCTTAGATCCCATGTAAAATCTTGGGGACTGGTATTTTCCAAAAAATGGTTATTGCTTGGCAGTCTATATTCCATAGCCATTTTTGTATAAACAAAAAAATCAGCTTCATCCTTTTGATAGGTAAAATCAGCTATTCTGAAGGGTAGGTTGATAATTGACCCGTCAGATAATCGGCTTACATAAAAATAATTCAAATTTCCATTAAAGTTATTATTATCTAGACCAAATCCTACAGTGTAGAAAATAAATATTAATAAAACATTTTTCATTTAATAATTTCCTTTTTTATTCCTTTATAGCATCTTTCAGCCAAGTTAAGACCTCTACCCCCTGTGTTTCCCAAGCCCGTGTCAATGCCCAGTCAGGGAAATCCCCTAATAATTCGCCATTCCAGGTGTAGGTTACTTCTGTGGTATGTCCATCCAGAGAATGTAAACGCCATTCTCCTGTCGCATTTATTAGACGGACATAATCTTCATGAACGGGAATCCCCGAATTATTTACCGATCGAAATTGGTAAATGGCATCCCCATTTTCTTCATGTTGGGTGTAGCTTACAATATAGTCTCGACCATAAAAGGGGAAAGGCATATCCAATACAATGTGTACAATTTCGTCCGTAATTATAGTAGCAGATTCCACTCGTTTAAAAACCTGGGGGTAATTTGCTTTATCTTCTATAAGAGTGCTGATAATGTGTTGAGGAGCCTTAATGTTTGATTTTGCCCTGCACCATTGGGTGTTATTGTATTCTGTCCATCCCACCCAAATTTCATTATCCTGAAGCACTTCCCAATCAACGTGAGATTGAGGTGGAATTAAACCTGATGAGAATAAAAATCCTGATCCTACAATTATAAATAAAAAATATTTTAAACCCATTCTAATTGCGGTTGTCCGAATTAAGAAATGTGTCATAAATATCTGCGCAATCTTCTTTAATCTGTTGTTCTGTTAGTCCAAATTTTTCCAAATCATATTTATGTTCACTTTTAAATTGCCGTTGTTTTTCAGCAGTAGTCAATATGTCTTTCTTTAATTTCTCTGATGGAGAATGCTCTATAAATACAAGTATTTCATTCATAAGATTATCAAAATCTCCCATGATTCTTGTAAATGGAACAATCATCACCTTTGTCTTATCAATTTTCCCAGAGGTCCAATCGGAATGAAACCGTAATAATAACTGCACCAATCCATGATAGAGCCGATTTATAAAATGGCTTCGTTTCTTTTCAGATAAGTTCCAGAATCCAAAGCGTTTATCTAATACCCCTGTCACCAAGCTCAGTCCTGATGGAATAACAGATAGAGGGTCACGGGAAATATATAAAATTTTACTATCTGGAAATCGTTCTAAGAATTTGGGTAAGTTTGCACTGAGGGAAAATAGTTTACCCACCGTTCTATAGTTTCCAGAAATAAACTGGTTTCGTATCCAAATAGACTCCAACCATTTATAATCTCGATCTGAAGTATCTCTTTCTAATGGATCCACCCAGCTAAATAGATTCTCCTCTGCCCATGATAAAATGAATCCATATAGAAAAAATCCGTCCATATATCGGAAAAACAAGGCAACATCATCTGTTTCTACCGATTGGAGGCTGGTTTTATGGGCTGCAGTTGAATGATGCTGGGTGGGACTTACCTTCTCCAGAAATGGTAGAAAAGGTTTGATCATTTTCTGAAGAATAATTGAGGGGTAGAGCATTTGCCATAACTGACTGCCCACTCCTATTCCATTTTTCACAAGATATCGATGTAAAAAAGTGGTGCCAGAGCGTGGATTTCCCACAATCATGATAGGTTTCTCCAATCTTTTATTAAGGGCATTGGGAAAAAATATTCCGTCTAATATTCTTCCAATACCAACTGTAATTCTTAAAATTGAAATTAGTACACCTGTAATAATGGGCGAAAACCAACTACCAAATGTAGCCCCCACCGTTAGATAAGCCTTGGAAATTCGTTTACCTGTAGAAATTTTCATTGAAGTATTTAATGATTCATTTATTATTAAAAAGTTAACTTTTGGAAAAATTATGTATCACAAGAGGTGATAAATTGTTTCGTATCGTTACATATATGAATTAGTTCAGTCCTGTAAATTTACACCTGAATTTATATTTGAAAATGTTACTAAACGTAATTAGGGGGATTACATTTGTTTAAGAATCGTATAATATTAATAGTTTTAGGAATTATTTCCATTTTAGTCGGTCAGGATTCCTATGAGGGATATACCTTATTCACTCCTGGTGGCGGTGGTGGAGGAGGTGGAGGTGCAACCACATATTTGAAGGACAATAGTCTGAATAATATTCAAACTTGGTCGCATAGCCATGGTGCTGCCAGTATGCCCTATTTAATCCCTGGAGCTGAACCGGGTTGGGAAAACACCTTATTAATATATCCTTATAGGGTAAGCAATCCCACAATGGAAAATGGTGGTGTAGGCGGTGCATTTGATTGCCTTACTTGGGATGGTGATCTTATATGGGAATATGAACTTTCTAACTCAGATTATCAACATCACCATGATGTGGAGCCTCTTCCAAATGGGAATGTTCTTGTTATTGCCTGGGAGAAGAAAACAGCTTCCGAAGCCTATGCTGCTGGACGACAAACAATTAATAACCCTTTAAATCAGATGTGGTCAGAGGCAATATTTGAAGTACAAAATGACGGAAATGGAGGTGGAATAGTTGTGTGGGAATGGCATCTCTGGGACCATCTCATTCAAGATGTAGATTCTGGTGCTGATAATTATGGGGTTGTTACAGATCATCCGGAACTTTTTGATATAAATTTAGGAAATGTTGGTGGAGGTGGTGGCCCCGGTGGTGCTAATGCGGATTGGATGCATTTGAATGCCATCAGCTACAATGCAGATTTTGACCAAATTGTTATTTCTACTCACCATCATGATGAAATTTTTGTAATTGATCATGGTACCACAACAGAAGAAGCTGCCAGCCATACAGGTGGAAACTATGGAAAAGGTGGTGATTTTCTATATCGTTGGGGAAATCCACAAAACTATGGTAGGGGTAATAATTCTTACCATATTATTGGAAGTCAACATAGCGTAAACTGGATACCAGAAGAATATCCAGGTGAGGGCAATTTTATACTTTTTAATAATGATGGAAATGAAGCATTAGAATTTGCTCCACCTGTTGACGAAAATGGAAACTATTTCATTGAAGATGGGCAACCATTTGGACCCAGTTCAGAATCTTGGACTTCCCCCTATATGTCCACTCAAATGCAGGGTGGTGCTTTTCGATTGCCCAATGGAAATTCTCTCGTTACGGACTGTGATGATGCCGTCATTAAAGAATTTACTGAAAGTGGAACAACAGTTTGGAGTTATACCCATTCTGGAAATAATGCAAATATTGCACGAGCACAGAGATATCCATTGGATGCTTTTGATGCGGTAGATGATACAATATTAGGTGATTTAAACGAAGATGGTGTATTAAATATATTGGATATAGTATCTCTGGTTAATATGGTTCTTTCAGGTGAGTATAACACCAATGGTGATTTAAATGAAGATGGTGGTCTCAATATTTTGGATATAGTATCGCTTGTTAACCTTATTTTAAATTAAATATTCTTAATCCAGTTCACAAAAATATAAGGAAATAAATTTTAATTTTGCGTCATATATGAAAAAAAATATATTCATATTATGGATACTATTGGGAATATTCAATTATATCTCTGCTCAAGAGGTATTTGATGGATATACCTTATTTACTCCACAAATTGGTTTTGGAAATAATTCAACCAGTAAACTTATGGATAATGATCTCAACATCATTAATTCCTGGAATCATTCCTTCGGTCCTGCCAGTATGCCCTATTTAATCCCCGGAAATGAACCAGGGTTTGAGAATACCTTCCTCCTTTATCCCTATCGAGTTTCCAACCCAACCATGGAAAGCGGTGGTGTAGGTGGTGCAGTGCAATTACTTACTTGGAATGATGAACTAGTTTGGGAATTTGTTTTATCAAATACAAACTATCAACATCATCATGACGTTGAACCCCTCCCTAATGGAAATGTACTCATGATTGCCTGGGAGAAAAAAACCGCCTCAGAAGGTTATGCAATGGGTAGAGAAGAAATTGATAATCCTTTAAATCAAATGTGGTCAGAAGCTATCTTTGAAATACAGCCTGATGGAAATGGCAGTGCAGTTGTGGTATGGGAATGGCATCTCTGGGATCACTTGGTTCAGGACTATTGCTCATCATGCCCAAATTTTTCTGCAATTTCAGAGCATCCTGAATTGTTTAATATTAATAATGGTATTGTAGGAACTGCCGCTGGACCTGGTGGTGCCAATGCCGATTGGATTCACATTAATGCCATTAGTTATAATGCAGAATGGGATCAGATTGTATTTTCATCTCGCTTTCAGAGTGAAATTTTTGTAATTGATCACAGCACAACAACTGAAGAGGCTGCAAGTCATTCGGGTGGTATTTATGGTAAAGGTGGGGATTTTCTATATCGCTGGGGTAATCCACAAAATTATGATCGTGGAAATAGCTCCGATAAGATATTAAGTGATCAACATAGTATAAATTGGATTCCTGATGGATACCCCGGTGAGGGGAATTTCATACTTTTCAACAACTATCACAGCGGTTCGGGTCCCTGGGGAGAATCTGCTGTTTTAGAATTTATTTCTCCGGTAGATTCTGGGGGCAATTATTTTATTGAAAATGGTGAACCATTTGGACCTGAAAGTTTCTATTGGATATACGAGGGGAATATATTTACTGCGATGCAGGGAGGATCCTTCCGACAACCTAATGGGAACACGCTTATTACCGATTGTGACAGTGCCCATTTAATTGAAGTGACACAAGCAGGGGAAATTGTATGGGAATATTACGAAAGCGGAGCAAATACAGCTATTTCCCGGGCACAGAAATACAGTCTTGATTATTTTGATAACATTAATGAGAATTTTCTGGGTGATTTAAACGATGATGGTATCCTCAATATTTTAGATATTGTATCTTTGATAAATTTGGTACTTGGAGGTGAATATAATATAGTTGGAGATATAAATGCAGATGAAACTCTCAATATCTTGGACATTGTTCTACTTGCCAATCTGGTACTTAATAATTAAGAAGTAAAATGGGTTCTCATATTTACAATTACTTTCTATCATTCATTAGTTTTATTTCTTTAGGATTTTCATTAAATCTCACCCTAACTGACTACCATAATCCTCAAGCTAATCACTTTTTAGACGCAGAAATTGTTGGAGATATTCTCATCGCTTCAGCCATGGTTCAGGGAATTGAATTTTATGATATTTCAACTCCGGGAGAATTAAATCATCTTGCAAATTTTCGTCTTTCTACGGGTGGTGGAGGTGGTGGCATAAAAGCAAACAGTGTTCGAGCCTCTGGTAATTATGCCTATTTTACCACCTATAGTGAAAATGGATTGTATGTGGTGAATATTTCAAATCCATCAAATCCTCAAAGTTTAGGAATTGTTTCCGGAACCAATAACCTCAATTTAGAAAATTTAGACCTATATGACAATATTCTTGCGGTTGCCGCTCATGAGGGCGGTGTCAAACTGCTTGATATTTCAAATCCTTCTAGCCCAGTAATTTTGGCAACTATTTCAGCCAACAACGCTTGGACCGTTGCATTAAGTAATGAATATTTATATATTGCTGATGAAGATAAAATTTCAGTTGTGGATATCACAAACGTAAACTTTCCAAATATGGTGGCAGAAGTACTTCTAACTAATGCAGTGAAGGGGTTGGTAATTGAAAACGGATTCCTCTATGCTGCCATAGGATCAGATGGTGTGGATATTTATAATTTGAGCAATCCGGAGAATCCGCTTTTTTTGGATAATTACAATACTACAACTCTGGCAATCCGTATCGCATCATTTTCTGGCAAACTAGCAGTTGCTGATTGGGACGATGTGGAAATATTAGAATTTGATGGTACATCTTTAAACTTGGTTGGATATAAAAATACGGGCAATCGCACCATGGCAATTGCGGCTAAGGATAATTTTGTGTATTCCGTTGAATGGGCCTCCATTCAAGCCTTTGAATTTGGTGCAATAGATGGTCCCGATCTTGACCTCAACACTTGGGAATTGAATTATCCTTTTGTTGATAATGGGGAATCATATTCCATGACAGTTGAAGTTTTAAATAATGGCGCTGAAACCTTAATCATCACTGATAATTATACCACAAATTCTGAATTCAATATATTAAATCCCTTATCCAGTTTGGAGCCGGGAGAATCTCAATCAGTAGAAATTGTGTACAATGCCAGTAATGCCAATGCTTCTGGATCATATCGAATTTATAGTAATGATCCGGATGAACCGGAAATCATCTGTGAAACCAATGGCAATATTGATGGTGCTAATGTTGGTGAGCCCGCACCTGATTTTAATTTGAGTTATGTGGGAAACGGCAGCGGTAACTTTCAGCTTTCCGATCATCTGGGACAAGTTGTCGTCATCGCATTTTTCTCGCCCATGTGACCGGCGTGCAGTCCGGAGTTGTCGGACATGGAAACCACTATTTGGCAGGAATATCAAAATGCAAATATCATCATGTTGGGAATTATCAATACTTCCAATCAAACTCTAATTGATGGATTTATTGAAGAAAATTCTATTACTTTTCCAATACTATTTGACCCGGGCAGTTCCGGAGGAGTACAAGGTGGTGATACCTATGATGATTACTATATGCCTAACGACGGTTCGCCCTACCCACGAGATTTTATTGT
>CAZGBZ010000020.1:12255-17505 GCA_964524135.1 uncultured bacterium
CCTCCAATATGCCAATAATGAAATTGATACAGAATGGATGCACTATGTGTTGGATGAATTGACCGGTGGAAATTCAGATGGCATAGCCGGGGATGTAAATAATGACAGCCTTTTCAATATTTTAGATGTCATACAAACCGTTAACATCATTTTAGGTGCCAACCCCACTCCCTCCGATTATGAACTTTGGGCAGCTGATATAAACCAGGATGGCAATATTGATATACTTGATGTCGTTACCTTAGCGAATTGTATTTTGGCAGATAATTGCGGGGGGTGAACTTGCCCATTGTAATAAAGTAGTCGGGTTCCTAATGACCTAAGAAGTTACAAAGTAACAAAGTCTCTTAGTTCCTTTGTAAATGCATTCCCCTTATTCCCAATTTTCATCTACACCATTCCAATAATCCATTACTCCTATTCCCCATTTCCATCATTCCAAAATCCCAATTTCTCATTACATAAACCCCTAATCCAAACTTTCCTAGTAGGGCATTGCCCTAGCAAATACCACATATTGTAGTTTCTATTTTTAAGTTTTAAAAATTATCAAAGCAATAAAGTCCGCTTTCCTTTTTCCGATTGTGATTGAATTTTTATTACACACAATATATTGGGGGTATAAATCTCAATAACGTCACTTTAAGAAAAATAATATCATATATAACACCATACATTACAGATACTTATATTTTTATTTAACCCTATTACTTAAAGTAACACATTAATTACTTGCATTTTATTTTTCAATACATGTAAAATTGAAAAGCAAGAAAAAATGCATGGGTTCATGCAAAAAAATAAAACTCTTAAAATGAGGTTTAATATGAAAAAAGTAATGCGAGTAATAGGAATAATTTTCACAATAGTAAAGCTATCTGCCGACACCCTGCCGATAGATCAAGATCCATACTTATCTGATAATATTGTGTCATCTGTTAAAGATATTTCCATAAGCAAGCTATTAGACTTCAGAAAAATTGCGTCTGCAATTAACGATGAGTTTGACAAAGCTCGCTTTCATTATATCATTGCTTTTGAAATAGATGGCAGACTCAAAACTCTGGATGCAAAATTCAATGACCATGAGAAAAAATATCATATAGTAATTGGTCGATATGAGGACGAGCTTGACCTTACCCCATATAAATATACAAATGACAGACCTCGTTTTGATTATACCTATCAAGCGACTGAAATTTCCGATGAGACCATAAATAATGATATTCACCGCATTCAGGCTGACCTGGCACGGACTCAATTTATTCAGGTGTATAAATATTATCGCAAACGACTGGATAATTATAAAAATTATCTGGTAACTCTCAGGGAACTTTACAAATGCAAGACCATTGAGAATAAAGATAATAAGGTTGAGTTTTACTCCAATTTTCCTGAGATGTATCAGGGTATAAAACTGTTCCACGATGCCATGGATGATGCCGGCAAGATGCAGGTACACAGGGATGTATTGGGTAAAGTTTTGTATATTGACTGGAGCGAAGAGGGTGAAAAAGAAAATTTCCGTCGCCGCGATTTTGAATATTTTAATGATGGAACTGTTTCAAGACTTACAGATACAATTGAGAATGAAGTTGTTTTTGAAACTTTATTTGGAGAAAACGATATGGCAGAAAATTTTATTAGTTACATTTTCTCAGAAGGATTTATCCCAAGGGATTACAGCTATTTCACCGAAGTTTATTATACAAATGGAAAACAAACAGCATTTAAATTCACCACCATGAATGATCATGTTATTGGAACAATTTACAGAGAATTTGATGAAAAAGATCATCTCATAAAAGAAGCATGGTGTAAGGGAGAAACTAGTAAAATAATGAGAGAATTTACCAGTATATTTGACCCGTCAGCCGGTGGCTATAAATTGATCGAAAGAGACCGCAACGGCGATATTGTTCATCAGGAAATCGTTTTAAGCAGCAATGATTAAATTAATTTATTCAACATGAAAACAATTGTAATGAGGCATTTTTTAATATTCCTCTCCATCCTGTGGAATATTGGCTGGACTCAAATTGAGCAGCCCTATCCTCCCCTTAATTTAGTCAGTATTCCCACAGCAGGTACCCTTCCTCGAGGTTCATTTACTTTAGAATCCCTTCTCATAACAAATGGCGGAGTAATACCCCGTTTATCTGTGGGATTTACGGAAAACTTCAGTTTTGGTGTATCGTTCGGAGTACAAAATTTAATTGGTGGAAATAAACCTACTGTTAATAAAACCACGCCTGAAGTGCAAATTAAATACCGGGTTTTTGATGAGTCTGAAAAAATGCCAGCTTTGGTGTATGGGCTGGATACCCAGGGTAGAGGGAAATATATTGATACTCTTCACACACCCAGAAGAGATACGTTAACTCTAAATCGATATGACCAGAAAGCATGGGGTATGTATATGGTTTTGAGTAAAAACTGGAATATGCTGGGCAATTTGGGACTGCATGCAGGGGTTAGTAAAAGTTTATCTGAAAATAGCGATGGAGACAAGGATATAAACGTTTTTTTTGGTATTGATAAAGAACTCAATCGATCCTTTTCACTTTTGGTGGAATATGATGCAGCCCTTAATGATAATTTGGGAGAAGGTGACTATGCATTAAATGATATCACTTTTGGTAAAGGAAAAGGATACTTAAATGCTGGAATCCGCTGGGCAATGAGTCCTAACCTTATGTTGGAAATAAATTTTAATGATATTAATCAAAACACAAATTCAGAATATACCAACCGGGAAATTAAGGTCATGTATTCTGAATCATTTTAATTCAGGAGGATGCAAATGTTAATTAGATTCCTATTAATTATTTTTTGTTTGTCAATGATGATAGCTTCAGCGAAAGCAGGGGTTGAAGAAGGTGTTGACTTTTATTCTAACAGGCAGGATGGGTCAAAGGGTACTTTAGCATCCAGTGAAAATATTGATAAAGCCATTGAGCAGTTCTCCTCAGCGCTGTTTTCACCTGAATCGGAAAAAGAGGCCGCTCTGTATTTATTGAAATCATATTATTATAAAGCTGAATTCGCTGTTCAGGATAAAGAAGAAAAGAAAAAAATCTTTAATAAGGGTAAAGCCCTAGGTGAAAAGTATATTGAAAAATATCCCACTTCAGCTGAGTTTAGATATTGGTACCTTGTTAATTTAGGAAGCTGGGCGCAAGTATATGGCATTTTAACTGCAGCCCGAGAAGGAGTCTCAGATTTAATGAGAACCCACTCTGAAAAAATTATTGAATTAAACCCTGAATATCAAAATGGCGGAGGCTACTTTATGCTGGGAGCCGTTCATTTTAAATCTCCCTACATTCCCTTTATACTTTCCTGGCCGGATAATGACGATGCCATCAAATATTTACAATTATCGGTTGATACTGGCAATGCAGAGAGGAACCAAAAAAATTATCTGGCACAGGCACTCAGTAAAGACGGACAGGATGAAAAAGCCCGGGCATTGCTCACAGAAGTTATTAATACGATACCCAGCGAGGCTAATTTAGTTGAGGATTTAGATGATATTGAAGAAGCCCGCCAATTATTAGAAGATTTATAAACTTATTTTTTGTCCACGATTGAGCTAAACCAGTTCATTCGAGAATCTGGCCAAAACCTGGGTTTTTCCAAAATTGGAATTGCCCCAGCGACAACAGAGCAACAATCCATAAACCGACTAAATTCATGGCTCCAAAAGGGATACCATGCTACAATGTATTGGCTGGAGAAACGAGCGGAAGAACGGGGGGATATTCGCAAATATTACCCTGAAGCAAAATCCGTAATTTCACTGGGACTTAACTATTTTACCGGAAATGCATCATCTGATTCAGGTGTTGGCAAAATTTCCAACTATGCCTGGGGAGATGATTACCACGACGTTGTAAAATCCCGCCTCTATCAGCTATTAGGAGAGATCAAAACTAAATACCCCAAAATAAACGGAATCACATGTGTGGACACCTCCCCTATCATGGAAAAAGATTGGGCTCAGAAGGCTGGTATTGGCTGGATTGGCAAACACACCAACCTCATCACCCGTGATTATGGGTCATGGCTATTTTTAGGGGAATTACTCTTGGATGTTGAGCTGGAATATGATACTCCATTTGATGATGACCTCTGCGGAACCTGTACTGCTTGCCTGGATGCCTGCCCTACCAATGCCTTTCCAGAGCCCTATATGCTGGATGCATCAAAATGTATTTCTTACCTCTCTATTGAACATCGAGGTGAATTGCCTTTAGAAATGGAGGATAAACTTTCGGGTTGGATTTTTGGCTGTGATATTTGTCAGGAGGTTTGCCCCTGGAATATAACTTTTTCGCAACTCAGCAATGAAAGTTCATTTCAACCCAGAGAAAACCTCAAGGATCGGAAGCTTAAAGAATGGGAAAAATTAACAGAAGAAGAGTTTAGAATACTGTTTAAGAAATCTGCCGTAAAGCGAACTAAATTTGTGGGGTTAAAGCGAAATATAGATTTAGTAAGTGAAAATAACTCCTAAATTAATTATTTCCAAAAATTTATTGGGGCACATAAATCACCAGTATAAAAATCTATTGTTTTATTTTCATACCACTTGCAAACATTATGTGTAACACTAGGGTCTTCACAATCTTCTTTTGTTTTATAGGTCCACTCAAAATTATCATTTTCATCAGTTGTAAAATCTAAACAATCAATTATTTTAATGTTAATTTTATTATTTGAAATAGATCCAAAGGCACCTATTACAGGGTTCATACTTTCATCGCGAAGATTACTCCTTACTGGATCCTCAGGTAATAATTGAGCAAAATAATAATAATTTCTATAGCTCTCTGAAAATGTGGAAATTTCATAATAATATGTATCAATATCACCCACACCATCAGCTGCATCTATAAAGAACTCTCCTTCATCATACTCACCATCACCATCTTCATCTACAAATATTTCGCCGCTATTTTTTTTATCATCAGTACTATTATCCCATTCACCATTACCATATCCATCATAAAAATCCGTCACTATTACTTCATTCATTAAACATACATCATCTACAATATTCAAAAATTCAGTACCAACAGCTGGATGGCCGTGATAAATTTTATGAGTCATTGTAGAATCATACATATATTGTGTTGCCTGAAAATATACATTAGGAGATATTGTTGCCCATAGAATATATGAAGAGAGTGGCTGGGAATATCTTGGAAAATATACAAATTCATTATCTAATTTATTTTCATCTAA
>CAZGBZ010000021.1:0-17381 GCA_964524135.1 uncultured bacterium
ATTTTCAGGAGGGATATACTCTGATAAATATTCATCATCATGTGGAATAATATAGAAATCCAAATTATTGTCAGTTAAAAATTGTCTAATATTAGTAAGGCTCTGTTTTATTGAGGTCATAAATTCCCATTCAATTAGTTTATTCGATTTAATGAAATTATAAAGCCCGAAAATTTATTCCAATTAGAAGGAGGCATTCAAATAATAAAAGATTTAATAAATAAGCTATTAAATAAATTAGAGAGAGTTTTAATAATTGCTCCCTGATTCTGTTTTCCAATAATTTTAAATGACATCATATTTGTTAATGAGAATATTATTATGTCTATTTTCAATTGCCTCTTTAAATTACTAGTTCTGAATAATAGCAGCTATATTAAATAAAGACCATAAAAATAGATGATAAAAATAAGTGATAGTAAGCCGTACCTGATTGGTGAAATAGGCATCAACCATAATGGAGATATGCAAATTGCCAAAAAGTTGATGGATGCGGTGAATGCATGCGGTTGGGATTGTGCAAAGTATCAAAAACGTAACCCTCATGATTGTGTGCCTGAAAAACAGAAGGGCATCATGAGAGATACTCCATGGGGAAAAATGAAATATATCGATTATAAATATAAGATAGAATTTGAGAAATCTGAATATGATGAAATTGATGTATATTGCAAAAATAAACCCATTGAATGGACGGTATCGGTTTGGGATTTGGATAGTTTACATTTTATTTCTGACTATGAAGTACCATTTATCAAAATACCTTCAGCATTATTAACTGATACTGAATTATTAGCTGAAACTGCCAAATCTGGAAATCAGGTAGTTCTAAGTACAGGAATGAGCACCTTAAATGAGGTTGATGCAGCTGTCAATATTGTTGAAAAACATGGTCAAAAACCTGTGGTGCTGCACTGTCATTCCAGCTATCCAGCACCTCATAATGAATTAAACCTGAGTATCATTCCATTTTATAAAGAAAGATACGACTGTATTGTGGGATATTCAGGCCATGAAAATGATTTAGAGCCATCTGTTATTGCAGTATCCTTAGGAGCGCAGGTAATTGAAAGGCATATCACCCTAGATCATGGTATGTGGGGTACTGACCAAAAATCCAGCTTGGAGGTTTTAGCCATGGATATGCTCGCAAAAAGGATGAAGGATATAAAAGCTATTATTGGCACTCCAGATAAAAAAATCATGCCAAGTGAGGAAGAAGCAAGAATCAGGCTGAAAGGTTAAATATCGCCAGTCTTTTAAATTATTAGCAGGTATCCACAAATATAGATCTTGGTATTTATTAATGCATAGCCCTATCACTTATTATTACCAATATTGGAAATAAATACTAAAACATATTAAAGAATTTTTAGTTTTCATACATTGAATTTGAATAATTATGTTTTATTTATTGGTTGAAATTTTAACTCAACTTGCCCGTAAATTATTAGACTTTATCAAGGCATAAATATCCAACTATAAATGAACGAAAACAAAATTCAAATCATCAAAGATGATGAAATAGATATCAGGGCACTGTTTCAAGTTCTATGTAACGATCGTAAGCGCATTATTCAAATTACTGCAGTTGTAACTTTTATCGGGGTTATCTATGCCCTGTTAGCTACACCCTTATATAAATCTACTATTACCATGTATCCTTCAGAGCAGGAAAGTGGCGGACAGCTCAGCCAACTCCAGGGCATGGCATCTACCTTTGGATTTGATATGGGAGGTGGAGAACCGTCATTTAATATACCGGATATTGTTCAGTCTCGGCGCTTGAAAACAGAACTCATTTACCATGAATGGAATTCTGATAAGTTTGATAAACCGGTAAATCTCATTCACTACTGGGAGATTGCTGCTGCTGCCGGTATCAGCTTAAACCCCATAAGCTGGATAAAAGCCTTATTTGCTTCAGATGCAGGCTCTGAGTATCGTACATTAAAATGGGAAACAGATGCCCTGGAAATTTTAAATGACCGTATTTATGTAAATGAAAGTAAATCGGGCCTCATTACTGTAGAAATACTAATGGAAGAACCAGAGATTGCCGCAGAAATGGCAAATACCATGTACCCTGCCATAGTGAACTTTACTGTAGAAGCCCACAGTCAGCAGGCAAGGCTGAACCGAGAATTCATTGAAGGGCGCCAATTTGAAGTGAAGGAACAACTCGCAGAGTCAGAAGATGCGTTAAAAGTATTTCGAGAACGAAACCGAAGTATTATGGAATCTCCTCAACTACAATTAGAATTAGAACGCCTCTTACGTGAAGTAGAAATTCAGACCCAGATCTATATCACCCTACAGCAGCAGTATGAACTGGCCCGCATTGAAGAAGTGAAAGAAACGCCATCAGTTGTTATTTTGGATGTAGGGAATATAGCTGTTGATAAGTATAGCCCTAAATGGAAAATGATTGTTTTAATATTTATGTTCATTGGGATATTGTTTAGTGGCATGTATGTCTTAATTAGTAGAACTAAAATAAATTAATTTAATAAATGATGGTTAATGTTAATTCTTTTACTGCACTTCTTCCAATGAAAGGACATTCAGAAAGAGTGCCCAATAAAAATATAAGGTTATTTGCTGAGAAACCATTATTTAGCATTGTACTAGATAATTTGTTGAAATCTACATTAATTAATAAAATTATAATTAATACTGATAGTAATGAAATTATTTCAATTGTTAATAAGAAATATAATAATAAAGTGATAATTCATAAACGACCGGATGATTTATGCGGAGATTTTGTACCAATGAATGAAATAATTAAATATGATATTAAAAAATTAAATTCAGAGTATTATATACAAACACACAGTACAAATCCTCTAGTGCAAACCAATACTTTTGATAAAGCAATCAATAAATATTTAAATGATATAAATAATTATGATTCTTTGTTTTCTGTGAATTGTTTGCAAACAAGATTATTTGATAATAAATCCAATCCACTCAATCATAATCCTGGTGAATTAATCCGCACACAAGATTTAGACCCAATTTATGAAGAGAACTCTAATTTTTATATCTTTTCTAAATCTTCATTTATTAATTCTGGTAATAATAGAATTGGGCAAACACCGCAGATGTTTGAGGTAAATAGATTGGAATCTCAAGATATTGATGAAGAAGAAGATTTTATTATAGCTGAAACAATATTTAGAAGTCAACTTGTCGGTTATGAATCTTAAAGAAAAATTAAAAAATAATAAGCTTACAATAGGTTCATGGATTACGATTGGTAATCCTAGTATTGTAGAAATCATGGCAACTGCAGGATTTGAATGGCTGACAATTGATATGGAGCATAGTGCAATCACATTAGATATTGCTCAAACCTTAATTTCAACTATACAAGGCAAAAATATGAAAGCACTTGTTCGTGTTGGCAAAAATAATGATTTATTAATAAAACGCATTATGGATGCTGGCGCAGATGGCATTATTGTACCGATGGTATGTTCTAAATCTGATGCGGAGAAAGCAGTTAGCGCAATACAATATCCAATGAAAGGTAAGCGGGGTGTTGGTTTAGCACGAGCACAAAATTATGGGATTGGGTTTAATGAGTATGGAGATTGGCTTAAAAATGAATCAATCATTATTGCTCAGATAGAACATGAAAGTGCAGTAAATAATTTACGTGATATAGTGAATGTTGATGGTATTGATGGAATTATTATTGGACCATATGATCTTTCAGGTTCATTGGGGATGCCAGGAGACTTTGAAAATCAAAATTTTAAAGATTCTATTTATCAAATTGAAACATATTGTATTAAGAATAACATCCCTTTAGGCATTCATGTGATTAATCCAGATCATGATGAATGTGTAAAGAGAATAACCGAAGGGTATACATTTATAGCATTTAGTTTAGATTTTTATTTTTTGGGTGAGAAGTCAAGGAATGAGATGAAATTAATTAATGAGAATATCAAAAAGTGAATAATAAAGTAATTGTTTTTGGAGGATCTGGTTTTTTAGGAAGTCATGTTGCAGACTCACTTTCAGATAAAGGATTTAATGTAACGATTTTTGATATCAAGAAGTCTCCCTATTTGCAAGAGAATCAAAAAATGATAGTTGGTGATATTCTTGATCCCCAGCAATTAGATGATTCAATTAAAGGTAATAATATAATTTATAATTTTGCTGGAATAGCAGATATTGATGAATGTCACAGGCGTCCTATAGATACTATAAAATATAATATTTTAGGTAATGGGCATATTTTAGAGTCTGCTGTGAGGAATAAGGTGGAAAAATATTTATTTGCCAGTTCTGCTTATGTATACAGCTCCTCTGGATCATTCTATCGTATCAGCAAACAGGCATCTGAGTTGTTTATCGAATCCTATGCAGAAAATAATAATATGGATTATATCATATTAAGATATGGCTCACTATATGGTGATAGAGCAGATAATCGTAATAGTCTTCATCGTATGCTTGAAAATGCAATAAGAGAGGGAAAAATTGATTACCATGGTGATGGTAGTGAAACAAGGGAATATATACATGTGAAAGATGCTGCTGATCTAAGTGTTGAAGCACTTAGTGATAAGTATAAGGATCAGATTTTGATGCTAACAGGAACAAAATCAATAAAATATGGTGACCTTTTAGAAATGATTAAGGAAATGTTTCAGAATGAAGTAGAAATAGTGATGCATGCAAAAAAATCTAAGACCCACTATAAAATGTCACCCTATTCATTCAATCCCAAAATGGCTAAGAAACTGGTATGTAATCCGCATATTGATCTTGGACAAGGTATTTTGAATCTAATTGGCGATATACATAATGAATTAAATTCATCTATTGATGCCGATTATGATGTTATAGTTAAAGATTAATTTATCTGGTATTTCACATGATTCAAGGTGAAATTATTTATACAAAGGATTCAGAAGAATTTAGCAAGCAAGTAGTAAATATATTGATAAGGACTATCAATGATTGCCTCAATGCTCAAAACGAGTGTTTCATTGCTTTATCTGGCGGTTCTACACCTATCCCTATATTTGAAGAATTAGCAAACGAATATCATCAAAATATTTTAGATTGGTCTAATGTCCATATATATTTTATTGATGAAAGGTGTGTACCTAAAGATCATCCTAATAATAATTTCAAATCCTGCTATGATATTTGGCTGAAACATTGTCCCAAAATTCATTGTCATCGTATAGAGGCTTGGCTTGATCCGATAGTTGCTGCTTGCAAATATAATGAAGAAATTATTTCATTATTAGATGAAAAAAATGACTTACCACAATTTGATTTAATATTCATGGGTATTGGAGAGGATGGGCATATAGCTTCTTTATTTCCTGATTATGAATTTGAGCAGGATAATAATTGTTGCGTTGAAAAGGTGTATGTAAAATCTAAAGACATATATAGAGTAACCATGACATTACCAATCCTGAATAATGCAAAGAATAGAATCATTGGAATTGTAGGTATTAAGAAGAAAAAAATACTGTCTGATCTAATTGAATCTAGATATAAAGACTATCCGGCTCAACATTTATTATCTTCTACCGCATGTGATTATTGGGTAGTATGTTGACATATGGAGAAATATTTTAATTAAGGTTCTATCACATTAAACAATTATCCAATACTAAGAATATTATTATATTCCTACTAGCTATAGTAATAATTATAGTTATTATTAATAATTATTTTGTTAATAATATTGTGTTTAAACATAGTTTGTTAGAACTTAATCAAACTAACCCCGATTATATTATTTATAATCCTAAATCATATTATCTAGATAGAAATCCAGCACATTATTCTATAGGAAGTTTTGATAAAAATAAGATGCAAAGATTGTCCTTTAGTGAGTCGAAGGAATTAATGTCAAATGATGATGTTGGTTTAGGTCATTTAAAAAGGCAAGATGTAGCAATTTATCCAAGCTGGACTAATAATATAAATGGTCACGATATTTTTTTGGTATTGTGATTGTAAATATTTTTTTCTTGGGAAAAATATGAATAAATACTTTGATTAAAATAAAAGCAATTATTTTTGACTTTGATGGTGTTTTAGCTGAATCTGTACACATTAAGTCAGAAGCATTTTATAAATTATATCTTCCCTTTGGTAAAGATGTGGCCCAAAAAGTACTTGCCCACCATTTAGAAAATGGAGGGATGCCGCGCTTTGATAAATTCAAAATATATCATGAAAAATATCTCAACATTACTTTAAATGAAAGTGGGCTCAATGAATTAGTTGAGACATTTTCAGATTTAGTTAAAAATGCAATTATTGCAGTTAATGAGGTAAAAGGTGCTAATCAGTTTTTAAATGAAGATAGAAATATTAAATATTGGATAGTTTCAGCAACTCCACAAGCTGAAATAACTGAAATAGTAAAGTGTAGAAAAATGGAGGACTATTTTGAAAAAGTCTATGGTTCACCCCGATCTAAAAGTGATTGTGTTGCTGAAATATTAGCTGATAATAACTTAGATCCAAACGAGGTTGTATTTGTTGGAGATGCAAACACAGACTATATAGCTGCTGATGATAATAATTTACATTTTGTTCTACGTGAGACTGACGAAAATAATAATTATTTTAAAAATATGAGTGTTCCTCACATTAAAGATTTAACAGAATTAAATGCGGTATTGAAGACACTATGAAAAAAATATTGCTCACATCAACTTCATTTCAGGATACTCCCGGTGGACACCAGGAATTATTACAGTTTCAGAATATAGAGGTGAGGAATCTGAGAGGGCCATTAAAGGAGGGTGTATTACTTCCAATTATTGGTGAATTTGAGGGACTTATTTGTGGTGATGACGAGATTACTTCAGATGTTATAAAAGTAGGTGCTGAAGGGAAGCTGAAAGTAATATCAAAGTATGGTATTGGCTTAGATAAGATTAACTTAAAAGCTGCAGAAAAATTTGGAATTCCGATTACAAATTGTTCTGGAGTCAATCATATAACTGTTGCTGAACATGTATTTGCATTAATGTTAACGCATTATAAAAATATTCATCTTGAGTATAATTATACTCAAAACGGCCAATGGAAAAGATTGATCGGTCATGAAATATATAAAAAGAAAATTGGGATAATTGGACTGGGTCGGATTGGCAAGGAAGTTGCAAAGAGGGCAGGAGTTTTTGGATTAGAAGTTTTTGCGTATGATATTTATCTGGATCGAGAATTTATCCATGAGTATGGTATTAATATTTTATCAAGTATGGAAGAAGCATTCCAGAAATGCGATATTGTCACCCTGCATATGAATTTAACTGAAGATAATAAAAATATAATATCTGAATCCACTTTTAAAAATATGGGCAGCAATGAAGTTGTCTTGGTGAATACTGCCCGAGGTGATTTGATCAATATGGATGCACTGCTTGAAGGTTTAAATAAAAATTTTATCAGGGCTTATTTAACTGACGTTCTTGATGAAGAACCAATGCCTTCAAATCACCCCTTGCAATCTCGTAAGGATGTACTAATTACCCCCCATATCGGTTCAAGAACATTCGAGAGTGTTGAGAGGCAGGGTACAATGGCGGTCGAAAATTTGCTTAAATATTTATAAAGATAGAATTCCAAATACACTTTAAATAAACATGAAAAATTTAATAAGAAAGGTCTGGAATTCAAATACATTGATGACACAAGTGAGTTTTGTAACTCGTTCGTTGAGTTTTTTTATACCCCTACCTTTAATTCTAAGATTATTTACAGTAGAGGAAATCAGTGTCTGGTACTTGATGATTGGAATTACTTCTCTGTTGGGTCTTTTTGATATGGGTTTTGGGGTGACATTTACTCGAACTATCGCTTATGCCATTGGAGGAGCTAAAGATCTTGACAATATAAATGATGGAGGTATTAAGAGTAGTGAACCTAATTGGACACTAATATCTGAAATAATACCAACAATGTATAGAGTTTATAGCATTCTTTCCCTTGTCACTGTATTTCTGGTTTTGATATTTGGTACTTTATCTATATATAAGCCCGTTCAAAACATAGGTATATATGCGAATAATGCCTGGCTTGGCTGGGTTGTTCTTGTTGGCACTATTTTTTTCCAAATTCGAGGGAATGTGTATGTTTCGTATTTACAGGGATTAAACTACATTGCTCTTTTTAGGCGCTGGGAAACAGTCACATTTCTCTGCGCAATAATCTCAAATGTTATTGTTCTCTTGGTTTCTCCAGGTTTGCTGCAATTGATAATCTCAAACCAGTTTTGGATTTTAATCGGTGTATTAAGAAATTACTTTTTATATAGACATGTCATATCAAAGAACTTTGAACCATTGAGAATGGGAATATTCAATAGTGAGTTATTCCGCAATTTATGGTCAAAAGTCTGGAGAACTGGTTTAGGTGTAATAATATCTCGTTTCTTAATAGAGTTAAGTGGAATAATTGTAGTGAATATTGCAGCTTCCTCAGTTGCATCATCTTATTTATTTGCCCTTAGATTAATGTATGCCTTAACTCAATTTAGTCAGGCCCCATTCTACAGTAAGATCCCATTAATTTCAAAATTATACTCTAGTGGCAATTTAAATGAACAATTCCAAGTTATAACTCGAGGAATGAGCTTATCTTATTGGACTTATGTAATTGGATTTATCAGCATTGGGCTATCGGCAGATGTTTTACTTAAACTTAACAATAGTAATTTAATTTTTGTTTCGCCCTTACTTTGGTCTATAATGGGACTTGCTTTCTTTGCTGAAAGATATGGAACTATGCACTTACAGCTCTTTAGCGTAACGAATAATATTATTTGGCACATTATAACTGCTATATCAGGTTTCATCTACATTGTTTCAAGTTATATTTTATACAAGTTAATAAATATATATGCTTTTCCAGTTGCTATACTTATTGGCTACGCGGGCTTTTACTGCTGGTATGCTGCTAAGCATTCTTATAGTAAATTCAATCTAAACTTTATTAAGTTTGAGAGAATTACTTCCTTTAAACCATTGTTAGTACTAGCCATTTACTCAATTGTAACAATTTCGTACAATGTATAGAAGGCACAATTAAAATATGAAAAACTTAATAATTAAAACCCTGAAAAGAGCTTTGACAGTTTTAATATTATTTCTAAAAACATATTGTAGAAAAAATATTATAAGCCACAATTATAATGGATTGTTAATCTCGTATGTTATACCCAATACATCAATAAAAAATAAGTTAATGTTAATAAACCATTTTATTGAGTCACTCAAAAAACTTGATCGTTTAATTGAAGCAATACCATTTGAGCCTGAAATTGTAATGGATGTCGGTGCGAATTGCGGGATATTTTCTGCTTTAATTTCTAAAAAATATCCAAATGCAAAGGTAATTGCATTTGAACCTGCACCTGAGTTATATAGATGTTTAATTGAAAATAGTAAATATGGATTTGAGGTTGAAAAATATGCTGTAGGTTCTAAATCAGGAGCCAGTGTTGATTTTTACTTTAATAAAGAATCTCACCAAACTAGTAGTTTTCATATTAATTCTGTTGAATTATTTTCTAATGATAAAGATAATGGAATAGATAAACAAAAAGTTTCTATGGTAAGTTTGCACGATTATTGCGAACAGAACAATATTGCCCTAAAAAATAAATCTATAATTAAAATTGATGTTCAGGGTTTTGAAGATGAGGTAATTAAAGGACTTGGGCTAGAAGTAGATAAGGTGGGTGGCTACCTGATTGAATCAACATGGTTGGATTACGGCTCAATTGAAGCTATAAATACGCTAATCAATGTTAAGTATAATAAAATAGGTGTAATTAATGATGTGTTTGGGGGAGCAGACCTGTTGTTAACTAAGGATAGTTTGAAGAATAAGTCAACTTGTTTAATCAACCATGTCATAGAGAAATAAATTAAAAATTAATAAAAGGTATTAAAAAATATCGATGATAAATAAAATATTAGATAAGAAAAAAATTGCAGATATCTTATTAAAATTAATTGATAGCAATATTATGTTTGTCTCACCATTATTATGGATTATTATGGGATGTGTCTTTTTTGCAGAAAGATATGGAGCAATGCACTTACAACTATATAGTATTACTAATCATATTATATGGCATTTTGTAAATAGTATTTCAGGATTAATTTATATTACATCTAGTTTTATACTCTTTCCATTTATTGATATATTTGCCTTCCCTGTAGGTATTCTAATTGGATATTTAGGGTTTTATTGTTGGTATGCAGCAATACATTCATATAATGCCTTTAATTTGAAATTCAAAAATTTTGAGTCCCAAACAGTATTAAATCCATTAATAGTATTTTCATCATATTCACTAATTGTTTTAGGAGCACATATTTATTAATAAGAATATAATTATTAAGACAGGTAATAAAAAATGATGCAGATTATAAAAAGGATTGCTGATAATTCAAAAAAAAATAGTTATTCTAATAGAATGAGGATTAATCGGCAACAATTATTTTTATCACTTGTTGATAAAATCAACAAATCAAATATTACATGTTTAGATGTTGGTGGCACTGCGATCTATTGGGAAATGGTGGGTTATGATAAGAAAAATATGTGCATTACTCTCTTAAATCAGAAAAAAGTAGAAGTAAACAATAAAAAGTTTGTTAGTAAAATAGGCGATGCAAGATCTATGCCAGAATTTGCAACAGATAGTTTCGATGTTGTTTTTTCTAATAGTGTAATTGAACATGTTGGAGATTATAATGATCAGATTAAAATGGCTAAAGAAATAGAGAGGGTAGGGAAGAGCTATTTTATACAAACCCCTAATCTTTACTTTCCAATTGAGCCACATTATTTATTTCCTGGTTTTCAGTTTTTACCATTCAAGGCTAAAGCGTTTTTAATTAGGCATTTTAATCTTGGATGGTACAAAAAAACTAAAAATAAAAAGAGATCACATGAAATTGCTAATGAAATTAAATTATTATCAAGAAAAAAATTATTAAATTTGTTTCCTCAAGGTAAATTATATGAAGAAAAAATATTTGGGTTAACTAAATCATTTGTTATTTATAAAGGATTTGATTAAAATGAGAATTGCTTTAATAGGTTGTGGTGCCGTAGTTGAACAATTTTATATTCCAGCATTAAAGAAGGCAAAAGCTAATGTAACGGTGTTTATTGATCTTGATGTTGATAGGGCAACTCAATTTGCAAAAAAATTTAGCGCAAAATCAGATAATGATTTTAACAATCTAATTGATGATTTTGATGCAGCAATTATTTCCCTACCGCACTATCTTCATGCATCTATATCAATAGATTTATTAAATAAAGGAAAACATGTATTGGTAGAAAAACCAATGGCATTAAATTTAAATGAATGTGATAGTATGATCTCTGCTGCAGAAAGTACTCAGAAAGTTTTAGCGGTAGGAAACTTTCGGAGAAATTATAAAAGCGGTATTTGGCTTAAAAATCTATTACAGAGCGGCGAACTTGGCGCAATATTAAGTTTTAGTTTTATAGATGGTTGTATTTACTCCTGGCCAGTTAAAACAGATTCATTTTGGAAAAAAGAGAAAGCTGGGGGAGGTGTTCTATTTGATACAGGTGCCCATACAGTAGACCAATTTGTATTTTGGCTTGGAGAGGCAGAAGTTCTGGAATATAAAGATGATTCATACGGAGGTGTTGAAGCTGATTGTTTGATAAAATTAAAAACTCAAACTGGTGCTGCAGGAAGCATTGAACTTAGTAGAACCCGAAATTTAGGTGCTGAGGCAATAATCCATACTGAAAAAGCTAAGATTAGGATTGGTTTAACTGAACCTTATATTGAAATAATTCCAAGCAGTTATATGAATAATATATACGATGCTAACTCAGCATTAAAAATACCGATACAGTCATATGTCTCTGTTATTAAAGATCAAATTGTCAACTGGTGTGATGGTATTATTAATAATGGGGATAAATATATAAGTGGGAATGAGGCAAGAAAATCAATTCAAATTATAGAAACATGCTATAAAAATAAACAAAAATGGGAATTACCCTGGGTATAAAATGAAAATAGACTTAACAAATAAAAAAATATTGGTTACGGGTGCAACCGGTTTTATCGGTGGAAGGCTTGTTGAAAAGCTAATTCTTGAGCAACATGCAGATGTTACTGTACTTATTAGAAAATATGATAATGCGGCCAGATTAGCACGTTTCGATAATGTAAAAATGGTAAAAGTAGCTCTCCATGATCGTAACAGCATGGAAAGTTTAGTAAAAGATTGTGATGTTATTTTCCATTTGGCATATGATCCTTCTTCACAGAAAAATAATTTAAAGGGAATAGATGTAATTGCTCAATCTTGTATGAAATTTTCCAAAAAATTAGTGCATACTAGTACTATATCAGTTTACGAACCTTTAGAGGGTAAGATTTTAAATGAGGACTCTAAATCAATTCCATGTGGAATAACATATGCTGACAGAAAATTAGAAATTGAAGAACAGGTACAAAAATATTGTAAACAGGGACTAAGGGCTATTATTCTACAGCCAACCATTGTATATGGCCCATTTTGTGCACCATGGACCAACAGGCCTGCAAATCAATTGTTATTGGGAACGGTCATTCTGCCGAATGGTGGAAACGGCATATGTAATGCAGTGTATGTTGATGATGTATGTTTAGCCATGTTAACTGCAGCGGTAAATGAGGATGTTGACGGTGAGAGATTTTTGATTTCCGGGAATGATCCAATTACATGGAAAGATTTTTATCAGGCATTTGCTTCTACGTTGAAAATTAATTCAATAAAGTATATGACATCCGCAGAGATCAAGAAAATTAGTTTCAACCCCCTAAAAAGTATTAAACTCATATTGGGTGATCCTAAGAGAGCTGTGGATTGGGAGCCTTTAAAATCATTTTTGGTATCAGTAAAGTATAAATTGCCTTCCAGTTTTAAATCATGGATCAAATACACCTATGGACAATACAAGAAGATTTCTCCGAAGCCAGTATTTGTTCCCAATAAGCAGATGTTCTTACTCTATGATGCTCCCACTGTTGTTGAAATAACAAAGGCTAAATGTAAGCTTGGTTATGTGCCTCAATTTTCATTTGAAGAAGGCATGCAGAGGACTTCTGAATATTTAAAGTGGGCTTTTAGAAGCTGAAGTATTAGTGATAAGTTCCAGAATTAAGCATTTTATTTACAAACTGGTTTTATCTCCAATTTTTCTAAAGCATTATCTGGCTAGCAATAAAATTTACCTGACAGAAAATGAAAGAAAATTGAAGGCTTTAAAAAATAAGCATTCAGGCAAGAGATGTTTCGTTATTGGGAATGGTCCAAGTTTGAGTAAAATGGATTTATCCCTACTAAACAACGAATATACCTTTGGTGTAAATGGGGTATTCTATGCATTTGATGAATTAGGATTTATGCCAACTTATTACGTAGTAGAAGATCGACTTGTTGCAGAGGATAATAAGATGAAAATTAATGGTCTCAGCCAGACTACAAAAATTTTTCCTGAAGATTTGAAATATTGTCTAAAAAATGATGATAATACTATATTCATCAATTTTGTAAGATATTATAATTATTTATATAATGAAGAAATTTCCCCGAAGTTTAGTAAAAACATACAATCCAAGTCATATTGGGGAGGAACAGTTACCTATCTAAATTTGCAATTAGCATATTATATGGGGTTCCATGAAGTTTATCTTATTGGTATGGATCTGGGTTATAAAGTTCCTGATGGAGATAAAAAAAATGTAATTACTTCTAAAGTAAATGATGTAAATCACTTCCATCCGGACTATTTTGGCCCGGGAAAAAGATGGCATCAACCTAAAGAAGATCGAATGATTCGTTCATTACAATTTGCCGGTGAACAATTAAGTAAAGATAACTGGCAAATCTTTAATGCTACCCTTGGAGGGAACTTGCATATTTTCCCAAGAGTTAAATATTATGACTTATTTACTGAATAATAAGATCTCTGTACAATTTTCATTATTAACCATATATACTTTTTTATGGTTATACATATTTTTCTTATCTAGATTACCATCAAATAGCCTCTATTTACCAGCGATAATTTGTATCCAATTATTTTTTTGGGTGATTACTTTCATGATTAATAAAAATTTAAATAAGTTTGATTTAAATGAATTCAATCTAATATTATTTATAATTATGATATTTATGTTTTGTTTTCAAAATATAGGTTTGGGAATAATTGGTGGTGACAATATAGATAGAATTTCAGGTCAATTTTTGATAATTATGAAGTCATTCTTTGTATTTTGTTTTCTTGTATATTTGATTATTATTAAAGGTAAAATTAATTTTTATATTGATAATGTTGATATAGCAGGATGGATGTTTATATTATTTTGCTTTTATTCATTTTTGGTTTCACCTGCATTTTTTCTTTCTAAAGCAAGTAACTTGAGAAATTTTATCATGCCCGTTGTATTATTATTTTTAGGTAAATATTTATGTTTTAATATTGCTAATATAAAAAAAATAATAACGTGGTTATATTATCTATGTATTCTTTTTTGTCTAATAGGCCTTATTGAATATTTTATAATTGAGGATCAGTTATTATTTCAATTGATAGGTTTAAAAAAAGTCTTTTTAGCTAAAATAGGTCAGGAATTGATTCCAGGAACATTATATTCCAATGAGGCAGGTATTTATATTAGAAGAATGATTTCTATATTCTATGATCCATTAACTGCAGGATTTTTCTTTTCTATAGTGTTTGTCTATTCTTTTGCAATTAAAAAGTATACTTTTCTTCCTCTCATATTATTTTGTTTACTATTAACTTATCATAAAGCTGGTTTACTTTTAGTAATTATTACTTTATCCTATGTTATAATCCAAAAAATGAATATTAAGATATTAAGAAAATTGTTAGTTAGTTCAATGTTTCTAACTTTAACTGTTTCAGGATATTACTACATTCTTAATTATCCCTCTAGTGCTATATCTCATTTAAAAGGGTTGTCAGGAGGCCTTTCATCCGCAATTATTAAACCCCTTGGACATGGTATTGGTGCTGGTGGCTACTTTAGCTGGATGTATGGTGTATCCCAACGAGGAGAAACAGCTTATTCATTGGGTGCTGATAGTGGAATTGGTTCAATGGGTACACAGATTGGTGCTGTAGGGATAATATTTTATTTATATTGGCTTTATATGATATTTAAAAAATTATTGTCATATAGAAAACATCAGTTAATAGATAAAACAATTGAAATTAAAATTTTAAATGTTTTAATAGGTCTATTATTATCATATTTCGTTTTAATATTTTTTACTGAAAATATTATTAGCTTATATAGTAATTATCTAATTTTTATATTCTGCGGTATATTTCTTGAAAGATACAAAGTTTCTAAACAAGAGGCAGAAGTATCACAGAATGCTTTGAGCGTAATATAATTTAAATGACTTCAAATAATATTAACTCATACCAAATTCTTGGATGCAAAGTGAGTGATTGTACTTCACAGCAATTAAATGATTACATTTTATCAATTATTGAACAAGGTAAAAAAGAAATTGTGTTGAATGTTAATGTCAATTGTATCAATCTTGCACAAGAGCATATTTGGCTAAAAAAATTATTGAATGATACTAATATTGTATTTTGTGATGGAGATGGGGTGAGGTTAGGGGCTTCAATATTAGGCATCCACCTACCTGAGAAAATTACTTATAATCGCTGGATATGGGAGCTGGCGGATTTATCTTCTAAAAATGGCATTAGTTGGTTTTTATTTGGTGGTAAGGATGGAGTTGTTAAAGAAAGTAAAATCATTCTTTCTAAAAAATATGCGGGATTAAATATATCGGGTTATCATCCGGGTTACTTTGATTTCAGTAAAGATTCCAAAGAGATTATTGAAAAGATAAACAAGGTTAAACCAAATATCTTAGTTCTTGGGATGGGTATGCCGAGACAAGAGAAATGGATTGTTGAAAATATTGACAAGTTAGATGTTAATATTATTTTGACAGGCGGTGCAGTTTTCGATTACATTGCTGGCAATGCTAAGATGACGCCAGACTTTTATTATAAATATAAATTAGAATGGCTGTATAGATTTGTTCAAGAACCAAAAAGGTTGTTTGGTAGATATATTATAGGCAATCCTTTATTTATATACCGTGTATTTAAGGAAAAAATAGGAATAACTAAATATGATAGTTAGAGTATGAAGATCACAATCATTGGAACGGGCTATGTAGGCCTCGTCACCGGAACCTGTTTTGCAGAAATGGGCAATTCTGTCACCTGCGTGGATATTGATAGGGAGAAAATTGATAATTTAAATAAAGGTGTGATCCCTATATATGAGCCTGGTTTGGAAGAACTTATTCGAAGTAATGAAGAGGCCAACCGGCTTTCTTTTTCCACGTCCCTGAAATATGCCATGAAAAAAACAAATATCTTTTTCATAGCAGTGGGCACACCTGAAAGTCCAAATGGTGAAGCCAATATGAAATATGTCTATGCGGTGGCAAGTGAAATCGGTGAACACCTGATTCAGGAGTCAGTGATCGTAAATAAATCTACAGTCCCTGTGGGCACAGCTCAGAAAGTGAAATCCATCATTGATGAGAGCTTGAAGAAACGGGGTGAAAAAGTAAAATTTCATGTGGTGAGCAATCCGGAATTTCTCAAGGAGGGAGATGCCATTCAGGATTTTATGCGGCCTGATAGGGTAATTATTGGTACGGATAGCAAGTATGCGTTAGATATGTTAAAGCAATTATATTCCCCTTTTACCATGAATCATGATCGTCTCATCACTATGGGTGAGAAGGAAGCAGAACTTACCAAATATACCGCCAATGCCATGCTGGCCACCAAGATATCATTCATAAATGAAATTGCCCATATCTGCGATGAACTGGATATAGATGTAGAATCAGTGCGTAAGGGCATTGGATCGGATTCCCGCATCGGATATTCTTTTATCTATCCCGGAGCAGGGTATGGAGGGTCATGTTTCCCTAAAGACGTTAAGGCTATTATACATACTGCAAAAGAAGCAGGAGTTGAGCCGATGGTTTTGGATGCGGTGGAAAAACGCAACCAGCGACAGAAAGGACGCATGCTTGATCATATTACAGATAAATACGGCTCTGATTTAAGTGGTTTAATATTTGCAGTTTGGGGACTTTCATTCAAGCCTGGTACTGATGATATGCGGGAAGCACCATCGGTAGTGTTAATAAAATCACTGATTAATTCGGGTGCGAGGGTACAAGCATTTGACCCCGTTGCCAATACAGAAGCAAAAAAGAAATTCCCCCAGGAATGGATCTCTGATAGTA
>CAZGBZ010000022.1:0-16963 GCA_964524135.1 uncultured bacterium
AAAGTTGATTCAAAATCATTGGACAAGGGAGCTGTTTTAGGTGCTTCGGTTGGGTTTGCAAGAGATTTAGGGAATCATCCAGCTAATATATTGACCCCTACTTATTTGGCAAAAGCGGCTCAAAATATATCGGATAATTCCCCTAAAATGAATTGTCAAATATTTGATGGAAAAGATTTTAAAAAAATGGGATTGGGTGCCTTTCATGGGGTTGCGATGGGTGCAACGGAGCCGGCTAAAATGATAATTGTGGAATATAATGGCGGACGTAAAGCGCAAAAGCCCATTGCGTTGGTAGGTAAAGGATTAACCTTTGATTCAGGTGGAATATCCTTAAAACCACCGCCAAATATGGATGAAATGAAATTTGATATGTGTGGAAGTGCCACCGTTATGGGTGTACTGCAAGCAGTCTCAGAGTTGAAACCCAGAATCAATATTGTCTTTGCTATTGGTTCTACTGAAAATATGCCAGGAAGTAATGCTCAAAGACCGGGTGATATTGTAACTGCATATAATGGAAAGACTATTGAGGTTCTTAATACGGATGCTGAAGGTCGTTTAGTGTTAGCAGATGTACTTTCCTATGTGAATAAGAATTACGAGCCAACAGCAATACTTGATTTTGCAACATTAACTGGGGCTGTTTTGGTTGCTCTAGGCAATAGAGCGAGTGGTGTGCTTGGGAATAATGATTCCCTTATAAAAGAAGTTAAAAAAGCCAGTGAAATTAGTTCAGAAAAAGTATGGGAGTTGCCCCTTTGGGAAGAATATACCAGAGAAATAAAAGGTAAATACGCAGATATCAAAAATGTTGGAGATGGTAGATTGGCAGGGACTATCACAGCTGGTGCCTTTTTAAAAGAATTTGTAGATGATACACCATGGGTACACATGGATATTGCTGGGACAGCCTGGGGTCCTAAAGAACCATCTTATCAGCCTAAAGTTGGTGCTACCGGTGTTGCTGTAAGACTGGTTTACCAACTATTGGAAAATAGAATATAAAATAAATACTAATTATACAAAGGTAGCAATGACGCAATTAATTGAACCACATGGGGGCGCTTTATGTGATTTACTCATCAGAGGAGATCAGTTAAATCAAATTATTAAAGATTCATTACATTTTGATAGCTTAACCCTAAATGACAGGCAACTCTGTGATATAGAAATGCTGATAAATGGCAGTTTTTCTCCCCTCACAGGTTTTTTAACAGAAGCAGATTATGATTCAGTTGTTAATGATTTACGTTTATCTAATGGAAATATTTGGCCAATTCCAATTACTTTGGATATAAATGAGGAATTAAGCAAAAACATTACGGTCGGAGATAAACTCGTTCTCCGTGATCATGAGGGGGTTGCAATTGCAATTTTGAAAGTTTCCGATAAATGGACACCGAACAGAAAATATGAAGCAGAACTTGTTTATGGAACCCAGGATATTGGGCATCCAGCTGTGGATTATCTGTTGAACCAATCGGGTTCAGTCTATTTGGGTGGAGAGATTGAAGGATTAGAACTTCCTCGTCATTATGATTATAAGCTACAAAGACATACTCCGGCTGAATTAAGAACACAATTCAAAAAAATGGGGTGGACAACTATTGTAGCTTTCCAAACGCGAAATCCTATGCACCGTGCTCATAAAGAAATCACAGTAAGAGCTGCACGAGAAATTGGAGGAAATCTCCTCATTCACCCGGTGGTTGGTATGACAAAACCTGGTGATGTTGATCATTATACCCGGGTACGATGTTATAAAAAAATCATGGAAAAATTCCCTGAGGATACTGCAATAATGAGTTTACTTCCTCTTGCAATGCGAATGGGGGGTCCCCGTGAAGCTCTGTGGCATGCTCTTATCAGAAAGAATTATGGGTGTACACATCTTATTGTGGGACGAGATCATGCAGGACCTGGCAATGATAGTGAGGGAAATCCTTTTTATGGACCTTATGATGCGCAAGATATGGTTAATAAATATGCAGATGAAATTGGTGTCAAAATGGTACCCTTTAAATTGATGGTATATGTTGAGGAGCGTGCAGAGTATATGCCAATTGATGAAGTTCCAGAAAATTTAACAAAATTAAATGTGTCTGGGACAGAACTTAGAAGAAGATTAGATCAGGATTTAGAAATTCCAGAATGGTTTTCATATCCGGAAGTTGTTGAAGAACTTCGCCATGCCCATCCTCCTAAAGATAGAAGAGGGTTTACTGTGTTTTTTACTGGATTGTCCGGATCAGGAAAATCGACCATCGCAAATGCACTTTTAGTGAAATTTCTTGAACATGGTCGGAGAAGGGTTACTCTATTGGATGGGGATATAGTGCGAATTAATTTATCAAGTGAATTAGGTTTTTCTATGGAACATCGAAACTTAAATATCACCCGAATTGGATTTGTAGCAAGTGAAATAACTAAAAATGGAGGTATTGCAATTTGTGCTCCAATTGCTCCCTATGAAGCAATCCGTAAAAATAATCGGGATCTTATTTCAAAGGTGGGTGGATATATAGAAGTTCATGTTTCTACGCCATTGGATACCTGTGAAAAAAGGGATGTTAAGGGTCTGTATGCCAAAGCTCGTCAGGGAATTATTAAAGGTTTCACCGGGATTGATGATCCCTATGAGAACCCAGTTAATCCCGAGTTGAGCATCGATACTACAAATATATCTCAGGAAGAAGCTGTTCAGCAGGTATTGGTTTATTTAGAGAATGAAGGATTTTTGGCTTGATAGAAAAATTCCAAATTACCAATGAAATAATACAAAGCGTAATAAAAATTGCAAAGCAGGCTGGTTTGGTTATTATGGATGTTTATAAAACTGATTTTGATATTCAGATCAAGTCTGACAAATCTCCGGTAACGGAAGCCGATACTCGAGCAAATAAAATTATTTTTGATGGGTTATTAAAAATTGCACCAGATATTCCCATCTTATCGGAGGAGGGGCGAGATATCCCTTATGAAGAAAGATCTAATTGGGAATCTTTTTGGCTGGTTGACCCCTTAGACGGTACAAAAGAATATATAAAGAAAAATGATGAGTTTACAGTAAACATTGCATACATGCAAAACAATCTGCCAATTTTTGGAGTAGTATATGCTCCTGCATTAGATGAACTGTATTGGGGAAGTGTAGAAAAGGGCGCCTATAAATCAATTGCTGGAGAAGCATATAGTCAAATTAATGTTAGAACTCAATTAAATGGTCCTGTTCAGATTGCATCAAGTCGTTCACACCCAAGTCCTAAAATGGATAAATTTCTTTCTCAATTTGAAAAAAATGACTTACATCCAATGGGAAGTTCTTTGAAGATTTGTTCCGTTGCAGATGGAAGGGTACATTTTTATCCACGATTAGGACCTACAATGGAATGGGATACAGGGGCATCTCATGCCGTTATTAAGGCAGCGGGCGGCGAAATAATTAAGTATGGAACAAATAAACCTTTGGAATATAATAAAGAAGATTTATTAAATCCTGAATTTATAGCAGGGAATTTGAATTCAATTGAATCATTGAACTGAGGAAATTGAGTTTGATGAAATAGAGAAATCAGGATAAATTTATTTTCTATTATTTAATCGGTATTTAGATTACTAAACTGGCGGCGTAGCTCAGTTGGTTAGAGCACCGGAATCATAATCCGGGTGTCCGGGGTTCGAGTCCCTGCGCCGCCACAACCAATTCTTATTTTAATTATAGGTAAAAAAATGAAGAAAAAAATCAAATTATTTCTCAATTTAAATTTTATTCTATGTTTGTCACTTAATGTTCTATTTGCTATAGAAGTGGAACCTGATAAGATTACACAAATGCAGATTAAGGCTATTCAACAGCAACTAAAAAAGAAAACAATTTCTGAAACAACTGCAGTACAAGAAAAAGTTGATTCGCTCGAATCTTTAGTGCATTTGGATTACCCTGGGAATGAAAGTGGTTCAGAAGAATTAGAAAATAAGAGTTTAAATCATTTTGGTTATTCATTTTTTAATACTAGCGGCGGCAGTACAATAGCAAATAATCAGCCTCCACCTGCTGGATATACGCTCGGTCCCGGAGATGAGGTGATTATTGAAATTTGGGGTGACACCCAATTGCGTTCAAGCCATATAATAGATCTATATGGTAAAATTTATGTGGATAAAATAGGGCAGGTTCAAATAGCTGAATTAAAATTATATGATATTGAAAAGAAGTTGTTAAATAAGTTTAAGCATGTTTATTCGTCTTTGAAAGGGGATGAACCATCTGCAAATATCGATGTCTCTATAGGTAAATTAAAATCTATTAACGTGACAATTTTGGGTGAATCTTTGTCTCTAGGGATTCATGCCATTCATCCTTTTTCTACTATTATCACCGGGCTTTTACAGATAGGGGGTGTGAAGAAAAGTGGTTCCTTAAGGGACATCCAATTGATTAGAAATGGAAAAATTCATACCAGGTTGGATTTTTACCAATATTTACTAATGGGCGATAATTTTGATGACCTCCGTTTATTGGATGGAGATATCCTATTTGTACCTATCCGGTATTCCTCAGTTTCAATTAAAGGGGAAGTGATAAGGGAGGGCATATATGAATTGTTGCCAAATGAAACATTTGAAAATCTCATTAATTACGTTGGGGGATTAACAGTTAAAGCTCAGAAAAATATGCATATTAATCGCTTAAGACCTATGAAAGAAATTTCTGAATTTTCTCCAGTAAATGAAAACTTTTCTGTTAATTATCTGAAAAGTAAAGATTTTATTTTACAAGATGGAGATAACATTGAGGTATATTCAATTATTGAAGGTGTTAATGAGGTATATTTATATGGACAGGTTAAAAAACCTGGGAAATATGCATTCGATACAATTCAAGATATGTACCTTCTTGATATCTTGAAACTTGCCGGGGGATTCAATGATTCAACATATTTAAAGACCATGTTTTTGGAAAAAGGTGAAATTATACGAAACCATCCAAATTCAAAATTTCCAGAAATATTGGATTTTGATATAAATAAACTCCTTTCAGGAGATAGTAATGAAAATTTACAACTCCAGAACTGGGATATCGTTGTAATTAGACAAAACCCTCTTTTTGCAAAACCTGATAAAGTCTGGATTTTAGGTGAAATTAATATGCCTGGAATTTATACACTTCAAAAAAAAGATGAAACTTTAAATGATGTATTAATTCGCGCAAAAGGATTATCACCTGATGCTTTTAAATATGGACTTCATTTAAAGAGGGGTGGTAAACAAGTTGCTCTTGATAATTTTAATATAATATTGCATGATAGTGACAGCGTATTAGTACCAAAACATCCGGGAGTAGTAGAGGTGCAGGGAGAAGTCTATAAACCAGGTTTTATTCAATACTATGAAAAGAAATCGTTAAGAAATTATATTGAGGGAGCTGGTGGATTTACAATGGATGCAAATAAATATCACATTACTGTTGTTCATGCCAATGGTGAAGTAGAAATCAACAAAATATTTAGAAGCCCAAAAATTCGTGAAGGGTCTACAATAATTGTTCAAAAAGCAGAAGAAAAAGAGCCCTTTAGTTTGACCGAATTAGCCTCAAACACAGCCTCACTAATCACTTCATTTGCCACTCTTATTTTACTGTTTGGTCAATAAATTTATCAAATTATTTTTCCATACAAATAATTCTGATATTGAAAAAGATTTGTGGTTCGACAAGGATGTAATTCATTGAGTAAAATGCAGTTTATCGATTTAAAGCATCAATACCAAACTATTCAAACTGGAATTGACCAATCAATCCAAAAAGTGCTAAATCATGGTCAATATATTTTAGGCCCTGAAGTTTTTGAATTAGAAGCTGTATTAGCAAAATTTTCAGGCTCAAAACATTGTATTGGTTGCGCATCAGGCACAGATGCATTGTTCATGTCTCTAATGGCAAAGGGAATAGGTCCTGGGGATGCAGTCTTTACAACTCCATTTACATTTATTGCTACTGCTGAAGTTATTCAACTTATAGGTGCTACTCCTATATTTGTAGATGTTTTTGAGGACACTTTTAATATAGATCCCGCCAAATTAGAAATTGCAATAGATGATTGTCAATCGAATACTGAATTAATTCCTAAAGCCATAATTCCAGTAGATATTTTTGGACTTCCAGCCAACTATGAATTAATAGGAGAAATAGGGAAAAAATTTGATTTATGTATTATTGAAGATGCTGCGCAAAGTTTTGGTGGAAAAATAAAAAATAAAAAAACAGGTTCTTTCGGTGATATAGGAACCACCTCATTTTTCCCTGCGAAACCATTAGGGTGTTATGGCGATGGAGGCGCTATCTTTACAGATGATTCTCAATTAGTAAAAATTTTAATTTCTATTCGAAATCATGGTAAAGGAGAGTCAAAATATGAAAACTCCCGGATAGGACTAAATGGAAGGTTAGATACCATTCAAGCAGCGATTCTTCTTGAAAAAATGAAGATTTTCCCAAATGAATTGCTTCAGCGTAAAGCTATTGCAAAAAAATATTCTCAAAATTTAAATCAATATTTTACATGCCAGCATATTCCGGAGGGATATGAATCTGCATGGGCGCAATTCTCAATTTTAGCTTTAAATTCCAAAGATCGATCAATATGTATGAAAAAATTAAAAGATTCTGGGATTCCTACAGCAATTTATTACCCTAAACCATTACACCTTCAGGAAGCATTTAGTAATTTAAATTATTCGGTGGGAGATTTTCCTGTAGCTGAATCCATTTCTCAACGAATATTCAGTTTGCCAATGCATCCATATTTAACTGATTATATTATTAATAAAATATGTAATATTCTGATTTCATGTAAAGAAATAATTCAATGACGAATGAGCTAATAAAAAAAATAAATAATAAATCTGCCACCGTTGGAATAATTGGTTTGGGCTACGTGGGACTTCCACTTGTAATTCGATTTATTGAAGAAAAATTTAAAGTTATCGGATTTGATATTGATGGTGTAAAATGTAATACATTAAATTCTGGAGAAAGTTATATCAGACATATACCAGCAGAGTCAATTCAACTTGCATTGAAAAGTGGATTTATAGCTACACCAAATTGGAGTAAAATAGCAGAAGTAGATTGTATGCTTATTTGTGTTCCTACCCCATTAGGACCCAATAATACACCTGATCTGCAATACATTCTCAGTACGTTGAATTCTATCCAAAAGTACTTGAAAAAGGGACAATTACTTGTATTGGAAAGTACAACTTATCCAGGAACGACTGAGGAGGAAATTGTACCTGTGATAGAAAAAAATAATTTCAAAATTGGAAATGACTATTTTATAGCTTACTCACCAGAAAGAGAAGATCCGGGGAATTCAAATTATTCAACTCAAACTATTCCTAAAGTTGTAAGTGGGCATACACAAAATTGCTGCAAGGTTGCTAATGCGCTATACAAATGTATTGTTAACAAAACGGTTGCTGTTAGTTCCACAAAAGTTGCTGAAATGACAAAATTGCTTGAAAATATACATCGAGCTGTAAATATAGGGTTGGTAAATGAGCTTAAAATGGTTGCGGATAAAATGGATATTGACATTTTTGAAGTGATTGAAACTGCCGCAACAAAACCATTTGGGTTTACGGCATTTTATCCCGGACCGGGATTGGGTGGCCATTGTATTCCCATAGACCCCTTTTACCTTACATGGAAAGCAAAACAAGTTGGTGTTTCCACACGATTTATTGAACTTGCTGGTGAAGTCAATACCAAAATGCCTCAATGGGTCATTGAAAAAGCAGAAATTGGGCTACAAAATAGAGGACAAAAATTATCTAAATCAAATGTTCTAATTTTAGGTATGGCTTATAAAAAAAATGTAGATGATTTACGTGAATCTCCATCATTTGAATTGATACGCCTTTTATCAATAAGAGGGGTAGATGCAGACTACCATGATTTCTATATTCCCCAATTGCATCACACTAGAAAGTATTCCTTTGATAAAAGTTCTATAAACCTTGAAAAGTCAATTGGAGATTATGACCTCGTAATATTATCTACTGACCATGATGGGTATGATTATGAATATTTACAAAAAAAAGCAAAACTTATTGTAGATACACGTGGCCGTTTTAAAGGGAATCACCCAAATATAATATCTGCATAATTCATAGGGTAAAATAATTAAATCGATTAAATTGTGGATGAATAGTTTCGGAGATAAACTTACTATTGATAAAAGTAAGTTTTCAATTTGCCCTAAATCTAATGAAAAATATCAATTATTGAATAATATGGTTAAAATAATTGATGAATAAAATGGATTCGATTTTAGTTACAGGCTGTGCAGGGTTTATTGGATATCATCTTACTGTATCGCTTCTTAAAGATGGTGTTGAAGTTTTAGGTATCGATAATCTAAATGATTATTATGATATAAACTTAAAAAATAATAGACTGCTTAATCTGAAAGTTTATAGAAATTTCACATTTCAAAAAGTTGATATTGCAGACAAGAAGTCACTTTCTCAAAGATTTAAAGAATTTCAACCTGATATGGTTGTTAATTTAGCTGCACAAGCAGGAGTTCGCTATAGTATTGAAAATCCTTATGCGTATTTGGATTCAAACCTTACTGGATTTTTAAATATTTTAGAAATGTGTCGCAATTACGAAGTAGGTGGTTTGATTTATGCCTCCAGCTCTTCAGTATATGGCTCAAATACAAAATATCCTTTCAGCACTACAGACATGACTGATAATCCAATCGCTCTATATGGAGCCACCAAAAAAGCCAATGAACTCATGGCGCATTCATATTCGCATTTGTATGACCTGCCAACCACCGGTTTAAGATATTTTACAGTATATGGTCCATGGGGACGTCCTGATATGGCAATGTATATTTTCACTGAAAATATATTCCAAGGGAAAGCCATTCCTGTTTTTAATCATGGAAACATGAAAAGGGATTTCACCTTTGTTGATGATATTATTTCGGGTACTCGTTCGGCAATGGAAAAGAATTATGCTTGTGAAATTTTTAATCTTGGAAATAAAAAAAGTGAAAATCTAATGGATATGATTAAAATTATTGAGACAAATTTATCTAAAAAGGCTGACATAGATTTTCAACCCATGAAACCGGGAGATGTACCGGAATCCTTTGCAGACATTGATAAATCAATTGAAAAATTAGATTATAATCCTAAAATTGATATTGAAGATGGTATCCCTCTATTTATTGATTGGTATAAAAGTTATATTTCTAATTAATGCTGAAATTGAAAATAATAATTCCTTAAGAATATGAATGTCTTGGTCATAGGGGGAGCTGGATATATTGGTTCTCATGTTGTTTTGGAACTTTGTGAAAACGGACATGAAGTTACCGTTTTTGATAATCTTTCAACAGGTCATTTAATAAATATCGATTCTCGGGCAGAATTTATTCAGGGAGATATTCTAATTAGTAATAATCTAAATAGTTTATTTAGCAAAAAGTACGATGCTGTATTTCATTTTGCAGCATTGAAATCTGTAGGAGAATCTATGACAGAGCCAGGAAAATATGCTACATCTAATATTACAGGAACGATAAATATTCTCAACCAAATGGCTGGAAATAATATAAAAAACTTTATTTTTTCATCCACAGCGGCTGTCTATGGCATGCCCGAATACTTACCTGTTGATGAGAAGCATCCTCTAAATCCAATTAATTTTTATGGATATACAAAACTTGAAATTGAAAATCTGCTTAACTGGTACAGCAAGCTAAAAGGCATTAGATTTGGAGCATTACGATATTTCAATGCTGCTGGTTATGATATAAAAGGAAAAATTAAAGGATTAGAAAAGGCTCCTGCTAATCTTCTGCCTATTGTAATGGAAACTGCTTTAGGGCTCCGAGATTCAATGGATATTTATGGAGATGATTATAATACTCCAGATGGTACGGGCATTCGAGATTATATTCATGTTAATGATCTTGCAACAGCTCATGTGCAGGCATTGAATTATATTCAGGCAAACAATGAAAATATAACAGTAAATCTGGCAACTGGAGAAGGATTCTCTGTTCTGGATGTGATTGGATCTTTACAGAAAATTACTGGAAAGAAATTAAAATACAATTTTGTTGATAGACGAGCAGGTGACCCTGCTGAATTAATTGCAGTATCCAAATTGGCAAATGATTATTTAAATTGGGAATGTAAATATTCCGATATTAAAACTATTCTTCAAACAATGTGGGCTGTTTATTCACAACAAAAAACCATTTAAAATTTCGAAACAAACCATTTTCTAATAAAACTGTTCAATTCAGAATCCCCTGTAAATTTAAGCTATAACTTATATTACATCCATTTTAACAAAATTGAAAAGGGGAAACAATGAGATTTATTTTAATTACATTATTTAGCATTACCATTATAATGGCTTCAACCTGGCAGCCTATCAATTCAGATACTGCCAGCAATAGCAAAATGGAAATAATATCATCCAATATTGAAACTACCACTATTGATTTTAATATTGACGGATTTCACCTCATATCGGTTTCCACTCCAACTGGTGAAATGAACTTGGCTCGATTAAGCGATGGCGCTTCTCTTTTGGAAACCGGTGCCCCAGATTTACAAAAATATTCTCGTTCCATTATAATACCCGATAATAAAATGATGTTTTTAAATATCACATCTACTAAATATGTAGATTATAATGATGTACTTATTGCTCCATCTAAAGGAAATCTCAATCGTTTAATAAACCCTGCTGATGTCGAATATCAATTTGGCAATGTGTATGAAGAAGACGCTTTTTATCCAGGAAATTTAGCTGAGTTGGGAACCCCTTATATACTTCGCGATCTGCGAGGTGTAACCGTTGAATTTTATCCATTCCAATATAATCCTGTTCAAAATATCTTACGCGTTTATACTGAGGTCCAAGTTGAAGTAAAATCTCTTGGGGATGGAGTTGTAAACACTTTTGACAATAATCGTGTGGGTGTTAGCAAATATTCCAATGAGTTTAAGTCTATTTATAAAAATCATTTTTTAAACTTTGATTCTGATAACCGGTTTGATTATTTAGTGGATCATGGCAATATGCTGGTTATATCTAATAGTGCATTTATAGAAACTATGCAGCCATTGGTTGATTGGAAAAATTTAAAAGGAATTCCCACTGAAATGGTAGATGCTGCTGCCATTGGTGGAAATTCAGGTGCAATTGAAAGTTTTGTTGAAACTTATTATTATGAAAATGGGCTAACATTTCTCTTATTAGTAGGAGATATTGCCCAAATGCCTTCCCCTTCAGTTGGTGGTAGTTCATCGGATGTGTCCTACGGCTGTATTTCTGGTAATGATTTCTATCCGGAAGTAATTGTGGGGCGTTTTTCAGGATCTACGCCAACTCAGATAGGTACACAGGTAGAACGATCAATTGAATACGAACGTTATCCACAAGGTGGAGTAGAGTGGTACGATAATGCCCTTGGAATTGCCTCTAACCAAGGTCCCGGCTTTGGCGGTTATACTGATGACCAATTCAGTGATTTTCTATGGGATACGGTATTATCTGGTTTTACTTACGATAGCTATGAAGATATATATGATGGAAGTGGTGGTACTTTAACTCAGGGCATAAACGCCATTAATAATGGAGTAAGCCTGATTAATTATGTTGGTCATGGCTCCATATCCAGTTGGGGTAATGGCGCTCCGCTTAGTACTTCAAATGTGAATTCACTTACTAATGAAAACTTATTACCATTTGTTATAACTGTGGGCTGTAATGTTGGCGAATTTCAAAGCACAAATGAATGTTTTGCAGAATCATGGCTGAGAGCTACAAATAATGGAGAACCAACTGGTGCTATATCCCATTTCGGTTCAACCATCAGCCAAAGTTGGGAGCCACCTATGCATGGTCAATATGGAATGAACCTCATACTTACAGAAAGTTTAGATAACAACAAAACTCGGACTATGGGTGGAATAACCACAAATGGCTGCATGTACATGAATGATGCCCAGGGCTCATCAGGAATTAATGAAACCAAATATTGGACTTTATTTGGTGATCCATCTGTGCCACTCCGGACAGCACCTCCAACTAGCGTGAATGCCAGTCATGACGATGTCATAATTTTAGGGTCGAGTGAATTTGATGTAGCTACTGGTAATGAAGGTGATTTAGTAGCACTTTCACGAGATGGTGAATTGTTGGCATCTGGCTATACCGATAGTTTTGGGAATGCAAATATTACCCTGGGAGAGGCAGGTACTGTACCCGGTGAATTGGACTTAGTCATAACAGGGTTTAATAATTTCCCTTATGAAACTACGGTTATGGTACTTTCTCCAGAAGGCCCCTATGTTTTAGTGGATTATTACTATGTTTGGACCGATTGGGATGATATGATTGATTTTGGTGAATCAGTAACTTTAAGCTTGAATCTTGAAAATGTAGGGAGTGACGGAGCATCTAATGTATCAGTTAATATTTCAACAGATGATACATATATTACAATTACAGATAATATTGCGTATGCTAATTATATTGATGCAAATGAAACAATATTAGTAGAAGGTTTATCTTTTTTAGTTTCAGTTGATGTGCCAGATCATCATGAATTTGAAATAGCATGTGTGATTTCAGCAAATGGTGATGTATGGGAATCTAATCTAACTTTTCTTGCCCATGCTCCTGTAATAGACGTATTATCCGTAACTGGTGATCTAGATCCTGGTGCTTCCACGGATTTGAATATTGTATTAGCTAATAATGGTAGTGCCAGTATTGATGATCCACTTGTTGAGGTTTTTGGTGATAACTATGTTATGGTAAGTAGCTATACTCTTGATCCATATTATTGGGATTATTCCGCAACATGGAATCATAAAGATTTAGTAATGTCAGTATCTGTTAGTCCCTCAACACCAATTGGACATATAGCTGAGTTTACAGTAATAATATCTGAATCAGAAAATGGCTTTTCTACCATTGTTAATTTTTCTATTCCTGTGGGGCAAATTACTGCCAATTTTGAAGCTGGAATGGGATCATTGGAATGGGAGTTGTCTGGCAATGCCGACTGGGGAGCGGACAATACGGAAGCCAATTCCGGTTCAGGCTCTGCTATATCTGGTGCCATTTCAAATAGTCAATCTTCTGATATAAGTGTTACTTTAGATGTAACTGCTGATGGTGTCATCGAGTTTTATTATAAAGTTTCTGCAGAATATTCAACTTCGGGCAGTTACTTTTATGATGGCCTGGAATTCTATATTGATAATACTCTGCAAGGGCAATATCAATCAACTACTTCTGGGGGATCGCCCTGGACACAAGTAAGTTATGATGTTTCTGAAGGTGAACATACCTTTAAATGGTCTTATGTTAAAGATGGAGGAGGTGGTTCTACAGATTGCGATAATACCAACTGTGCAGATGCAGCCTGGATTGATGACATTGTATTCCCGCCAGCCTATGTTGAAGGGGATGAAGGTATGGCTGGAGATCTTAATGGTGATGAAATGTTAAATGTATTGGATATCATAATTATGGTAAATGTGATATTGGATGACACCTATAATCCTGATGCTGACCTGAATGGTGATGGCACCATAAACATATTAGACGTAGTCCAATTGGTGAACCTCATACTCGGTCCTCGTGTGGATAATGCCAATAGAGTTCAATTATTTGATACGGGAAGCATTGTAAAAATCTCAGCCAATGGATATGTTGGGGCTGTTAAAATGGTATTACTACATGATAGCGATTTTATTTTAAACCTCACAAACAATGCTTTGGTTGCTGATGCAGTAACTGAAATTAATTCTACAACATTGGTAATTGTTGTTCCTGAGACCGATGAATTATTTTCCTATACAGGCAATTTTGAAATTGTTGAAATGGAAGCTGCTAATTCTGAAAATATGATTTCAATAATATTACCATCTAAAACATCATTGGGAAAAGCTTATCCAAATCCATTCAATCCTTCAACCAATATCAGTTTTATACTAGCAGAAAGTGGAAAAGTTAATTTGAGTATTTATAACCTTTCTGGTCAGTTAATTGAATCTTTGATAAATGGTCAAATGAAAGCGGGAAGTTATACTCAATCTTGGGATGCTTCTATGCAGCCAAGTGGAATGTATTTCCTCCGATTACAGGCAGGATCAGAATCTTTCGATCAAAAATTAATGGTAATAAAGTAACCATTGGCGTTTACCGTTTGGGCAAAAAGGGCTCGGGAAACCGAGCCCTTCTTATTTTAAGGAAATATTAATAGTTATATTTTTAAAGATCATAATAAGTTTATAAATGAATTTCAGAGCACAGTTATATAATTTTATTGAAACGATTGGGCTTGCTTTCCAAAAATTAATTATGGGTGAAAATGCAATTGCCAAATTAGAAGACATAAATAATCGACGTGACATTTGTATTTCCTGTGAATTTAAAACTGGGAAGTCCAACAGAAATTACAGATGTACATCTTGTAATTGTAATATAAGCACCAAAATAATATTTACAACTTCTGAATGTCCGGAAGGTAAATGGAAAACCTTAGATTATTAATTTTGATTAAATTAAACTTCCATGCAAAGATTTAACCTGTTTAACTTCACCGCAATATTTTATAACAAACTCATATAATTAATATTAATGAAAATATTTTCTCGCAATAAAGAAAGCTCAGATCCAGCAGATATAATACAGAATAGCTTAATAGCAGTTGTAAATCGAATTTCCGATTCTTTAGAAGATGACGGATATCATTGGACTAAGCCTTGGGGGGTAAAACGTTTTGAAAGTATGGTTTTAGCAAAATTTATGATGGATTATTCATTCAATGGACTTACTGAAGATAAGCTGAAAGATGATGAAAAGATTGCATTTACCAATTTATGTTCAAGTTCATTTTCCAAATTATTTAATGATGAGTTTTCTCAAATTGGTCTGAATTTTGAAGATATGCAGGAAGAATTGCAACAAAAGGTAGATGCCTACTTTGAAGCTCGCCGTGGGAGTAAACCTCCTCTATGCTGGCATAATATTTATCAATTGGTCACTCGCAGTAAATCTAAAGAAGAATTAGAAGATGATGTAAAGAAAAAGACCGCTGGATTAGAGCTGATTAAAGGAAATGAAAATTTTTCTGGAATGGTGCCCCAATATGAATCTCAATTAAATATTTTGATGGACAAAACAAGCGCTTTTGATTCTGCAGAAATGATGCTGCCTCACATGGTACGTTTTACAAAGGATAAATTGCGGGCAATAAATTTAAAAAAGGTTAAGGCATTAAGTAAAAAGTTAGCAAAAAAGGAAAAAGGTAAGAAAAAATAATTCCAATTCCCATTGGAATACTCTCAAAATTAAGTCATTTAATTACATCCCACCGAGAAAAGAAGGACTATTTTCGGCAGGGCAATTCTACATAAAGCTAAATTAATATCATTCTCTTCGGAAGTCCATTGTATTCATACCTCATAATGTTCTAAATTTCTTGTCTTTAAATTAAACAATAATGGCTGATTTAAATAAATTCAAACCAGTAGATAATAAAGTTGATTTTATCCAATTAGAGCACGAAATGCTGGATAAATGGGATAGAGAAGATACTTTTAATCAATTGAGAGAAAAGAATTCGAAGGGTAAACCCTGGTCATTTCTCGATGGTCCTATTACGGCAAATAATCCCATGGGTGTTCACCATGCCTGGGGTCGTACCCTGAAAGATATTTTTCAACGCTTCCATGCCATGAAGGGACGAGAACTCAGATATCAAAATGGTTTCGACTGCCAGGGGCTCTGGGTTGAAATTGAAGTTGAAAAAGAATTAGGTTTCAAAACCAAGCGTGATGTACAGGAATATGGATTAGAAAATTTCGTAAATAGATGTAAAGAGAGAGTTGAAAAATTTTCTGCAATTCAGTCGGAACAATCCAAACGACTTGGATACTGGATGGATTGGGATAATTCTTATTTTACAATGTCCGATGAAAATAATTATACAATATGGGCATTTTTAAAAAAACTCTTCAACGATGGGAAAATTTATAGGGGAACCGATGTAGTGCCTTGGTCTGGGCGCTCGGGTACATCCTATTCTCAAATGGAAATAATTGAAGGAAGAAAGCTTGTGGCTCATACTTCCTTATTTGTCCGATTTCCTCTTAAAGAAAGAGAAAATGAGTATATACTCATATGGACCACCACTCCCTGGACACTTACTTCAAATGTAGCTGCAGCTGTAAATGTAAATTTAGATTATGTGAAGCTAAAAGCATCAGATGGCGCAGTTTATTATTTTGCAAAAGAAAATCTGGATTTTCAACGCCTTGAAAAACAATTCAAGGAGAAAAAACAATGGATAGATGGTGTGCCAAAGCTGAAAACCATTACCCAAATATTTAAAGAGCGAGGCGGGTATGAAATAATAGGAACAATAAAGGGTGCCGATATGATAGGCTGGAAGTATGATGGACCTTTTGATGAATTGGAAGCTCAGAGCAAAGTAGGCGGTTATCCTTTTGTAAATGAAGATTTACAAGATAAAGGGTTAAATGGGATAGCCTGCCATAGAATTATTGATGGTGGAAAGGATAGTATCGGAAGCGATGTGGTAGTTGCTGGTGAGGGTACGGGAATTGTGCATACAGCGCCGGGTTGTGGGGCTATCGATAAGAAAATAGCTGAAAAAGCTGGGCTTGTGGCAATCGCACCTTTAGATGAAGAATCCTGTTATATTGATGGATTTGGAAAATTAAGCGGTAAATGTGCTACTAAAATTGAGACCACACAGGAGATAATTGAAGATTTAAAGGAGAAAGGATTCCTTCTTTATCAGGAACAATATCCCCATGTATATCCTCATTGTTGGCGCTCTGGTGATGAATTGGTATTTCGCATTGTTGATGAATGGTATAT
>CAZGBZ010000023.1:0-5329 GCA_964524135.1 uncultured bacterium
GAAATATAAGATAGAAATCGATACCCATAATATTCCTCGGCATATTGCTATCATAATGGATGGAAATGGCCGTTGGGCAAATGGTAAAGGCCTGCCGAGAATAGCTGGTCATAGAGAAGGCGTTAGAACCGTACGTAAAATCACCGAAATTTGTGGTGAACTGGATGTACAAGTTTTGACGTTATATACATTTTCGTCTGAAAATTGGAATCGCCCAATAACCGAAGTGAGCGCTTTAATGAAACTTTTGGTAAGTTCTCTCCGTCGGGAAGTAAAAGACCTTATGAATAATAATGTCCGTTTTACTGCCATTGGAGATATAGATGAGTTAGATGTAAATGTTCAGGATGAACTTTTAGATGCCATTGATAAAACCAAAAACAATACGGGATTAAATTTGAACCTGGCATTAAGTTATGGGAGTCGCAAAGAAATTTTATCTGCAGTGAAATTATTATCAGAAAAAATTGCAGCCGGGGAAATTGACAGAAAACAGATAAATGAATCCCTCTTCTCCCAAATGCTCTATACCAAAGATATTCCTGACCCGGACCTACTTATCAGAACTGGTGGTGAATTCCGAATCAGTAATTTTCTCTTATGGCAAATCGCCTATACAGAAATTCATGTAACCCAAACCTATTGGCCTGCCTTTGGTAAAAAAGAACTCACCGAAGCAATCTTCGATTACCAAAACCGAGAACGGCGCTATGGCAAAATATCAGAACAGCTCAAGGTAAATAACGGATGAATTTTAATTATAAATTGTTAATTATTAATGGTTAATAATAAAAATATATTGTCGAAATTAATTGTGAATTGCTTCCTTTTAATTTGCTTTACTTCTCATATTTTTTCACAAAATGATGAAATCCGTATAATGGATATCACCGTAGAGGGGAACCAACGGCTCACAGCGCAGGATGTACAGAGGAATGCCCGCCTGTATAAAGGAATGACTATTAAAGGTCCTGAAATACAGCAGGCAATTAAACGATTGTGGAAACTCAAACGCTTTGGGAATATCCAAATTTTAATTGATGATGAAACCGAGGAAGGAATTTACCTGCGGATAGTGGTTGAAGAAAACCCCACACTTGGCGAAGTGGAATTTGAGGGTAATAAGAAGAAGTCCACCCGCACACTAAATGAGGAGTTGGAACTCAATACCGGACAAATTCTATCAGAATATGCAGTCTTTGAAGCCATGGAAAAAATTAAATCACTCTATGCAGAAAAACATTTTCATTCTGTAACTATCGATACGGTATACAGTGCAGGTGAAAAGGAATTCAGCCAAGATTTGGAATTTATTATCCATGAGGGCAAAAAAACAAAAATCAAAAAAATAGTTTTTGAGGGGAACGAAGTTTTCTCAGACAATAAACTCTCTCGAATATTTAAAGAGAATAAAGCCAAAAAGTGGTATGCCCCCTGGAGGGGTGCCTGGAAAAAGGATTTGCTACAAAGCGATAAAGACCTATTATCTGCATTTTATAAAAATAAGGGCTATCGGGATTTCTACATAATTGACCATACCATTCAACTTGTAAAAGAGAGCAAAGGCTATGAAATAGTTTTTAATGTCTATGAAGGTCCTCAATATAAAGTTAGAAATTTAACATGGGAAGGAAATTATATCCATAAAGACCAAGAGCTTTCAGCCCGCCTTGGATTTGAAAAAGGGGATGTTTATATTCATGATAATTTCCAAATGGCATTGTCAGAGCGGGTAAGCCCTCTTTATACGGATGCAGGGTATTTCTATTTTCAGGTAAACCCTATTTATACACCGGTTGGTGAAGACTCCCTGGATATTCATTTTGATGTGGTTGAAAATCAAATTGTCCATGTGAGAAAAATTCATATAAAGGGGAACGAGAAAACCCATGAAAACGTCATTCGGAGAGAACTCCGAGTATATCCCGGTGATTTATTCAGCCGTAAAAAACTCATGGATAGTTATCGGGACATTTTTATGCTCAACTTTTTCGAAAATGTTATCCCGGATGTAATCCCTGTTAGTGAAGATGAAATTGATATTCAACTGGAAGTCTTTGAAAAGAGTACAGGACAGGCAAATTTCTCCATGGGCTACAATGGGGTCTATGGGTTTACCGGAGGTGGTGGGTTTGAATTCCCCAACTTCAGGGGTAGAGGTCAGACTCTCTCCATTAATTACCAGCGTGGATTAAATGCAGGTTCCAATACCAATACCAGTTCTTATTATTCCCCTAATAATTACGGCTCACAGAATACGGCAGCCTACCAATCTTTTTCCCTCAGTTTTACCGAACCATGGTTATTTGACACACCCAATTTAGTGGGTGGAAGCTATTTTTATACAGAACGTGGTCAGGGGCAGGGAAATTATTTGCCATTTGATATTCAGCAGCATGGCGGATCATTACGTTGGGGGCGGCGCTTTAAATGGCCTGATTATTTCTTCCGGGGATCATGGATGATTAGAGGGGCACAAAGTAAATATATTGCTGATAACCCAGCCGACTTCTCCCAAGGATTTAATCTTGATGATATTAGTATTAACGAAGAAGATGGTTTTTATTCTTTCACATCTGCGGGGGTTTCTTTTACACAGGTTATAACTCGTGATAGTCGAAATCACCCAGAATTCCCCACCAGTGGTTCCCGATCCATTTGGACCAGTACATTGTCAGGCTCATTTTTAGGAGGGAACCAGGATTACCACAAACATGAACTTGATTTTAACTGGTTTACTCCCCTTCATAAAAAAATTACCATTTCCCAAATATTTAAAATGGGGATGCTGGATAAAATTGAAGATGCAGATGGGGATCAGTCCATCATCCCCCCAAGTGCTCGATTTGTAATGGGTGGTACCGGAATCCCCTATGGAGAAATGCTCAGAGGTTACACCGAAAACCGAATAGGTCCTTTCGGCAGTACACGAGGTGGCGATATTATGCTAAAATATTCACTGGAACTTCGGTTTTCTTTATCGGAAAACCCCACAATTTACGCCCTCTCTTTCTTAGATATGGGTAATGTGTGGTCAGGCTTTGATGTTCTGGATCCATTTGATCTCAAGCGATCTGCTGGTGTCGGAATAAGAGTGTTCATCCCAATGTTGGGAATGCTGGGCTACGACGTCGGTTATGGTTTTGATGCTACGGAGTACGATGCTTATATGAACTTTGGAAAATCAGAACCCCACGGCTGGGAGTACCATCTAATTTTTGGAATGCCATTTTAAAATTAACTACTATTAATAAGGAGAATAATAACAAAATGAAAATACTAACAAAAATCATCCTCACCCTGTTGTTAGCGAGCTTTGCATTAGCTGATGTTAAAATTGGATATGTGGACTCAAACGAAATTATGAATAATTTTGATGAGGTTCGACAGGTTAAGGCTGATTTGGAAAAGGAACAGAGACGGTTGGAATCAGAATTTAATGAACTTGTTTATAGCCTAGATAGTCTCAAGCAGGATTATGACAGACAACGACTCCTCATGAGTGATGCCCGCCGGAATGAAAAAGAAAATGAAATTGTTAACAAGGAAAAATCTGTCCAAAAATTTCAATTGGATAAATTTGGTCCTGAAGGGGAAATTTATCAAACCCAAAATCAATTACTAAAACCTGTTTTGGCAAAAATTGACGACGCAATCCAAAAAGTTGGAAGCGAACGAGGGTATGATTTTATTTTAGATGCAATGTCCGGTGCATTATTATATGCATTGGATTCACATAATCTCACAGAAGATGTGATGGATGAACTTGCAAAAGCAACTGGTTCAGTAACGGAATAATTTTGTTTACTATTTCTCAAATAGCAAAAACTGTCAATGGTACTATTGATGGAAACCCAGATCTTTCCATTTTGGGCGTCTGTGATTTGAATAACAGCTGTGCCGGTCATTTATCCTATATTGGTTCGGATAAGTATAAGAAATATTTGTATCAATCAAAGGCCGATGCCTTACTGGTGAGTAAAGACTTTACTATCGAACAAAATGATAAAACACTCATTCATGTTGAAAATCCGGCAATTAGTTTTATTGAGGTCATTCATTTATTCTACCCCCAGGAGCCTCCAAAAGAACAGATTCATCCCAGTGCCATCATTTCTCCAACGGCTAAAATTGGAAAAAATGTTCATATTGCTCCTCATGTCGTTTTGGAAGATAATGTTGTGCTAGGTGACGGAGTACAAATAGGTGCAGGATCATTTATAGGGAAAAACTCTACAATTAATAATGAGACGATCATCCACTCAAATGTGAGTATTTATCATGATGTAATAATTGGGAAACAATGTATTATTGATTCTGGATCTGTAATTGGAACGGATGGATTCGGATTGGTGAAAGATAAAAATATCTACCATAAAATACCCCATATTGGACGTGTTGTATTAAAAGACTTCGTTTGGGTGGGACCCAACTGCTGTATTGATAGAGGTACATTAACAGATACCATAATTGGGAAGGGTACCAAAATGGATAATCTCATCCACATTGCCCACAATGTTCAAATTGGGGAAAACTGTGCAATTGCCGGTCAAGTCGGTATTGCTGGAAGTTCTACATTGAAAGATAATGTTGCTTTAGCGGGTCAGGTAGGAATAATTGGTCATTTAACAATTGGGGCGGACTCAATCGTGGCAGCCAAATCAGCAGTATTTCAATCCATTGACTCGGGGTCTTTTGTGTCAGGAGTTCCTGCAAGACATCATAAAGAAAGACTCCGTCAGGATGTAATAATAAATCAGCTTCCCGATATATTAAACCGAATTCGTAAATTAGAAAAAATACTCCCCATTACCGAGGATAATTCTATTGATATCAAATAAGCAACATTCTAGACAGACTACCATAAAAAAAGACATTAGCATTAGTGGTATTGGGCTCCATACTGGGGTAGAATCAACTGCCACTTTTAAACCAGCTCCTGAAAATTTTGGAATACGTTTCAAGCGCCTGGACTTGGAAAACTGCCCCGAGATAGTGGCAGATATTGACCATGTAATTGACATCTCCCGAGGGACAACTATAAGTGTGGATAATTTCCGTATCCATACTGTTGAACATATTTTAGCATCAGTTTTCGGACTTCAAATTGATAATATTCTCATTGAATTAACCGAAAAAGAGCCTCCCGTAATGGATGGTTCCGCTATTCCATTTGTAGATGTGTTAATGAAAGCTGGTATTAAAACCCAGGATGCTCTGAGAGACGAATTGATCATAGATAAAGCCATAACCTACACAGACCCTGCAAGAGAAGTTGATATTCATATTCTCCCATCTGATAAATTCCGGGTTACTTTTATGACTGATT
>CAZGBZ010000023.1:5350-16484 GCA_964524135.1 uncultured bacterium
ACAGCAATGTACTCCCTTGAAGAGGATTTTGTAGACCAATTTGCTCCTTCTCGAACTTTTTGTTTATTTTCTGAAATTATCGCATTAAATAATTTAGGTCTTATTAAGGGTGGAAGTCTGGACAATGCTGTGGTTTTTGTTGATAAAGAAGTTGAAGAAAAAGAACTGAATGACCTGAAAAAGTTATTTAATTTTAAAGGGGACTTTTTCACAGGAGAAAATGGTATTTTAAACGGGACAGAACTGCGATTTAATAATGAACCAGTTCGGCATAAAGTTGTGGATCTCATTGGTGATTTTGCACTCCTGGGGATTCCTATCAGAGGGCATATTATTGCTGCCAGATCAGGGCATGCCACCAATGTAGAATTGGTGAAAAAAATTAAAAAGACTTACTCTAAAAAATTAGCCCTGAGAAAAAAACAGAGGGAAGAACCTCAAATGACATTTGATATTGAGTCTCTTATGAAAATACTTCCCCACCGATATCCATTTTTACTGATTGACAGAATTTTGGCTCTTGATCCTGGGAAAATTGTACATGCAGTGAAAAATGTAACCATCAACGAACCATTTTTTCAAGGGCATTTTCCCGGACAGCCAGTGTTTCCTGGAGTACTCATTTTAGAAGCTATGGCACAGGCAGGAGGGTTTCTGGTTTTGAATAGTATTGAAAATCCTGAATCAAATTTGATGTATTTCACAGGAATTAATAAAAGTCGATTTAAAAAAACGGTTACGCCAGGGGATCAAATGCATTTTGAGGTCACATTGGATAAATTTCGCCTTGGCACCTGTAAAATAAGTGGTACAGCAAAAGTAAATGATACAATAGTTGCAGAAGCTGAAATGATGGCTTCTGTTGTAGACAGGAGAAACTAAAATTACCCACACTATTTCAAATGCAGCGCTTATCGATCCTTCTGCTAATCTCGGGAAAAATGTGTATGTTGGTCCCTTTGCCATTATTGAAAAGGATGTCACCATCGGTGATAATTCCTGGATTGATGCCCATGCTCATATTAAATCATACACAACCATTGGAAAAGATTGCAGGATTTTTAATGGGGCAGTAGTGGGTGAAATTCCTCAGGACTTAAAATTTGGGGGAGAAAAGTCAGAACTCATCATTGGCAATTCAACCACAATACGTGAATACTGTACCCTGAACAGAGGTACCAAAGAAAGTGGTAAAAGTGAAATTGGAAATAATTGCCTGCTAATGGCGTATGTGCATGTTGCCCATGATTGTGTTATCGGCGATCATAGCATTTTAGCTAATGGAGTTCAACTGGGCGGTCATGTTGACATTGGGAATCATGTGACTATTGGAGGCATGACCCCGGTACATCAATTCTGTAAAATTGGAGATTTTTCATTTATTGGTGGGGGGTTCAGGATTGTACAAGATGTCCCTCCCTTTATTTTGGCAATGGGTGATCCGCTGAAATTCAGCGGGTTAAATTCTGTTGGACTACGCAGAAACAATTTTGCACCTGAAGTGAGAAAACAAATTAAAAAGGTATATCATTTCATCTATCAGTCAGATATGAACCGCAGTCAGGCAGTATCCCAAATCAAGAATGAGTTTGACGCAATACCCGAAGTAAATCAAATCCTGGAATTTATTAATAATAGCGATAGAGGATTAGTTTAAATTCAATGAAATATCTTGTTCTAAGTTTCTTAGTTAATTTTCTTTTCAGTGTTTCTGATGCATCTTTTGCAGCAGAGTCCAGTATTATTCCCTTTCAGCTTTCACCGGGCTCTAAGCCCATGCTTCATTTAGGTGGATTGCAGAATGAAAATAAAGTAAACCCTATGAGCGGCTTGCAAATACAACCTACCCGCAACTTATTATTAGGAGGTGTTCTTTCTCCTCGGAATATTGATAATGACCTGTCCCTTTATTACTATATACTAATTGGATATATCCCAAATTTGAAACTTTTAAAATTTTCTACTAATATTATTCAAGTTGGTGTACATAGATATCGATTTAGTGAAGGTGGCGGATCACGCTGGTTCAGTTTTTCAGTTACTGAGGCTACCCAACTTGGAAGTTTAAATATAAATGTTTGCTGGAATAAACTCTTCACTCAATCATGGGAAAGAAATACCGTTTTAGTTTCAACTAAAATTAAATTGGTAAAAGATTTGTATTTACAGCCAGGGGCAATCGCTTATTTCAGCCCAAATTTTGACTATTCACCCTTTCTTTTAGTAAGTATCAATTTATGAAATCATTAGGAATCTTAGGGTCAACCGGTTCAATTGGTGTGCAGACATCACAGGTTATTGACACCTTCCCCGGTGAATATGATGTAAAATACCTCACTGCAAATAAAAATATAAAACAATTAGCAGAGCAGGCATTACAGTATAATCCTGATACAGTTTGTATAGTTCAGGAAAATTGTCGTGAGGAGTTAGAAGTATTATTGAAAGGTACTGACATCACCATAACCTCTGGTAGAAATGCTTTATTGGATTTAGCCGGTAGAAATGATGTTGATTTGGTTATGAACGGGTTAGTGGGTGCAGCTGGAATGGAACCAACCATCGAAGCGGTGAAAAGTGGCGTTGATGTTGCCCTGTCAAATAAAGAATCTATGGTAATGGCCGGTGGGATTATTAATGACTTGTTGAATTCTAATTCATGCAATTTATTTCCAGTAGATAGTGAGCACAGTGCTATTTGGCAATGTCTCAAAGGTGAAGAAAATAATCAAATAAAACGGCTGATCCTCACAGGGTCTGGAGGTCCATTCCGTACCAAACCAAAAGAAGAATTTGAAAGCATAACCTTGGAACAAGCCTTACAACATCCAAACTGGGATATGGGAAATAAAATAACCATCGACTCAGCTACCATGATGAATAAAGGCTTGGAAGTAATAGAAGCTTATTGGCTTTTCGGAGTTACCTCCACCCAAATTGATATTGTTATTCATCCTGAATCTATCATTCATTCCATGGTTGAATTTATTGATGGGTCTATAAAAGCTCAATTGGGAGTGCCGGATATGAAAATTCCAATTCAGTATTCTCTTACATACCCAAATCACTCCTCAGCCAATTGGGAAAATCTTGATTTGGCAAAAATGGGTACTCTCCACTTTGAAAAACCAGATTTAGAAAAATTTCCTTGTATTCGATTGGCCTATGAAGCCTTGGAAAAAGGAGGCTCCTCCCCCATTGTTTTAAATGTAGCCAATGATAATGTGGTGGCTGCTTTTTTAGATGGTCTAATTCCATTTACTCAAATACCAACTCTTATTGAGGATGCAATCAGCCAACATGATTGGATCGCTAACCCCGATTTGAAAGCAATTTCAGAATTAAGTGATTGGACATCTCAATTTATTCACGAACAAATTACAACCTATGCATAAACTATCTATTTTATTGAAAACAATTATATGATTATAACAATTTTCTCATTCATTTTTGTCATTGGCGTTCTGGTATTTTTCCATGAAATGGGTCATTTTCTGGCAGCTAAATCCGTAGGTGTAAGAGTAGAAAAATTCTATTTGGGGTTCAACTTTTTTGGTCTCGGCTGGAAAAAAATGTATAAGGGGACCGAGTATGGTATTGGACTTTTTCCCTTAGGCGGCTATGTAAAACTTGCCGGTATTATTGATGAATCTATGGATGTCGAAACTACTGGAGCTCCCGATGAATTTAAGTCGAAAAATATGTTCCAGAAAATTTGGATAATGTCCGCAGGCGTATTAATGAACTTTTTATTAGCCATTTTTATTTTTGCTCATCTTACCCATCATAATGGAATTGACGACCCTGATCCCCGGGCAGTTGTGGGGAAAGTTTATCCTGAATATCCTGCTGATATATTAGGTTTACAGGAAAATGATGAGATTCTTTCTGTAAATGGAATTCAAGTTGCCGATTGGGAAGCAATGACTAAGGAAATCCATAACCACCCCAAGGAAGAAATTCAAATCAGCTGGTTGCGAAATGGTGAAATTAAGACTGACATTATCACTACTGAATCCACCCCTCAATTAATTGGTGATGAACTGGTTGAGAGGGGGATGATTGGTATTATGCCAATCCTAAATCATCGTGAGGCAGGACTTATCGAATCATTTTCGGTTGGAATAAACCAAACATTTTATTTCCTAAATTTGACCTATCGAAGTTTGTTAGCACTTTTTAAAGGTAATGTATCCATTAAAGAAATGGCTGGTCCAATTATGATTGCTAAAATAGCAGGTGAGACTGCCTCTGCTGGATTGAATGCTCTTTTAGGGTTAATGGCATTCATCAGTATTAACTTAGGGTTTATTAATATTTTACCAATCCCGGGGCTAGATGGCGGTCATGTAGTTATCGCTTTAGTAGAGGGAATTATACGTAAAGATTTACCGTTAAAAGTGAAAATGGGTATTCAGCAAGCTGGACTATTTCTTTTATTATTGTTATTTATTACTATTATGGTAAATGATATTCAGAGGTTATTTCAATAATTGTTAAATTGACAGAAGGAGAAAATGATGAGTAAAGACAAATTTCTAAATTCTGATTACAAAGCAGATGAAAATACCAAACAGGAAATTGAAGCCCTTCATAAGGATGGAGTATCTTTATCAGGTGTTCAATTAAAATTTGCAGATATGAGAAATGCAAAACTTGTGAATGCCGATTTATCAAATGCCGATTTAACTCGTAGCGATTTTTCCGGAGCAAGTTTATATGGTGTTAATTTAGAAGGGGCAAATTTATTTAAAGCCAATTTTGAAGGTGCAAATATAAACGCTGCAAATATGAGAAAATGTAATTTACTAGGTGTAGATTTTGCCGGGGCTAAATTAAATAATGTGGACTGGGGTGATGATTATAAAGTTATAAATGAAATTGATGCTGAGAAAGCGACAAGTATTGGTGATAAACAAAATGCTTTTGAAAAATATAAAGAGGCAGAGGATGTATATCGAAATCTAAAAATAAACCTGCAAGCACAGACCTTAGGGGAAGATGTTGGACAAGTTTTTCTTAGAGAAATGACATCAAAGCGTAAACAATTACCTCTTTTATCCCCTCTTAGAATTGCTTCAAAAGTTGCCTACCTCACTACCGGTTATGGTGAAAAAATTGGAAATATTTTCTATACGGTTAATGCCGTCATTATAGCCTGTGCAATTTTATTTGGAATAGCTGGTGTTCAATACGGAGACTTGAAACTTGGATTTCAATATATAGAAAATTTTGGCCTATTAGATACAATTGGGAATCTAATTTATTTCAGTGTAGTTGTTTTTTCTACAGTTGGATTTGGTGAAATTGTACCCATAAACCTCCTGGGAAAATTTGTAATGATATTTGAGGGTATGACTGGTGGCATCATATTATCCATTTTCATTATTGCAGTCTATAAACATCTTATGGATAGATGATAGTAAAATTGAATAATTTCAAACGGAATTAATCACAAATTTAACAACAAAATACCTCACGGTTCATACGGTGAATAATCAGTAAATTTAGGGCTGTTTTCATTACGTCAAATTGAACCAATTAATCGGAGTAAATAATGAGTAAATTCGCATTTTATTTAACCACATCAATAATATTAATTTTCAGCTTTTTATCGGCTGAATTTGACTATGTCACAATTCCTCCCGGTGCCGACCCAACCATTTCAGCAGAAGATGGCGGTAATGGCTTTGAAATAATAGCTGAATCCCTTGGCTATCAAACGCAATCCTTTTCAGAAAAAGATATCAAATTCTTTGGCGACAAAAGGGCAGTTAAGGGAGGCATCCTGCATGATGAAGCAAGTCGTTTCCCTGCAACCATGCGGCTTTTTGGAAAAGAAGGGAACTATCTTGAAAATTATTGGATAGAAATTTTATGTTATGAAACATTGCTTGAATTGCACCCTCTGACCTATGAGCCTTCCGTACCTCGCCTTGCCAGCCATTGGAAAATTTCTGAAGATAAGAAAAAATTTTGGTTTAGAATAAACCCTGATGCAAGATGGGCCGATGGAAGGCGAGTAACTGCAGATGATGTAGTTGCCACTTGGTTTTTACGCATGGATGAGACAATACTAGACCCTTCTCAACAGGTATCTTTTGGAAAATTTGAAGAACCCGTGGCTGAAAGTATGTACATAGTTAGTGTTCAGGCTAAAAATATAGAATGGCGAAATTTTCAAATATTTGCCGGTATGAGTATTTTACCAGCTTATTATGTTGACCAAGTTGATGGCTCAGAATATTTGGAAAAATACCAATTTAGTATGATGCCAAATTCAGGTCCTTATATTCTTAAAAATGAGGATATAGTAAACCAAGAAAGTTATAAACTAACCCGAAGGGATGACTTTTGGGCCAAAGATCATATTCAAAATAAATATCGTTTTAACTTTGATGCCATAAGTTGGTTTGTTATCAAAGATAATGCCTCTCTTCCATTTGAAAAATTTAAAAAAGGGGAATTTGACTATTTTGAAGTTGCAAGGTCAGCACGATGGGTTGAAGATTGTGTCCCAGAAAAAATGAATGCAATTGACAAAGGTTGGATAAAAAAACATCGTATCTTTTCTGATAAACCCTCAGGCACCTCTGGTTATGGATTTAATATGAGAAAATTTCCCTTTAATGATAAAAATATTCGCTATGCATTTGGCTACCTTTATGATAGAGAAGAAATGAATGAAAAAATGTACTATAATGAATATGAAATGATGCACTCCTGGTTTTCTGGCACCATGTATGAAAATTTAAATAACCCAAAATTCCTATTTAATGCTGATTCAGCCATTCATTATCTTAAGCTTGCAGGATTTGAAAAGAAAAATGAAGATGGCATTCTTATTAACAAAGGAGGTACTCCCCTTAGTTTTAATATAAACATTCAAAAAACACTCGCGTATATGGTGACTCCTGTACAGAATAAACTCAAACAATATGGTGTTGATATGCAGATTGTTAATATGGATGGAACTACAGAATGGAAAAACAGGCAGGAACGAAACTTTACCATTTATCAGCACGCTTTTACAGGTGGCGTACACCCTAGCATAGAACAGTGGTTCAGATCAGATTTAGCTGATATGAATGATAATAATAATTTTTTTGGATTTAAAAATGATCGGGTTGATCAGCTCATTAAAAACTATAATACTGAGTTTGATTTAGATAAACGAATCACAATAGGAAAAGAAATTGATTATATCGTCTGCGAAACACAACCAGTTGCATTTGGAATTAAAAGGCTTTATAGGCGATTTTTATTTTGGGATAAATTTGGTTACCCTGAATATATGGTGGATAGATTTGTTGGCAATAGAGAATCCATATTTTTTCTCTGGTGGTTTGACCCTGAAAAAGAAGTGCGCTTGGAAAAAGCAATGACAAATGATGCCTCACTGCCAGTTGGAGATGTTGACATCAAATTCTGGCCAAACTGGAATAAAAATAATAATTAATAGTTAGAAATGTTTAATTATGTCATAAGACGACTGCTCCTGATGATACCCACCTTTCTGGGTGCAACTATGCTGGTTTTTATTATACTCCAGATAGCTCCGGGAGGACCTCTTGAAAAAACAATTATGCAAATTCAGATGGGTGGGGCACAAAACGGCGGAGAAGCCGGGGCTTCCTCAAGTTCGTCATCAGCCACTGGTACTCTCCTACCAAAAAGAGCTCTAAAGGAACTGGAAAGGTTTTATGGGTTTGATAAACCAATCTGGAAACGGTACCTTGTTTGGCTGGGAGTTTGGGAACGAGAAATTAAACATCGGAATCTCACCTTTAAAATAGGTGAAATAGAAGTAAAAAAAAACATGGGCAAGCGGCGATATGCCTATGTGAAAAAAAATGGAGCCAAGCTTGAAGTGTATGATAAAGAGGGAAATATAAGTAAACTCTGGGCTGCCCGATTCGATATGGATATTTCTGATGAAGAAATAATTAATTTTGAAGTATTAAAAAATGAAGGGAAACTTCAGGATATTTCTAAATTAGAGGCAACCGTTTTTGAGACAGAATATTCTGGTGTTCTAACTGGGAATCTGGGCAAATCTTATACCTATCAGCAACCTGTTATAGAAGTAATGAAGCCTCGTTTCAAAATTTCAATTTTACTTGGACTATCTGGCTTTCTTATTTCCTACCTAGTATGTATTCCACTGGGAATCAAGAAGGCTTTAAACCATGGTTCAAAATTTGACCTCATTTCGAGCGCTATTGTTTTTATGGCATATTCCATTCCAGGCTGGGCATTTGGTGGTGTTTTACTTGTTCTTTTTGGTGGAGGTTCATTTTGGGATGTATTTCCTCTTGGCGGACTCCATTCTCCGCAGGAAATATGGGTGAACTTAAGTTTTTTTGAAAAAATACTTGACCAGCTTCATCATGTAATTCTCCCAATAATTGCTTGGACTATAGGTAGCTTCGCCACCCTCACTGTATTAATGAAGAATAGCCTTTTAGATAATATGTCTCAGGATTATATCCGGACGGCTTTTGCTAAAGGTCTATCTGAAAAAAGAGTTATTTGGGTCCATGCTGTAAGAAATTCTATTATCCCAATTGCTTCAGGAATTGGATATATTATTGCTACCATAATTGCCGGTTCCTATTTCATTGAAATGATTTTTAATATCAATGGATTTGGTAAAATGGGATATCAAGCTATATTAGATAGGGACTATCCAATCACCATGGGATTTCTTGTTATCGTAGTTATCATACGGTTAATTGCTAATTTGCTTTCGGACCTGGCTCTAGCAGCGGTTGATCCAAGAATTAGGTTTAAATAAATGACTGCCAAAATTGTAAAATCGGAGTCTATCAACCATAAAAGATGGAGAAAATTTAAATCTCTAAAGAGAGGATACTACTCTTTTATTCTAATTATCTCTCTTTATATTCTTTCATTATTCCTACCTCTATTCATCAATAGTAAAGCTTTAATTGTCCAATATGAGGGGGAATATTACTTTCCTGCTTTTAGTGAAATTATTCCAGGGATTTCAACTTATTATGATAGTGAATTATTCGGTCAAGATATTCCCGGTGAAGCAAACTTTAGACAACTTCAAAAAAAATGGGAGGATTCAAATAATTGGCTTATAATGCCAATATACCAGTACAATCCGTTTGAAGATATTACAAACGGTGAAAATAAAATGTATGATCCTCCTTCATCCACACATTGGCTCGGAACAGACAATACCGGGCGAGATGTATTGGCACGCATGTGTTATGCGTTTAATATTTCAATCTCTTTTGCATTTTTATTAACTATTTTAAATTATATAATAGGAATTACTATTGGGGGTGCAATGGGATATTTCGGTGGTAAGTTTGATCTTTATTTCCAACGGTTTATTGAAATTTGGTCAGCCCTCCCCTTTTTATTTGTAGTTATTATTATTAGTTCTATTATTAAACCATCTTTTGGACTTCTAATTTTTATCTTCACCATGGTAAATTGGATTTTCTTAACCTATTATATGCGTGCTGAGTTTTATCGAGAAAAGTCTAAAGATTATGTCAGCGCTGCAATATCTATGGGGCAGAGTCATACAAAAATAATATTTAAACACATTCTTCCCAACTCACTCATTCCGGTTATTACCTATTTCCCTTTTTCTGTAGTTGGAGGTATTTTAGCTCTGGTAGGCCTTGATTTTCTCGGCTTTGGCCTAGCACCACCCACACCTAGTTGGGGGCAAATACTTTATGTAGGGCTCTCCAATATTACCAAATGGTGGATGGTATTTGCTCCTATAATGGCTCAATTTTTTACATTGTTGTGTATTGTTTTTATTGGTGAAGGACTACGAGAAGCCTTTGACCCAAAAATTTACTCACGGTTGCGGTAATGAATAAACTCATTGAAATAGAGAACTTGAAGACATACTTCTATACAGAAGCAGGAACTGCAAAGGCAGTAGATGGGGTAAATTTTGATATTTTTCAGGGGGAAACATTAGGCATAGTAGGTGAATCGGGATCTGGAAAGTCGGTAACATCTTTATCAATAAACAGGCTTATACCTAATCCCCCTGGTGAAATTGTTGATGGAAAAGTATTGTTTAAGGGGACAAACCTTCTAGATTTAAGCTATGATGAAATGAAGAACTACAGAGGAAAAGAAATCGCAATGATTTTTCAGGAACCAATGACATCCTTGAATCCTGTATTTAAAATTAATATGCAAATGAATGAGGTTCTCATTGAACATAAAGGATTTACATGGGATGAGGCGAATGAACGAAGTATTGATATGCTTAATTCTGTGGGGATTCCAAATGCAGATAAACGAATGTGTGACTATCCTCATCAATTTTCTGGCGGTATGCGACAGAGGGCAATGATTGCCATGGCATTACTGTGTAATCCTGCTCTACTGATTGCCGATGAACCCACTACTGCCCTTGATGTTACAATCCAAGCCCAGATACTAGACCTCATGATGAACTTAAAAGAAAAGAGGGATGATGCAGCCATATTATTAATCACTCATGATCTTGCAGTTATCGCAGAAACCTGTGATAGAGTAATAGTCATGTATGGTGGTAAAATTCAGGAAATTGCAGAAATCAATGATCTATTTGCCAACCCTGTAAATCCCTATACAAAAGCATTAATGGAATCAATTCCAAAGTTAGAGGTGAAAGAAAGACGATTAAAATCTTTAAAAGGGATGGTTCCCTCCATTTTGGAAATGGGTGATGGTTGTAAACTTTGCTCTCGATTTGAACTTGAAAATTGTGCATGCAAAGGAACCAAAGAAGAACCCGATCTATTAAAAGTTTCTGATAACCACTGGGCTCGAGTCCACCCTGGATTACTATCATGAGTGATACCATTCTTCAAATAAATAATTTAAATGTTGAGTTTCCAGTTTTTGGTGGAATCTTTCAGCGTGAGGTTTCACAGGTTCACGCTGTGAATAATGTGGACTTAGATATAATCAGTGGAAAAACAATCGGTATTGTTGGCGAATCGGGGTCGGGTAAATCAACATTGGGTAAGGCAATTATTAATGTTCTGAAACTAACTGCACCAGATGTTAGGGTAAGTGGAGATATTATATTGTATCCCCAAACGGAAAATACAATTAATGTATTAAAACTTAAACCATCTCA
>CAZGBZ010000024.1:0-16382 GCA_964524135.1 uncultured bacterium
ACATTATCATTATGGGCTCTCCCAATCGGAATCGTATGACCAATAAAATTTCTCAATTTTTAGACTCGAGTATATTTTTTGTGAAAAATTTTAATCCCAATTGGAATTATAAAATACTGCTCTGCGTAGATGATTCCCGGGCAACCAAGCGGGCTGTCATTTTAAGTACGCGAATTTCAAAACAATTTGATGCGGATATCACTTCTGTAACTGTGAGTAAGACCTCCTTTTTTGGAAAGGGTTACAGGAATGCTCATGTTTGGGCAGAGCGCTATTTAAAGCGAGTAGGTATCCCGTTTGAGTCTAAACTACTCAGCGGAAACCCGGTGGATGTTTTTGTGGATGAAGCAGGTGAGGATCATATCATTATTATGGGGAAAGCCAAAGGAAATGAAATTTTAAAATTTATTCTGGGGAGCAAACCCATCCACACCGCCCAACGAGCCAACTGCCCGGTGTTATTGGTGAATTAAAATTGAATTGGATTAATTTGAATTGGCACAATGTTTATCCGCCTATGGCGGGCATTGTGCCACTTGGCAATATCCTTAATTACTTTTCAGTCTGACAATTCCAACAGACGTCAAAAGAAGGAGGATTCATTTTACTGCAATTAGTACACTCCCAATGGGCATTCTGGGCATCATCCCCCAGCATATTATCTTCGTATTCTTTAATAATTATTACAGCTTCCTCAAACTGATTTTCATTCACTTGAACTTCAACCTGGGCTACATCTATGGGTAAACCCCCGTATATTATTTTAAACACAAATTAATCGTCTGATTTTTTTCTATTTTATATACGCGGAATAATTGATTTTTGTGACAAATTATTTTGTGTATTAAGGTGAAATAATTCTATTTTAGTAGGTGAATCTTCGAATATTTCAACACATAGAACTGGAGGTGGGACAGTCATTTTCATTGCAAAAGAAAAACCATAATACTAACTCAATCTGCCAATATAATTTTTAACCTAACTGATTTATTAGCTGTTGCCTTGCAGGGCAATAAAAGCCTCTACAAATTGCAAAGAACTTTCTAATTTTATCCATGTATTATAATCCAATATTTAAAGCATGACTGACCACTCCCCTCACCAAGTACCCACCCTGTTTTATATTATGGCGTTTATTGCAATGGGCTACCTCATCTACAATATGCGCCGGTTATTTACTGTCCGCATTGGCAAAACTGAAGAGCGTCCCCTCAATTTCTTCAGCCAATTATTCAACAGTTTAAGTTTTGGCGTGGGCCAGCGCAAAGTCTATTCCAAGCGGTTCACCTATGCCTCCATCATGCACTTTCTCATGGGTTGGGGATTTATGGAGCTTTTCTTTGCCACAACGGTGGACTTCCTCACCGCCCGAGGCTGGCTGTTGGAATATCTGCCCGGTTTTGACACACCCTGGTTTGCCGCTCTGAATGATACTGGGGGCATCATGCTGATATCCGGTGTGCTCATGGCGCTCTGGAGGAGGTATTTTAATAAACCGCAGTCGCTGCCCCATGAACCGGTATCGGGTCGGGGGAATATCTTGGGAGATACGGGCATACTCATAGCTCTCTTAGTGGTAGCCATTGGCGGATTCCTGGCAGAAGCGGCCCGCCTGGCGGTGGACAAGCCCGAAACGGCAATCTATTCTTATATGGGCTATGCCATTACCCATCTGCTACCCCTTGAAATTTGGATAACCCTGAAACCGAATCTGTGGTGGAGCCATGCGGTGGTCTCATTAATTTTTATTGCTATCCTCCCCACTACAAAAATGTTTCATGCCATTGCCGTTTTAGTGAACGTTGGCCTCACTAATCGAAAACTCCGCGGCCATCTGAGACCCATGAATGTTACCGCGCTCATGGAAGATGAGGATATGAATGAAGATGAAATCTCCCTGGGCGTAGGCAAATCATCGGACTTTACCTGGAAGCAATTATTGGATTCAGTTGCCTGCACCGAATGCGCCCGCTGCACCACTGTATGTCCGGCACACTCCAGCGGAAAACTGCTCTCCCCCATGAAAATTATTACCGATATCCGGGCTGATTTATATTTCAATACATTGGGCTTCGGAGAGGAGCAGGATTTAATCGGCGGCAGGATTTCAGCCGAGGAATTATGGGCCTGCACCACCTGCGGCGCCTGCATGGAAGAATGCCCTGTACTCATCGATCATATCCCGGCAATTACCGATATGCGTAGGCACCTGGTTTTGTCCGAGGGCAAACCTCCGGATCAGGCTAACGAAAGCCTGGAAGCCACCCTGAAAGATGGCAACCCCTGGGGATATCCCAAAGCCGAGCGCTTAAAATGGGCCACAGATGCTAACTTGGAATTGCCCACTTTAGCCGAGAAAAAAGAAGTGGATGTACTCTACTGGGTGGGCTGCGCCGGCGCCTATGATCCCCGTAATCAGGGCATTGCTCAATCGGTAGTGAAAATCCTGCAAGCCGCCAAAGTAGATTTTGCGGTACTGGGAAAAGAAGAGTCCTGCTCAGGTGATTCTGCCCGGCGCCTGGCAGAAGAATATCTATTTGAAACCCTGGTTCATATGAATATTTCCACGCTTAGTAAATATAAATTCAATACGGTCATCACTGCCTGCCCCCATTGCTTCCACACCCTTTCAAATGAATATCCCGATTTTGGCGGCAATTATAATGTGGCTCACCACTCTGAATACATTCAAAAATTACTGGATGAGGGTCGGTTGAAACCGGAAAAATCTTTGGCTAAAAAAATCACCTATCACGATGCCTGTTATTTGGGTCGGCATAATGATATTTATGATGCACCGCGAAATGTGCTGGATTCTGTCATATCTGAAAAATCAAATTATATTGAATTGGAGCAAAGTAAATCATCCAGTTTCTGCTGTGGTGCAGGTGGTGGGAATATGTGGCATGAAGATAACCGGGGAGAGTTAGTGAACAATGTGCGCATGCAACAGATCATTGATTCCGGTGCTGAGCAGGTTGCTACAGCATGCTCATTCTGTATGATAATGCTAGATGATGCTGCCAAGGGAATGGGCAAAGCTGATGATATGGAAGTCCAGGATATTGCTGAAATTGTTGCCGAGAGACTTTGAGGTTTTAGTTTTACCTAATATTAATAATCTGCAAGCCAAATTATTCATTTTAGAGTGATCTTCTTTTTGTATAATATATTCAGGTGAATAAAAGAGAAAATGGAATTAAAATCTATTAAACTGGCTTGGTTTTATATTATGAATCGGACTTGACTTAATAGCGAAGAATGAGCATTGAGTTTAGAACGATTCCGGAGGTCAACAATTAATTATAAGGAATCATTATGAACATTTTAGAACGATTAGAAAAGGGCTTAGTCATTGGTGATGGCGGATTTGTTTTTTCCCTGGAAAAACGAGGCTATGTAAAAGCGGGTCCATGGACTCCTGAAGCCACAGTAGAACATCCAGAAGCGGTACGGCAATTGCACCGGGAATTCCTACGGGCAGGTTCCGATGTGATGCAGACCTTTACCTTTTATGCCAGTGAAGACAAACTTCAGAATCGGGGAAATGATGCTGCCAAAAATTATGGTGTGAGAGATATTAATGAAGCTGCCTGCAAACTAGCCCGGGAAGTTGCCAATGAAGGCAATGGACTCATCGCCGGTGGAGTCTGCCAAACACCTACCTATCTCAGCGGATTGGGTAAGGAAAAAGTTCAGGAAGAATTCCACAAACAAACCGAAGTGTTCAAGGCTAATGGCGTTGATTTTATGATTGCTGAATATTTTGAACATGTGGAAGAAATTGAATGGGCAATTGAAGTGCTGAAAGAAATGAATGTCCCTGTAGCTGCCAATATGTGTATAAATTCAGAGGGTGATCTCCATGGCGTTGATGCGGGTGAATGTGCCGTAAGAATGGCCAATGCGGGAGCTGATATTGTTGGCGTTAATTGCCATTTTGATCCATTTGTGAGTTTAAAGACTATGGATACCATGAAAACAGCATTGGATGCTGCAGGTTTAACGCCATACCTCATGGTCCAACCTTTAGGATTTCTCACTCCTGATGCAGAGAAACAAGGATTTATTGATCTTCCGGAATTCCCTTTTGCCCTGGAACCTCGGGTATGCACCCGCTGGGAAATGCAGAAGTTTGCCCGGGAAGCCTGGGAATTGGGTGTGCGCTATATTGGCGGATGCTGCGGTTTTGAGCCCTATCATATCCGCGCCGTTGCCGAAGAACTTGCAGAAGTACATGGCGGATTACCGGTTGGAAGTGAGAAGCATGGCTCTTGGGGAGCTGACTTGACAATGCATACCAAGCCCTGGGTACGAAAACGGGCAAACCGTGAATATTGGGAGAATCTTACCCCAGCCACCGGTCGCCCGAATTCCCAGGGATGTTCCTGCCCTGAAAACTGGGGTGTTACTGCCGGAAGCGAGGAGCTTCAGCAGGAGTTTTAAAATTACCCAGTAACAAATTCCCCTCCTGCGGAGGGGTGGCTGCCGAATGGCAGACGGGGTGGGTTTTTCTAAATTTAACAACACACCCCTTCACTACGTGATGCCCCTCTCAAGAGGGGAATTTTACTCTGCTAAGGATATTATACCCAGTCTTCCCACCTGAAATCAAAACCGTGAAAACATGCTCAAATAGTTACAATTTTCACGATATTAACTCTATAATCGTGAAATAATGTCATTAATACTATAATATTAACGTTATTGTTGCCATAATCGTGAAAATGTGTTAAATTATACCTATGGCAAACGTATTAAATATTTATAAAAGAATTGAGATGTTGCGGCAGCGATATTCAATTTCCTCCGGAAAAAAAGAGTCCTTACTCACTTTGATAAGTGAAGCAGAAGTAGCGGAGCAAGTGTATAATTCCAATGCAATCGAAAACAGTACCTTGTCACTGGATGAAACTGAAAAGATATTGCTACAAGTTGATTTGGATAGATTTATAACAGAGCGAGAATTATTTGAGGCCAAAAACCTGGCGCGGGTGGTTACCTATATCAATACGAAAGCAAAGCAGCAGGAATTAGATTTAGCCACTATTCTGCTCCTGCATAAAATGCTGATTTCAAATATTCGGGATGAGATTGCAGGACGCTTCAGGCAGGAAAACGAATGGGTGAGGGTTGCCAATCATATTGCCTGTGACCCCCTACAGATTACTGATAGGCTGGATGAGATGTTTATTAATTACTATTCAACCCCCACCGAGAACATCATTAAAAGAATTGCCTTTTTTCATCTTACCTTTGAGTATATTCACCCATTTGTAGATGGCAATGGCAGAATAGGACGGGTATTAAATAACTATCTGTTGATCCGTGAGGGCTATGTTCCTATCAATATAAAATTCATTGATCGTGCAGATTACTATGACGCCTTTCAGGAGTTTGATGAAAATAGAAAAACTATAATTATGGAAGAAATTATTGGGAAGGCGATTACCAATAGTTATCATAAACGCTTGGCATATTTAGAAGAAATGGAAATCGTCACCCTGAATGAATTTGCCAAAAGAAATAATCTTTCTCATCCCAATTTGATTAATAAAGCCAAGCGGCAAACCATTGAAACATTCACCGAAAAGGGAATTTGGAAAATTGGGATGACCACATGAGGTGAGGAACTTCAGCAGGAGTTTTAAGATTGTAAATCCCGCAAAGGATAGTCGTATGAAAATTAAATTAATAAAGAACTTCCTGCTCGCTATTCTCGAAATTTAAATCTGTGGCAGGCGGGGAGTTAAAAATCCGACAGCTTTTTCATCGTAACGAATGTGAAGATGAAAGGAGGAGATTTGATATTTCGGTTTCGCTCAATACAAGCTTTAGGACGGTGAATAAACATAATCGTTCTTAACTCAACGCTCAATCTTCACTTTTAAGTCAAGTCCGATTCATCCTGTTCTTTTTTCAGTTCTTCGGTAATGGCAGGTAGGATTTCATGTAAATCCCCAATAACACCATAATCGGCTTTGGCGAAAAAGGGTGCGTGGGGATCATTGTTGATGACCATAATTTTTTTCGCACCTTTGCATCCCACCAGATGCTGAACGGCGCCGCTGATCCCGCAGGCAATATAGAGTTTGGGAGCAATCCGATTACCAGTGAGTCCAACTTGTTTGGTGTGGGGAATCCAGCCATTATTGGTGGCTACCCGGGATCCCCCCACTGCACCATCAATACACGCCGCTAATGTTTCAAGGGTTGAAAATCCATCTGCACTGCCAACGCCGCGACCGCCGCCAATCACGATTGATGCTGTGGTAAGGGAGGTCCCTGAATCTGCGTCCTCTTCTCTGCCGGCTAATTTCACCCTGAAATTCTTGTCACTCAGTTCGGCTTGAAATTCCTCAATTATAGGGGGCTCTCTAGATATTTCCTGGGCTTTTACCAAATTAAGAGCCATGGTAATGAGCAGTGGATTTCCAATTAATACAGTCTCTTCCAATAAACTGCTGCCCCAGCGCAGGCGAGTAATATTCTTTTCGGCTCCGCCCTGAATTGCAGAAGTATAAGCAGACATGGGCAAGTCTAAACGGGCGGCAATATGCGCCATAACTTCATTCCCTTTATCCGTAGCAGCAGTCATTATTAGAGAGGGTTCTTTGTCTTCTGCTAATTGGATGACACATTCCGCCCAGGCTTCAGCCGTGAAATTTTCCAAGCGCTCATCTTCAATGAGAATAATTTCATTCGGAGAATATTTACTCAGTTCACTGGTGAGTGACTGCACATTACTTCCTATCACAACCGCTTTTACAGTGGTGGAATCACCCTCTGTCAGCTCACGGGCATAGGTCAATAATTGCAGTGAGTAGGGACTGATTATCCCGCGGTCATGTTCAATAAGTGTCAGTATCATTTCAATAACTTTAATTCTTTAAAAATATTTACAATTTCAGGCGCGGCAGATGCCCCTTCGCCTAACATCACCACTTCTTTTGTCTGCTCATCCGGATGTTTTAATTGGATCATTTCCATCTGCAGTGGAATCTGTTGAGGAGCTGAATGGATAACTTCTTTCTTTTTGGCTTTTATTCTACCCCGAAGCGACGGATAGCGGGGCAGGTTTATCCCCTCCTTGATGGTTACAACCGCCGGAAGCGTGGTTTCATAAATTTCCATGCCATTGGGGATATCTCGTTTGCATATAATTCCAGAATCCGTAACCGTTAAATCTTTAAGTCCGCAGATAATGGGACGGTCTAATCCATGAGCTACCCGAATTCCAATTTGGGCATTACCGCTGTCAGCGGATTCACTGCCGAACATGAGCAGATCAATGCCACCATTTTTTCCCTCTTCGCTTTTAACAGCTTCAATAATTGCCTGAGCAGTTTGTCGGGGGTCCCATTCCGGTTGATCGCTTTCCAACAACATGGCGTCGGTCATTCCCCGTGCCATGCTATCCTTCAATTGTTCTTCAGCCTCTGCCGGACCCAATGTTAAAACGGTGGCATTTCCACCGGTCTTTTCAATAATGGAAATAGCCTCCTCAACGGCACATTCTTCGTGGGGACTGATTGTAAATCCCAGACTGGTGGTGTCAATGGCTTGACCATCTTCCGTCAGCCGGAACTTTGAGCCCACATCGGGTACCCGTTTAATACAGACCAGAATATTCATTTATTAACTGCGAATCCTCTCATTATCCGGATCAAAGAGAGAGCCATTCCCGGCTACTGCTACCGTTATGGGATATTGGCTGCCAAAATATTCCGCCAACAGGGATGTACCCACGATTGCATATTGGGGCGGCAGATAGGCCATGAGAATATGCTTTCCTGTTGAAGGTCCTGACCCTGCGCTGGTCACATAGGATGATCTACCATGAACATCCACAATTCGTTCGCCATCCAAAGTAAGGATGGGTTCTCCCCCCAGCATATAGCGCAGTTCACTATTTGCGGATTGATGGTCATCCACCGTCAGGGTACACATAGTGGTAACGGGATCTTTTTCACGGAGTTTTACCAGGGCTTCTTTGCCGATGAAATCCTGAGATTTTACTTTGGGCCGCATAAGTCCGGCTTCAATGGGTGTGTATTCACCTTCCAGTTCAGCGCCAAATAAACGATAGCCTTTTTCCAGTCTGCCGGTGGTGCCGTACACTCCAATTCCCGCCGGAACGATGCCGTGAGGTTTACCCGCTTCTGCAATTAGATCCCAGATTTTTTGCCCACGTTCAGTAGGGAAATAAATTTCCCAGCCCAGATCACCCACATAGGAAATACGGAATGCCCAGACCTTGATATCACCCAAATTAATATCCCTGGCCCAACCAAACTTAAAAGCTTTATGAGACATATCCGCATCAGTGAGTGACTGAATAATATCCCGGGCGCGGGGACCCCAGACACCAATGGTGCAGATGTGAGTGGTTTGATCAATTAACTGAACACTGCCATCTTCCGGTAGATGCTGGGTGAACCATTTTTTATCTCGTGGACCATCAGCTACTCCCGTAATCACCCTGAATTGATTTTCACCCAACCGCACAATGGTGAGGTCGGATTTCATCCCCGCCTTTTTATTTAGAATCGGCGTATAGACAGCTCTGCCCACCGCTACATCCATTTGATTTACTGCCAAATACTGAAGGCAGTCCAACGCACCGGTACCTACAATATCAAAAATAGAAAAGGCGCTGAGATCAAACATGGCTGCCCGTTTGCGCATGGCCAAATGTTCGGCACTAATAATGGGTGACCACCAACGGCTGTCCCATTCATTGGGTCGGTGGGTGATTTGTCCGTCAAACTCTTCCAGCAGGTTTTTATTGGATTCATACCACTGGGACCGTTCCCAACCGCCGGATTCAAAAAATACCGCATCCAATTCTTTTTCCCGCGCATACATGGGAGATTTACGAATACCCCGTGTCTGCTCCCATTGTTCAGATGGATGCACAATACCATAGATCTTATTAAAACTCTCTTCTGCACGGGAAATTACATATTCATCCGTCTTGGCATGGTCATAAAAGCGGGCGATGTCCAATTCGTGACTGTCAATTTCTGAAACGCCGTGGGTCATCCATTCTGCCAGTAAACGCCCGGCACCGGGAGCTTCCTTGATCCAGATTGCAGCGGCGGACCATAGCCCTTTCACTTCCGGAGTCTCACCCAAGAGCGGTTCACCATCCGGAGTGAGGGAAATGAGTCCATTGATGGAATACTGAATTTCCACCTCATCCTTATCCAGCATTTCGGGAATCAATTCCATCGCATCTTCATATTGCTGATCAAAATCATTTTCGGAAAATGGCAGCTCTGTGGGGGACAGTTTTGACGCTTCGATGGATGGGATTTCTTCCGATTTTATAATGATGGGGCGATGGGCATAGGAGCCAATTTCAAGATTATTACCCACCTGGCGTTCGTACATATAGGTGTCCATATCCCGGATGATGGGGTATTCGATTTCCTGGGTGCAGTGCTCAAATTCTGAGATGGGTCCCACATCAATCATCTGATGCACGATGGGGGTAAGGGCCATGGATGCGCCAGCCATTTTCGCAATTTTGGGACTCCATACCCCGCAGCAGATAATTACATAATCCGAAGAGATATTGCCTTTGGCGGTCTGCAATCCGGTAACCCTGCCCTCTTCCACATCGACATCGGTTATTTCAGTGTGGGTAAAAACAGAGAGGGCTCCCATTTCCTTGGCGGCATCCCGCATCATGGTCCCAGCCCGGAGTGAATCCACCACCCCTACTGTGGGACTATGGAATCCGCCAATGATGGCACCCGTATTAATCCAGGGAAATAATTCTTTGATTTCTTCGGGGGTTACCATTGAGGCTTCAATACCCCAGGCTTTGGAAGACGCCATGCGTCGTTTCAGTTCTTCAATACGCTCCTGTTTCCGGGCCAGTTCAATACCACCGCTTTCTCTAAATACGCCCAGCTCCTTGTACTGCGCCATGCTATCCAATGTAAGCTGCGTCATGACTTTGGAATGATCCACCGGGAATATGAAATTAGAGGCATGGCCTGTACTGCCACCGGGATTGGGGAGCGGACCTTTATCTATCATCACCATATCTTTCCAGCCTAGTTTTGCCAAATGGTAGGCCACCGAATTTCCCACAATTCCTGCGCCAATAATCACCACTTTGGCATGTTTTGGTAAATCACTCAATTCTATTATCTCCTTCTAAATTAATGGGTTTCTTCTCTCAATCCTTTTAGTAAACTGACACACATAAAAAGCAGAATAACTGCAAAAAATAATCCGGTGGTAATAGATATGGTTTGCAGAGCGATAAGTCCACCGCCTACCAAAAGTACAATTGCCACCACCCCTTCAGTCACAGCCCAGAAAATCCGTTGAATAGTTGGGGGATTGGTATTCCCTCCCGCAGTAATTATATCTATTACCAATGAAGCAGAATCTGAGGAGGTAACAAAAAAGGTGACAATTAGAAGAACAGCCAATAAGCTGGTAAAGAATGACAGAGGTAAATTTTGAAGCATCACAAATAAGGCTACCGCTACATTTTCATTTACAGCATTTACAATACCATGCCCTGAAACCATTTCCTGATATAATGCAGTATTGCCGAATACAGTGAGCCAGATAAAAGTGAGTAATGTTGGTACCAGTAGTACGCTCAACAGGAATTCCCGAACGGTTCTACCTTTTGAAATCCGGGCAATAAACATACCCACAAATGGAGACCAGGCAATCCACCAGGCCCAGTAAAAAATAGTCCAATCTTTTTGCCAATTGCTATTTTCAAAGGCTTCACTCCAAAAACTCAACTCTATCAATTGTAACAGATAATGACCTGAATTTTGAAAAAAACTAGATACTATATAAATGGTGGGACCGCAGAAAAACACGAATATCATCAAGATCAATGCAATCCCCATATTTAGCTCACTCAGGCGTTTGATACCTTTTTTCAAGCCCAGCACTACAGAGATAGTGGCCAATGTTGTGATTGAGGCGATCAACAAGACCTGAATTGTATTGCTTTCTGTTATTCCAAATAAGTGATGCAATCCTGCATTGATTTGTTTTACGCCCAGACCCAAAGAAGTGGTGAGTCCAAAGAGGGTGGCCACGGCTGCAGTGATATCGATAATATTGCCCATGGGGCCATAAATTTTTTCTCCCAACAATGGATAAAATACCGAGCGGATTGTAAGGGGTAGTCCACGATTATAGGCAATGAATGCCAGTGCCAGTGCCACAATAGCATATATTCCCCAAGCATGTAATCCCCAGTGGAAATAGGTAAATAACATGGCGGTTTTAGCGGATTCAATGGATTGTCCTACCCCATATGGCGGTGAGATATAGTGGAAAATTGGCTCTGCAACCGAATAGAATACCAAGCCGATGCCCATACCGGCACTGAATAACATGGAGAACCAACCCCAGTAGCTGAATTCAGGTTGGGCATCTGCGCCGCCAATGCGAATTTTCCCATATCGACTAAAAATGAGATAGATGGCTAAACCTAAAATAAAATTAACGGATAGTATATAAAACCAGCCGGCTTTTTGAGCGATTGTGGATTGGATAGCTTCAAAGAGCTGGCTCATCTGATGCAGGTTCAACAGGGTAAAGGTAACAAATAGCAGAATGATTATTACCGATAATCCAAAAACGGTGGGGTGAATATTGAGCCCCAGCTTTTTAAATGAATTATTATTACGACTCATTTATGATAAACAAAATTAGGCAATTGTTCTCCTCTCCTTTGGGAGAGGAAGGGTGAGGGACTTTTGTCATTTAATTGGTAGTTTAGCCTTATAATAGTCTACTGTCTCAGGATTTAATGGTGTATTGCCCAATATAGAGTCTGCAGCTTTTTCACCGATCATGAGCACGGGTGAATAAATATTGCCATTGGTGACGGTGGGCATGATAGAAGCGTCCACCACTCGCAGATTTTCAATGCCATGGACTTTCAAGTCAGTATCTACCACCGACATAGTGTCCGTGCCCATTTTGCAGGTGCCGCTGAGGTGATAGGCAGATTCACCTTCTCGAGCGATAAAGTCCAGTATTTCTTCATCCGTTTGCACCTCTTTCCCCGGGGCTATTTCCTTGCCCATGAATTCAGACATGGCATCGGTCTCAATTATTTTTCGCGCACAGCGGATGGCTTCACACCATTCTTTCCGGTCTTGTTCAGTAGATAGATAATTGAATTTGAGGCTGGGATATTCTTGCGGATTGGTGGATTTGATATTAATTTCACCACGTACATCCGAGCTTACCGGACCTACATGGAGTTGAAATCCATGCCCTTCATTAGGCGCGGTACCATCATAACGGATGGCGATGGGCAGGAAGTGGAATTGGAGATTTGGGTATTCTACCTCATCATTACTGCGGATGAATCCACCAGCTTCAAAATGGTTTGATGCACCGGTACCTTTGCGTCTGAATAACCAGTCGAAGCCGATTTTCGGTGCCCGCAATGGATTCAACATGGGATAGAGACTCACTGGCTTTTTACAGGCCCACTGCACATAGACTTCCAGATGATCTTGCAGATTTTGACCCACTCCTGGCAAATCATGTTCCATGTCAATGCCTAAGGTAGAGAGATGGTCTGGATTTCCAATTCCGGAGAGTTGTAGAAGCTGAGGTGAGTTAATAGCGCCGCCACAGGAAATTATTTCATTGGCATAAATCCGTTCTACACCAGAGCCCTTTTTTATTTCCACACCAATGGCTCTTTTGCCTTCAAATATTATTTTGGTCACCAAAGTCTTAGTTCTTACTTTGAGGTTTTTCCGATGCTTTACGGGATGGATATAGGCCCGGGCTGCATTATAACGGCGACTTCGGTAAATGGTCTGATCAAATTTGCCGAAGCCTTCCTGTTGATAGCCATTTACATCTGGAGTGAAGGGGTAACCCGCTTCCTGCACCGAATTAAAAAAAGCATCAAAAAGTGGATTCTCACATTCCGGAGTGGTTAAATATAAAGGACCATTATCACCATGGTATTCATCTCTCCCAATCAAGCGGTGTTCCAGTCGTATGAAATAGGGTAGGCAATGGGCATAATCCCAATTTTCAAGACCATCATTGCTGGCCCATTTTTTGTAATCCAGCGGGTTTCCTCGGATCCAGATCATGCCGTTGATACTGCTGGAACCGCCCAATACTTTCCCCCGGGGATGATATACCCGGCGGTTATTCATGTAAGGTTCCGGGTCAGATTCATACCACCAGTTATACATTTTAGAAGTTAGAGGATACGTAAGTGCGGCCGGCATGTGCAGTCGGAAATCCCATTTGTAATCGGGACGCCCTGCTTCCAATACCAACACTTCATTGGAAGGGTCTGCACTCAGTCGATTGGCAAGAACGGAGCCTGCGGATCCACCGCCGATGATTATGAAATCAATTGATTTCATTTTTATAAATAATTCAATTTAATAATTTTTACAATCTATTTTTAATAATAATATTACATCTGTGATAAATTGAAGGTCTTATCCATTTATTATCTGAAAATAGGAAATCTTTCAATTGGCTGTGATGTAATAATGGGTGGAAATAATTGAGGAAAAGTTAAATAGAAAAAATGGAATTTTTTGATACTAAAAATTACCAATTTAATACTGAAAGCAAGGATGGGGTTTATATCATCCATGGGTTTACCAATACCACTTATGAAACCAGGGAGTTAGCCGAATATCTTGGCAAGCAGGGATTTTATACCCATGCTATTAACCTACCCGGTCATGGTACTACTCCGGAAGATTGTAACCGTACAAAATTTACAGATTGGATTGAATTTACAGAACAGGGCGTGGCAGAAATGTCCTCACGTTGTGATATTGTTTTTGTAATCGGAATTAGTATGGGCAGTGATCTGGCTTTGCATTTGAGTTCCATTTTTCCCTTAAATGCTGCAGTTTTTGCATCCACTGTTTTAGAATTTAAAGATTTTATAGGACCCAGAATATTAACACCAATATTCCATCGCATGGTTCCCTTTAGAGATAAAAAATTATCCTATCCTAAAGCTGTAAGGGATAAATATGATTATTTAGGATATCAGGTTTGGCCCATGTCCGCAGTAAATGAAATGCGTAAACTCACCAATTTAGTTAAGAAGGAACTCTCTGCTGTAAAATGTCCTGCACTCATTGCCCATTCAGAAAGGGACATTTTATCCCTTCAATCGAATATTGCGTTGGTTTATGATAATATATCCTCAGAATATAAAGAAAAGTTTCTAGTAAAACAGGCAACTCATAATATGTTTGTTGCAAATCCTGATCAGGATATAATTTTCAAAAAAATAACCTCCTTCTTCAATCAGTTTAGATAAAATTAAAGATAGCCCCCCACTTTTAGAGGCATGAACTTGAACCCAGTACAATATTTTTTAAAGCGGTATCATTCGGCTGAACTGAAACCTAAAGAATTGAAAAGACTGCTTAATCTCTGGTTTCCTTTTCTGGTGAACCGCATTTCAATTATTTCAATATCAGAAAATTTTCACCATATGGAAGTTCGATTAAAGCATTCCTTTTGGAATCGTAATCCCAATAAATCTATCTGGGGCGGGTCTATTGCCAGCGCTATGGATCCCTTCTTCCCAATACTCATGAAACAGGTTTTATTGAGGAGAGGAATGGAAACAGATTTTTATTCACAAGCCATTAATGTGCAATTTATAAAAATGGTAAAATCTGATGTCCACTTTCAATTTAGAATTAATGAAGATGAGATTTCTTTTGCAGGAAAAGAATTAAATGAAAAGGGGAAATATTCAGGCTGGCATTCTGTGGAGGGGATTTCTATTCGGGATGAAGTTTGTGTAAAAGGAAAGGTTCAGGTATTTCTCCGAAAAAGAGCTTAGGAGAATGTTTTTATTTTGGTGGGATTCAGTCCTAATTTTTCTGCTATGAATGATTATTTAGAAATACTTTTTACACTCATACAAAATAGAGTTTTTCAGGCTGGGCTTCTAGTCATTGGCTCCTTAGTTGCTGCAAAGGTAGTTGACTGGATAATTACCAGTGGTCTCTCCCGCCTTGCCATCCGTACGGCAAGCACTATTGACGACCGCATTATTCAAATTCTCCACCGCCCAATTTATTACAGCATCCTGTTTATGGGCTTGGGTATCTCAATTCAGTTGTTTCAACTCCCGGAAATTATTACATTTGTTCTGATAGGATTATTCAAATCCACAGCTATTTTTATTTGGTCAATTGCGCTTTTCCAGTCATTCATGCATTTTATTAATTGGTATAGCCGCCATAAAACCCTTGGCGAAAGTATCGTTCAACCCCATACTCTACCTCTTTTTGACAATGTAGGAAAGGTTGTTATCTTCCTGGTGGCAGTTTATTTTATGCTTATTAGCTGGAATATAAATGTTACCGGATTATTGGCCTCCACAACAGTCCTCGCAGCCATACTGGGTTTTGCAGCTAAGGATACGGTGGCAAATTTGTTTGCAGGATTTTTTATTATGGCAGATACCCCTTATAAACCTGGAGATTATATAAATCTTGATGGTGGTGAACGGGGGTATGTGAAATATATTGGTCTGCGGAGTACTCGAATCATGACCCGGGATGATATCGAAATTACCCTGCCCAATTCACTTATTGCCAATTCTAAAATTATTAATGAAAGTGGCGGGCCTAAAGAAAATGAACGGGTTCGAATCACTATTAGTGTGGCTTATGGATCAGATGTTGATCAGGTTAGATCTGTGTTGGAGGAAATTGCAAAAAATAATGAGAATGTGTGTAAAAGTCCAATTCCCAGAGTGCGATTTAGAACCTTCGGAGATTCAGGGCTCACTTTTCAATTACTTTTCTGGATTGAAAAACCAGAAGATCGCGGTAGAATTACAGATGAATTAAATACTGCAATTTATAAAGAATTTGCTAAAGAAGAGATAGTAATACCATTTCCCCAACGTACAATTCATATTAAATCGTCAGACCTTCCAAACTAATACTTTAATTTTCAATTGTAAAAATGTTATCTAATTTGAAATCCCAGTTTCTGCTGGATAAAAACCTAATATTCCTCAATCATGGGTCGTTCGGTGCGTGTCCAATATCTGTTATGGCTAACCTCCGATCATGGCAAAGTAGAATGGAAAAGGAACCGGTTCAATTTTTAGAATCGGACATTTTTCCACTTTTAACAGACTCACGGAATGCCCTGGGTAATTTTGTTGGCTGTGAGGGGGATGATTTGGTGTATTATCCCAATCCCACTCATGCAGTAAATGCAGTTGCTCGCAGTCTCAAATTGAAAAATGGGGATGAGGTGCTGGGTACCAATCATATTTACGGTGCATTAGATTACACCTGGACACAAGTCTGCAAAGATTCGGGAGCCGAATTTATAAAAGCAGTTTT
>CAZGBZ010000025.1:0-15184 GCA_964524135.1 uncultured bacterium
CTGTTTGACAGAGTGTTAAATTTAGACAGGTAAAAAATTACCAAACAACCCCTATTCATATATATCGCTTAGAATATTTTTCATTTTTGGATATTCACCGAAATATCTGATAATTTTATACAGATGATAAAAAGTATTTTCAACCAATTCATAATCAAAATTATCCCATTGCTTCCCCTCTGGATGGTTTGGAAAATTGCTGGCAGATACGTTGCAGGAGAATCCATAGCAGATGTATTAGAGGTAGTGCGCCAGTTAAATGAAAAAGGGTATTCTGCAACAGTAGATATTCTAGGTGAACATACTAAATCAGAAGCTGAGGCTGATAATATTACCTATGAGTATCTGAAAATTTATGATGAAATTTTCAAACAGGGACTGGATTGCAATATCTCCATCAAGCCCAGCCATATTGGACAAGATATCAACAATGGCACACTTCAATCGAATTTAAATAAACTCCTTTCCAAAGCAAAAGAGACCAATAATTTTTTACGGATTGATATGGAAAGCTCTGCTGTGACAGATGAAACAATTTCCATATTTAAAAGCTGTTATGGAAAATATCAAAATGTGGGAACCGTTTTTCAGGCGTACCTGTATCGTACTAAAGAAGATTTAGAAAACCTCTCGCAAAATGGTAGTTTTAATTTCCGCCTATGCAAAGGAATTTACAAAGAACCTCCTGCAATTGCCATACAGAGACGGAAGCAGATAAATAGCAATTTTCTAAAGCTATTACGCTTTGCTTTTGAAAAGAGGATTTATATTGGTATTGCCACCCATGATTTTGAGCTGTTGGAAGCGGCTTATTCCATGATTGAAGAATTAAACGTTCCATCAGACGCATTTGAATTCCAAGTTTTATATGGCGTTCCCATGTCCGGCTGGCTGAAAATCCACTTAAAGAATAACTTTAAGGTACGGGTGTATGTTCCATTTGGAAAAGACTGGTACGCCTATTCTGTTCGCCGCTTAAAAGAGAACCCTAATATTGTCGGATATATTTTGAAGGATATATTTCGGAGGTAGGAAGTGAAGGAGGAGAAAGGGGAAAAGTGAAAAGGGAAAGAAAATTGAAATTCGGTATTTGACCTGCGAGTTTGTTTTGCACTTTGGCTAAACCCTCCACAATCAGGATGATTGTATCACTATAAATAGAAAAGCCCGGCAATCGCCAGGCTTTTCCGGAGAAAAACAATAAACCATGTTAAGTTCATTGTTTTGGGCTAATTATTTTATTAATTTCTTAGTGGTTTACCTCGTTTCAGCATGTATTCAATGCGGTCAATTGATTTTTGTTCCCCAGCTAGAGAAACAAAAACTTCCCGCTCAATATCCAATAGATATTGTTCATCCACTGCTGTAAATGGTCCCCCCTTATCACCGCCAGTGAGGACGTGCCCTAGCTTGCGACCAATAAGAGCATCATGCTCACTAATTTTCCCAGATTTCACAAATCCTTTCAGGGTACCTTCTAATACAAGTCTTCCAGATTTTCCCGGGAGTTTAAACGATTCTACGTCCGGCACTGCGTATCCTTCTGCCAAATCCAAGACCTCCTGCTTGGCTTCCGCCAATACATAATCACGGTTAACCACAATTCTATCTTCTTTTTGCAGATAACCAATGGCCTGTGCTTCTTTGGCAGAGGTAGCCACTTTGGCAAATCCGATGGTCTCAAATGCTTTCTGAATAACGGGGAATGCACCCGGCATAGCAGATTTCAACTTTTTGCTCAAATTGGAAATCATCCGCAAATTACCGCCGGCACCAGGGATAAGTCCAACGCCCACTTCTACCAATCCAATATACGATTCACCAGCTGCTACAATTTTATCGCAGGCTCCAATAACTTCAAATCCACCACCCAATACCAGCCCAAATGGCGCTGCCACAACTGGGAATGGTGCGAAGCGTAATCCTTGAAGAATATCCTGCATGGTTTTAACGGTACGGTCTAACTCATCCCAGTCTTTCCGGTAGGCTGAATTGAGAATCATATTTAAATTGGCACCAGCGCAGAAATTGGCACCATCACCAGAAATAACCAATCCTTTAAATCCATTTTCTTTTACCCATTTCTGAGCCAAATAAATAGTCTGCAAAACAGAACCATCAATGGGATTTAATTGCGCCTGCAATACTGAATGAAATTGAACTCCTGCCACAGCATCACCCAAATCAATTAAAGATGCAGACCAATGATTTTCTATGAGACTGCCATTGTACTTGAAATTGGAAAACCTCAGTTCTTTTTGCGAAGTTGGGATGGGCAGATAATCTTTTTTGTTCACATCCCAATAACAATTGAACCCTTCCAGTCTGGAGTAAAATGAAGTATGTCCTGATGCTAACATTTCAGTCACCCATTGAGGAATTATTTTGCCTTCTTTCTTCATTCGCTCTACTGATTCGGCAACACCAATGGCATCCCATACTTCAAAGGGTCCCAGCTCCCATCCAAATCCCCAACGCATAGCACGATCCATATTAACAATATCATCAGCGATTTCGCCCACGCGGTTGGCAGAATATAATAAGGCTTTAGTAGTAACTTCCCAGACAAACTGACCAGCGGGGTCATCTGAATTTACCAATTCTTTTAAGCGATCTGTTAACTTGATATGCTCCTTTGCCAGACGAACGCCTGCGAAGCGTTTTTTGTTTTGAGGAGTATATTCTAATGTATCCAAATCAATAGAATGAATTACGCCTTTATCAATTTTCTTATAAAAACCCTGTTTGGTTTTCTGTCCCAGCCATTCGTTCTCTACCATTTTTTGTAGATAATCAGGAATTTTAAAGGTTTCTCTTTCAGAATCTTCGGTACATTTTTCATAGGCGGTTTTGGCAACAAAACACATGGTATCAAGACCCACCACATCCGCAGTACGGAAGGTAGCAGATTTTGGACGTCCAATTAAGGAACCGGTTAAACCATCCACATCCTCAATGGATAATTTTTTCTTATGGGCTTCTTCCAGGATTACCATCATACCATAAACACCAATACGGTTGGCAATAAAATTGGGAGTATCCTTGGCATAGACCACCCCTTTACCCAAAGTCTCCTCCAAAAATACTGCCATGGGAGTAATTAAATCTGTGTTGGTTTTTTCAGATTGAATAATCTCTACTAACTTCATATACCGAGGTGGATTAAAAAAGTGTGTGATGAAAAAACGACTGGCCATATCACTATCCATACCTTCTACTAATTCTGCAATAGAAATGCCGGAAGTATTTGATGTAATAATGGCATCTTTTTTCAAATGGGGCTGGATTTTTTTATAGAGATCCTGTTTCCAATCCAACCTTTCGGCTATGACTTCAATAATCCAATCACATTCAGTAATTTGTGCTATATGATCCTCATAGTTTAGGGGAGTAATCATTTCTACTGTTTTGGGATTGTAGTAGGCACTGGGCTTTAATTTTGTACTGGCAGCTACTCCTTTTTCGGCAATTTCCTGAGAAATATCAAATGCCAATACCGGTATTTTTGCATTGGTTAAATGTGCGGCTATTTGAGCTCCCATTACACCTGTTCCCAGAACAGCGACTTTTTCTATTTTAAATGAATTTTCCAATTTAGTAAATCTCCATATTAATTAAATACTTGAAAAGGTAAAAGTTGATGATACTTGAGTATGCTGATAATGAATGTCGAGTGACATCATAATGCTACACTCTCTCTATAACCGTAGCAATTCCCTGCCCGCTACCGATGCACATGGTGGCAAGTCCCAGGTTAAACTCATTTTGCTCCATGACATTCATTAGGGTCACCAATAAGCGCACACCAGAACAGCCTAGTGGATGACCAAGTGCAATGGCACCACCATTCAAATTTATTTTATCAATGTCCCAGCCGCCTTTACGGATGACATAGAGAGATTGTGCGGCAAAAGCCTCGTTTAATTCAATAGCATCAATGTCGCTGAGTTGCAGTCCTGCTTTGGTCAGAGCTTTCTCAGTGGCAGGCAAAGGTCCAGAACCCATTCGTGTCCAATCTACTCCGGCTACTGCCCGAGATCTAATTTTATATTTAGGAGAGAGTCCTAATTCTTTGGCTTTTGCATCGCCCATTATAATTGCCGCAGCGGCACCAACAGAAATAGGACTGGAGGTTGCTGCTGTAACCGTACCATCAGCATCAAAAGCAGGATCAAGTGATTTAATTTTGTCAAGATTAGGTGTACGAGGTCCCTCATCTTTACTGACTTCCGTACCATTAATTTGAGCAGAGATAATTTCATTATCATATCTTCCACCCTCAATGGCTGCCAAGGCTTTTTCATGGGATTTCACAGCAAAGGCTTCCTGATCTTCCCTGGAAATTTCTAAATCATTTGCAAGAATTTCAGCCGTCTCACCCATACCAATATAAAATTCCTTTTCATATAATTCGGGGTTAAAACTGGGATTGAAGCCTCCCATGGGCACACCGAACATATCTTCTACACCGCCTGCAATTCCTGCATCAACATCACCTGCTATAATCGCTTGACTAAGCTGATGTACTGAGTCCATAGAAGAACCACAAAAACGGTTTACCACTTTCGCACCGGACTCAATAGGGAGGTCAGCCAGCACAGAAATAGATCGCGCCATTAGCATACCCTGGGGACCCTCAGGAAACGCACAACCAACTACCACATCCTCTACCACTTCAGGGGGCACATTTTCATTTCTTTTCATCAAGCCCTGGATAACTTGAGCGGCAAGATCATCAGACCGAACACCAACCATCTGGCCATTTTTGGTTCCAATCGGGCTTCGGGCTCCATCAATAATGAATGATTCAACTGACATTAATTTCTTCTCCTTTTAATTCAAATAATATTTATTATGGGTGTATAAAGTGTCAACTATTGCTTTTTGGCTATTTATCCTATTTGGAGTATAGCCCGTGACAGTTTGCCATTTATGAATCTCTTCCAATTTATTGGTTAGTTTTTCACCATTAAATAAAAAATTAATAATATCAGTACCATTACTTACTGTTTTATCAAATTGATCCGCAACTGAAAGACTCAAAACTTCCATAGTATTATTTTTATGCTCACCAGAATCTAATTGATTGTAGCGTTTAAATCCGGTATCCATAATAGCTAAGGCAATTACCATATTAGCAAATAGCTCAATAATCCACTGCTCATTTTTAAGATCTTGTCCATATTTTAAAATGGATTCATATAAACAAAAAAGCATGAAAGAACGACAAAACTCAATAGCTCTGGCTTCAATGAAAAGGGGTTCATCATCAGAGATATTCAGCTCTGGGAGCCAATTCTCCATGCGATGTGCAATGGTATCTCGAAGTGGAATTTCTTCCAGAATAGCTTTTTTCAAAACTGTCCCACCAATAATGAGACGATTAATTTCATTTGTACCTTCAAAAATTCGATTGATTCGTTCATCACGGTAAGCACAGGCCATTGGATATTCTTCTATAAAACCATTTCCGCCGAAAATTTGCAGCCCCTCATCCGTACAATACGCCAACGTTTCAGATCCCACAATTTTTGAAATAGATGCTTCAATTCCATGATCTTCAATGGTTTTCTGAACTATGTCAAAATAATTATCTGCAGACTTATCAACTTCTGCCAATGCAGAGTCGATTGATCCAGTTATCATATAATTAATAGAGTCACCTTCCCATACTCGAGCAACCATATTGGCAAATTTTCGCTGTACCATTCCGAATTTTTTAATAGAACGACTAAATTGTTCTCTTTCATTTGCATATTCGAGTGCACCTTCTATAATATATTTTGACCCCCCAGCCGTTGTAACACCCAGTTTATAACGACCTACATAAAGGACATTAAAGGCAATTGGACCACCATCTCCAACTTTCCCTAACACATTTTTCACAGGGACTTTGCAATTTTCATAAAAGAAGGTAACAGTAGAGGAACCTTTAATTCCCATTTTTTTCTCCTCTTCACCAATAACCCAGCCATCACAATCCTTATCCAAAATGAATGCTGTATATTTCCCATTAACTGAAGCAAAGGTAACTGCTACATCTGCCCAAGCGCCATTGGTTACAAAAATCTTGGTTCCATTTAGTAGATAATGAGTTTTCTCCTCATTCAATTCTGCAGTAGTAGCGCCTGATAAGGCATCAGACCCAGCGCCTGATTCAGTCAAAGCATAACAACCCATCCACTCACCAGAAGCCATTTTTGGGAGATATTTTGCCTTTTGATCTGAATTACCATACCAAACGATGGGCAGCATTCCAATCCCAGTATGTGCACTGGCTGTAACCAGCATTGAAGCGTTTCTTCCTGCTGAAAGTGCATCTACTATAATACAGGATGTTGTTTTATCCAGTGCCAATCCGCCAAATTCTTCAGGAACATCTGTGCTTAAAAATCCTAATTCACCCATTTCTTTAAAAATCTCTATACTCAAATCCTTGTTTAGTACATTCAAATCTTCCCGTACTTCCAACAGGCGATTTTCTCCATATTCCCGTGCAGCTTGTTCAAACATTTTATGATCTTCAGAAAATTGCTCCCGAGAGAATACCTTGCCTTTATCTACTGGACTAATGAGAAAAGCTCCGCCTCTGCCCTGTAGTTTTGCATAATCAATATATAAAGTTTCCAAATCTGATAGATTATTACTTTCGTTTGTTGATTCTATTACGTCTGTTTGCCCCATGGTTTCTCCTATGAGATTTTAAGTCCGGTTAAAATTAATTTGATTGAATGTCGTATGTATGTTTCTGCATTTATCTTTTTATCCTTAAATATACAAAACCAATTGATCCCCTGAAATACGGATAGAATATAAATAGCCGTTATGCGAGTATCTACATTTATGAATTCTTTTTCACGAATACCTTTTATAATTACCAATTCGAATAAGTTTATAATTTTTTCATATAATTCTTGAGAACGTTTACGGACTTCATCATCCTGATTTGCCAAAGCCCAAAATTCAACTTCCGCTTGAAATACATGACTGCGGGATTTGAATACTTTAATTACTTCATTCGCAAAATCATGAAGTGTATCTGCTGCTGATCTCTCTATTCCATTACGGCTGTAGAAGTCCGGAAAGGTTTGTGTTTCCCAATGTCCTATCAGTGCCAGGAAGATTTCCTTTTTACCTTGATAATGATGGTAAATAGCTCCTTTACTCATACCGGCTTCATTAACGATATCATTCATGCGCGTATTGGAGAAACCTTTACGCGTAATGACTTTCATAGCCGCTTCCATAATTTGCGACTGCCGTTCTTCTTTAGGTAGATTTATTGCCATAATACCGTCCGACTGGTCGGTATATATTAGGATGTATATATAATAGGGTGCAAGGGGTTATTTGGAATTATAAATAGTTTTTTGGATTTATGGAATGATGGAGTGTTTGGAGTAAAAGATTTAATTTATACTCCATTAGAAAAAGAGGCACAATTCATTGTACCTCTACAATTCTTCAATATTATTGGTAAATTAACTTATATCTATGGCACTTTTACCCCAAAACCTGATTTACCATCAAAATAATATCAACCACATTCAGGGAACCGTCGTCATTCATATCGCCTAAGGGATTAAACACATCATTGAGAATATAATCAACAGCAATAACAATATCCACAACATTGATAACACCATCATTATTCATATCGCCTAACAACATGGATGCAACACAGGTACCGCCACCACAGTCTTCAGTACAGAACCAACCACTGTAGAATCCATCACATTCACAATAGGATGAAATGCAATCGTTGGCATTTACTACGCAATCATAACCATCAGCACAGCCAGTCTGCTGACAGCCTGCGGGATTATCCCCAAAACAATAGGCAGAGATACATTCATTATTAATACATTGGGCATAAGGCGGAGTAGAGCAGTCACATACCCATTCCATGCAGTCATCCTCAATCCATAAATCTACCAAGTGGTTAATTTCTTCTTCCGGGTAGAATTCCGCATTTACAGAGTAATGACAACCGCCTAAGCCCACATCGCAATCCCCCCAGACTGCCATGCAGTCCATGTCATATTCACAGACCGCATATTCATCAAAATGCAGCAATTCATACTCTGCAGCAATTTCATCACAGGTGAGTTGATCATCAAAACAGGCTGCTTCACATTCGTCAATAGTCTCAAAAAATGCATCTGAATAATCATTCCAGGCACACCCTGATATGTAATCACAACTACCATTAATAAATCCAATCCCTAATATCATATCGCAGGGACCGAAGTAAATATCCCCAAGGTCGATGCAATCATCATATTCAGGACACGCAGCGATCCACCAATCAGTTTCTCCATAGCAATCCAGATCTGCAATCATACATTCGTCTGCACAAGTCCCATATCCACCTGGAGTAGGTTCCCAGTAAGGCTGCCAGAAACAGCCTGAATCGGTGCAGTCACTACAGGAATTGAAATCATTACAGTTAATATCAGTCGTACAATCGGTGATGAGTTCTCCATTTTGGTAAAAGTCAGCATGACAACCGCCACAATATGTGGAAACACATTCAGCATTTGGGAAAGCCGAGCAGCTGGCATCAATACAGGGGTCCTGGAAGCAGTCTACAGGTATTTCACAGTTGCCGGATATAGCAATTTCACTTACATCCACTGCCCCGCATTCCACACACCACACATCCTCACCAGAAAGTGTTACATAGCGATGATCAAAATAGCTGAGTGATTCAATATTGTCTAAATCGGTTACATTGGAAATATAATCACCAAATTCGGTTTCCAGATAGTAATATGCACAGGTATCCATGCAGGTGCTAAATTCAATAAGTTTAAGGTAGCCGGTTTGAGTAGATTGAGGGCAGGAAACGATTTCCCAGGTACAGTCACCGTTTGCCGTTTCTAAGCAATCACCAGGACCGGCAATAGTTTCACCATCAGCACAGAGATAATTGGGCATACCAAGAGGTGGACCGCAGTCTGCCTCTGTGCAGTCCGAATGCAGCGTACCTAAAGATAAAAGAAATAATACTTTAAAAAATAATTTCATATTAAAACACCTCCTATTTAATGAAGAACAAAACAAGGTAGTTATTCAGGAAAATTTATGGGTAACAGCCTGTTTGTTCAGAGGGATATTTTGTATCAGGATGTAATTGTTTTTTTAAATTTTCAAGAATTATCAAATTAAATTTCTTATTTTTTCTACAATTAATTTTGATTCAGAAATATTTTTTTTCCTTATATATTTGTTTTCAGGAATTGAGATATTCTCAATTTTCTTTCCTAAATTATCTTCGGGAGAAATTATCACATTCCACCCTGCCGAAACAGTATTTAACCATTCAGTTTCATTCCGCAAAGTAAAACATGGGATTCCAGCCCAATAAGCCTCCTTTTGCAAACCTCCACTATCCGTAATAACCATCTGAGAATTTTTTATAAGCTCAATATTTTTATAGTACCCCTGTGGTTCTATTAATTTTATATTTGAAGGAATAGTTATATTGAATTTAGTTAATTGTTTTTGTGCTCGGGGATGAATTGGCCAGATAACATCCAAATTAATTTTTCCTACTTGTTCAATGCGCTTTACCATAATTATACTTTGATCAGTATTTTCGGCTCTATGCATTGTCATATAGGCATAGGGATCTGATTGTGTTTTAAGAATGTTTTTATAAACAAATTCAAAAACTTCCTCCATTACATCACCGCAATTTAGAATTCCTTTAGTTAATCCTTCATTATTTAAATTATTAACAGCAGATTCATTAGGGCAAAATAGCAACGTTGAAATATGGTCCGTTAAGATACGATTAATTTCTTCCGGCATAGTTTTATTAAAACTTCTCAATCCTGCTTCAATATGTACAATAGGGATATTTAACTTAATTCCAGCTAACGCCCCTGCAAGGGTAGAGTTAGTATCCCCATATACGATTGTACAATCAGGTTTTTCATGGAATAATATTCTCTCAATTTCTATCATCATCAGCCCAGTTTGATTTGCATGACTCTTCTCCGATATCCCCAGAAATTTATCAGGCTTTGGTATTTTTAATTCATTAAAAAATATATCGGATAAATTTGAATCATAATGCTGCCCAGTATGAATTAATACTTCAATATCATTTTTTCTTATTTCTCTGGATATTAATGCAGTTTTAATAAATTGCGGTCTATTTCCAATGATTGTAACTATTTTCATAATTATTATTAATCTTTTCTTTTAATTAATTATTGATTCAATTTCATAAACAGCATCTTTAATTAAATCACTTTTCCTCATTTTTGTTTTTACAAATATTTTACCATTTTTACCCATTGAATCAATCTTTTCATCGGTTAGGTTTTTAACTGTATTTGCAAAATTTTTCGGGTTTCCAGGCTCAATACATATCCCTCCTTCTGATTCAATTATTATATTTTCAATTTCACCCTTAATTGTACATATCACTGCTAACCCGCAGGACATATATTCGAAAGTTTTAGAAGGAATTGCATTTTTAAAAATATCTTTATTTTTTAAGGAAACTATTCCAATATGAGATTTTAAATATTCATTAATTAAATCTTTTTTGTTCAAAGGTTGTTTTACTATTACATTTTCAACATCAATGTTTTTAATAAGTTTTAAAACCTCTCCCTTTAATATTCCGTCCCCGATTATGATAAATTTATATTTATTCCCTAATATTTTTGCTGCTTTTATTATTGTTACAAAATCTTGAGCCAATCCAATATTTCCAGCGTATATTAAATTAATTGAGTCTAAACAGGGCTTGGAGATAGCTTCCCCCATTTTTATAAATTCATCATCAACTCCATTTAAAAGTGGAATAACAATTTTATTCTTTGAATGACTATTATTTGATAAATGTTTTGAAAATCCAGGTACAGCAACAAGGAATGCATTGGAATTATTATAAATAAACTTTTGTAAAGCATATCCAATATTTTTACTGATTGACGACCTTAATTCTCCCAATTCAATAGCAGATTCTGGCCATATATCTCTTATATCCAATATTAGGGGTCTTTTATTTAATTTTGAGATCATCACTCCAGCAAATCCTGAAAATAAGGAGGGAGAGGAAGCTATATACACATCCGGCTTTTGCAAGCGAATGGATTTGATAATAGCTGAAATCATAAATGAATTAAAATAAATTATTCTCTTCATGAATGAATTTCTATCATTAATCCAAACCCAGGTTCTACATATTTTAAGTGATATTGTTTTTTGGTCTTCAATATTATTAAATCGTTTTTCAGTAAACAAATGAATATTGGGATAATTAGGTTTTTGACAAATAATTGTAACTTCATGCCCCATTTCTGCTAATAACTGACTATAATCTGTCCATCTGGTTGCAGCAGCACCTATTTCAGGATAATAATATTGAGTAAGTATCTGAATTTTCAATTAATTAAGGCAGGTAATTAAGTTAACAAGACTCAACTATTTAGAAGATGAAAATAAGTTATTATATATATCAAGCAATTTTAGTTTTTCAATATTCCAGTTTAATGTAGTGGAAGCTTTAATACAATTATTTTTATATTCTATCAACTTTTCTGTATTTTGAAATAATAAATTTATTGTGTTGGATATATTAGTTATATCTTCAACGTCAAATACTTTTCCAACTTTATAACCATCTACAATTTTTTTCATTTCAGGAAAATCACTGCATATTATTGGTATCCCTGCCTGTATATACTGAAATAATTTATTGGGTAAACAATAAAAGTGATTAAGACAGGTATTTTCAATGGGGTGAATACCCACATCGGCAAGACTGCAAAGAGTTATCACTTCATTTGGCGAAACGGCAGGCAATATTCCAACCCTCCCTGTTAGTGAATAACTTTCTATCAACCTATTATATTCATCATGATATTTCGGTTCTCCGCCAACAATCGCTAAACCTATATCCTGGCGAACATGATTCATACATTTAATCAATTGGTCTACCCCCCTACCATTTGCCAGGCTACCAATATAAATCAAAATAAATTTTGAATTCGGCAAATTCAGGTGATTTCTATTTAAATTTATTTTTGCAGAATTATTTTCAGAAATATTACGAATAATTTTTATACTCTCTTTTCCTGTATTTTTCTTTAAAATATCGCCAATTGAATTATTAACTGTTATAACAATATCTGTTTTTTTAATGATATATTTTTCACATACTCCTCCAAATTTGTACAGAATTCTATTATAATTTTTCATATGACTTGTGTGTCCCCATAATTCATGACTGTCATAAATAAGTTTGCATCCCCAAAAATATTTTGCAAAATAGGCTACAAAAAGCCCACTGGGATCATGACCGTGACAGCTTTTGGGTTTAATGCTTTTGATCGCTAACAATGCCCTAACTAAAAATTCAATATACTTAAATACTTGTACTATTGAATTATTCGTCCAAGATTTTGATATGAGTTTCAACCTTTTAATAGCGTACCCATCTTGTGTTTCATTTTCTTTCAGACCACTCATCCAATATGCAATGACAGAAACCTCATGCCCATTTTCAGCAAGGGACTTGCATTCACGCATAACTCTGGAATCTTGTACAAAAGTATTTAATACAATATGAACGACCTTTGGCTTCACTTTTTCTCTGCCCCCACAAGGAGAGAATACCCATCCACAAAAAGTATAGCCGTAAATAAGAAAAGAATCAAGTATAAATGGGCAACGATAAACATTCCCGTCATAGCGAATTGTCCAGATAAAAATACAAAATAAGCATAGAATGCAGTGAGTAGAAGTGTTCGAGGACGTGTAATAAATTTTATCTGAATATATTGCAAAATTAATGATAGAACTAATATTGATAAAGCCATTATAGGGAATCCAAAGTTGGCATACATTTCTCCAATAAAAGCTGAGGGTGCTGTGCCCACAATTTCCCAGCTTCTATTTAATCCATTAACAAATATCCATTTTGTTATTGGGAAATGTTCAAATTGAAAAATTCCTCCGGGATTAGGCAAAGTAGCACCATATAAAAAATCATGAGAATCTGGAAATAATGAAAAATAATAATATAAAGGTGCTGTCTGCCCCAGAAAGAGACGAGAGCTAATTCCTTCTAATAATGTTATAAAAGGTCGATTGGTTAATCCCATAATAAAAATATACATTAAAGATAAAATGCCCACAGCTACACCTATTAACACTCCTACTTGTTTCCAATTGATTTTCCCCTTGAAAATCCAGGATGCGGTAAATAATAGAATGATAAAGTCCAGCAGGGGTTTTTTCTGCAAGTCAGAAATGCACCTGTACATTGCAAAAACAGCTAAAGCAAAAAACATAAATCGCCAAATATTCTTTTTTGTCAATTTTGATTTCAATAATGCCAGCACCACTAAAAATGGAATTAACTGCGCCATGAAGAATTTATAACGATGCAGCTTGCCTAATTTGAAAGTGGTTGTGGATGATTCTCTCAGTTTTGCAAGATCTGTAATATTTATATCGCCTAATAGATTATTTATCATAAAATTAATGGGGATAATCTCCAATTTTGAATAATACAATAATGTTATACTAATGGCTATTCCCAAAACAAAAAGATATAAAAACAAGAATTGATTCCCGGGTTGCTCATCCTCTACGGGCTTATTCATAAACCCATTAAAGGTTAATTGGTAATCATTAATCATCAGTTTATTCATTATTAATATACCCATGGGAAAAATGAGCATAACCAAGTGGGTTGCTATAATATATTGAAAGTTATCTGCACCTTTAAGAAGAAAGAATACAGGGCTCCCCAGAAAAATAAATATAACAAAATGGACGTAGAAAAATCCTGGGAGGGTTAGAATAAAATTATTTCCCAGAAGTTTCACAATCCACAAAATAGATATAATTAATACACTTATTGAAACCAAATATGTGAAAAAAGAAATGCTCATTATACTTTGAATAACCTTCTAAAAAGGAATTCACTATAAATTGCAGCAAATATTGAAGAAATTAAAATAGCATAGGGGAATAAATAAAAATCAAATTTATTAATAAAGAAAATGAGAATAATTATATACATTATTGAAGATATACTAAAAAATAGCGAATTCATTTTCATATTTCCAATACCTGCCCAAACACCTCCATTTATAAATGTATAAATTTGGAAAATGGATGCAATCAAAATAATCTTCAGGATTGCACCTAATTCAAGATACTTGTCACTAAAAATGAAGGCAGTAATATTTTCAGAATAAATGAACAAAATGAAAGCAATTAGACAATAAATGGGAATAGTAATTATTTTCATCTTAAATATAAATGATTTTAACTCGGATAATTTTTCTGAAAGTGCAGCAATTCGGTGATGGAGCGCAGAGGTGATTGATTGTCCAAAAAGTCCAAAAGCGGTGAAAAATAGAATGCTTAATTTAAATAGACCTGTTTGAGTATCACTGTTGAAAGTATTGGAAATAATGATAACATCTACATTACGAATTGCAACAGAAAAGACAGCTCCTAACAATCCCCAATAAAAATATTTTTTTAATTTTTCATATAATTGAACATTAGAGAATTTCCATTTAATAATATTGCCCTCCTTATTTCCATAATATACAATTATTAAAATAAAGAGGGAGAGTAAGATTCCAAGCGATTTCCCATACGTCCAACCTGGGAGAGGCTCACTGAATGATTTCACTCCTAAAATAATTATGGCAGAAGTGATTATGCTGCGGATAAATTCCAGTAGCGTCATTAATCCAACCTTACCCAATCCCTGAAAATAACAAATTATATTTTGAGATAAAATCGGAACCGAAACCATTAGCAATAAAAGTAACAGAAGAGTTTCCATATTGGGGTCTGGAATTGGATTGGCAAATTTTATAAAAATAAGCCCGCAAAAAATTGTAATAGCTGAGGCAATAAGAACAATTCGATTTCCTATTAGCAATGCAGAATTACTATCTGTGGTATTCGAAATATTTTGAGCGGTGTAAGTGGTAATGGCTCGTGGAAAGAAATTACCTGCAAAGACAAGAAAAATGGTGAAATAATTCATAAGGAGACTGACCCTGCCCCATTCCCCTTCGCTTAATATAGATGCAATGTAGAGGGAAGTTAAAAATGTTATGAGGCGGGAAGAAAAGGTACCCACCATTCGAATGAAAATTTCAGAAACCATTATAGACCGGTGTTTTTATCC
>CAZGBZ010000025.1:15194-16319 GCA_964524135.1 uncultured bacterium
GTAGATGTAATTAAATTGTGCTCAACTACTGCGATTTCCTGTTTTATTGAACTCAACTAGAATTACATATAAAGCAGATAGTACAAAAGCTATGAGAGAATACCCAATTACCATGATAGTTCGTTTTGGTTTAAAGCGTTTTATAGGAGAACTGGCATCATCCAGAATTTGAATGGTTGGGGTATCCCTCGCTTCCTGGATTTTGGATTCCTCAAATTTTTGAGTTAAAAACGCATACAGCTTACTTTGAATTTCAACTTCTCTTTGTAAACGCATGAGTTCAATTTCTAAATTGGGAACTTCAGAATATTTAGGAAATAAATTATTATTGGTATTACCAGGATTGTGAGAATTGTAATCCAAATTAGCTAGCTGCTCTTCAAGTTCTGTAATTTCCATAGTGAGCTTATCAATTTCAGGATGATCCTTTTTATAGGTTTTATTAAGGATGCCCAATTTCACTTCATCAATAAGAATTTGACTTTTAATTTCAGCTCCAATTCTTATTGCTGCTCTGGTTTGCTCGGCCAAATCAAGGGTATTATGTTGCATCTGGAATAATCTTAATTTTTCTTCCGATTCCTGCAAATTTTCTATAGACTCACCATATCTTTTTTCCATAAATACTCTCTGAAATCGTGCTTCATCTGTTTGAAGGGTCTTATTCACTTTATCTAATTTACTTAAAATATAATTCACGATTTCCGTAGCTAAATTCCTCGCTTCAATTTCTTTCTGCTCATTTGACAGCCATGGAGTCTGAACATTTGCGCTTATACTGATTGTCCCTTCTTCCAAATGTTCAAAACTGAGATTATCCTTCAATACTTTCACAGCTTCCTCTAAATTATCAGATTCATATCTCTGAATTAACCCCATTTTATTCACAATCGATTCCATCATGGTACGACTCTTCAAAATGGCAAAAATTGTATTTGATACTTCAGCCGATGAAGAGGATAAAAAGTCCCCAAAGGCGAGCCCCTCAATATTGGCAAGAATTCCTTGTTCTGATTGTGATTTGGGAGGCATTAAAAGGGCAGTTGATTTGTATGTTTTCGGGATGATTAATGCAAGTATTGAGGTCAATATTGCTGCAATAAAAACATTTCGTATTAAGATATT
>CAZGBZ010000026.1:0-12497 GCA_964524135.1 uncultured bacterium
ATAACCATACTTGCCAACAGTACAAATATTTTCACAGAAAAACTCATTACAGGTTTAAAAGCCAACCAAGAAAAATGTGCCGGTTATATTGAAGGGAGCCTGGCAATGTGTACTTCTCTGGCACCTGTTATAGGTTATGATAAAGCTGCTGATATTGCTTACAAAGCTTATAATAGTGGTAAAACCGTTAGAGAAATCGCCATAGAAGAAAATGTGCTTGATAAAGATAAATTAAATGAAATACTCGACCCGGTGTCAATGACAAAACCCAGCAAATAAGAGTAGATGCCCGAACACAATTCCGGTAATCAGAAATTTCAATCTGCGTCTTGGTGGAAGGTGTTATTAAACACCTTTCTTTTTTTACTCGCATGTTTTATTGGTGGAATCATTTACCTCTTTGTTTTATCGCGAGACCTCCCCTCCATTGCTGAACTCCAGCGTTTTAATCCTGAACAGGTATCAAAAATATTATCTGCAGATGGAATTGTTATCAAAGAGCTGTACATCCATAAGCGTGATGTAGTGAATATCAGCCAAATTCCACGAAGTTTACGACATGGACTTTTGGCTATGGAAGACAGAAGTTTTTATGAGCATTCAGGTGTGAGTTTTCAGTCCCTTGCACGGGCAGTTATTGTTAATATGATGACATTGAGCAGAAGGCAGGGTGCCAGCACCGTCACGCAGCAGCTCGCTCGAAATATGTATAATACTATTGGTTTCGAAAAAACATATACCCGAAAACTGAAAGAACTGATCACATCCATTAATATCGAGCAAACTTTCACCAAAACACAAATCATGGAGCTCTATCTGAACTCTGTTTATTTCGGACACGGCACCTATGGCGTTCAGGCAGCATCCAATCATTACTTTGGTAAGAATGTATCAGACCTTCGCTTAGATGAATCTGCTATTTTGATAGGTTTACTTCCTGCTCCAGCTCTATATTCTCCAATCCGCCACCCTGACCGAGCTCTCGTACGAAGAAATCTGGTTCTGAGAATTATGAAAGAACAGGGGTATATTGAGGATAATGAATATCAATTAGTCCTTAAGAAAGATTTACCGGTAAAGCAGTTTGAAAAAGATGATGGTCTGGCACCTTATTTTACCGAGCATATTCGAAGAGAACTTGAAAAGATTGACGAAGAGTTGGACATTAATTTGTACAAAGATGGCTTGGTGGTTCATACAACTTTAGATAGCCGAATTCAATTGGCATTGGAAGATGCATTTAATATAGGAATGAAGAATAATCAGGCTATCCTAAATAAAGAATTTCTTCAAGACCAAACAAAACTGGAAGATGCCATCGGATTTACTCAATTTGACATAGACAGTGTCCGGTTTATGATTGAAACGAATGATACAATCCCGGTATTATTAAGAAACCAATTATTGGTGCAAGGTGCAGGGATTGTAATTGACCCAATTCAGGGGCATATTCTGGGAATGGTTGGTGGACGTCAAGAGGAAATATATCGAGACCATTTTAATCGAGCCACCCAGGCAAAACGCCAACCGGGGTCTGTGTTTAAACCCATGATTTATCTCACTGCCTTAGAACAGGGAAATACTGCAACGACTGAATTATTAAATCAACCCCTCATTGTTTTTATTGATGATACCACTCAGTGGAACCCTCAAAATCATGATGGTTCAACAGGTTTACTAACCACCCTACGTGAAGGATTGCGCCGGTCATTGAATTTGATTTCGGTTCGTGTAGTTCAAGAATTAGTCCAGCCCAGAGATATTGTACAAAATGCAAAAGATTTTGGCATGACAACATATATTCGGGGGGTTGACGCAATTGCTTTGGGAGTATCTGAGGTATATCCCTTAGAAATTACCTCTGCCTATGGTGCCATATCAAATAATGGTATTTACTCCCAGCCCCTTGCTATAACCCGAATTGAAGACCGTCATGGCAGAATTATTAAAGAATTTATTCCTGAGAGTAGGGAAGTACAGGATGAAGCCACCATTTATATTCTTCGGGACCTGATGAGATCGGTTGTGGATGACGGTACTGGCGGGGCATTACGCTGGAAGTATAAATTTCGTGCTCCTGCAGCGGGTAAAACCGGCACCACCAATAGTAAGGCAGATGCCTGGTTTGTAGGATTTACACCTCAATTGGCTATTGGCATTTGGGTGGGTATGGATGACCCGGCAGTTTCCTTGGGTGAAAAACAGTTCGGCTCTTCCGCAGCTCTCCCCATTTTTGGTAATGCTATTCGAAAAATATATGATGGTGGAGAATTTCAATCCCGGGGAGAAACAGTTTTACTAAACGAAAAAGCAGATTGGCCAATGTCACAGGGTGTGGTTGAAGTTGAAATTTGCAAAGACACTTATGAAAAAGCCACTCGATTCTGCCCGAAAATGAAGGAAAAATTTCTTAAATACAACCGACCCCGGCAGCAATGCCAAACACATTCCAGTCCATTTTCACGCTTTAAGGATAAGTAGTTTAACAATAGTTCAACGACCTTTCCAGATTGTTATTGATTGCATTGAAGAATCCCCTTCAATAATACCTGAATATTTTAATATATTTACCTATCAACTAAAAATCAACAACTTAAAAAAGTTTTTGTACATCAATTGTTAAGTTCTATTTCCACTCCAAGTTTTTGGGCAATTTGAGACAAACCAAATTGAATATTTTTTTCTTCAACATCGTTTGGAATTGAAACAGAAGCGTTTAAATTAAAGAGGGGGGTACCACTAATTGGTGCTTGGGATATATGGGTTTCCATTTCAAGAATATTAATTGATTTTTCAGCCAGGTATTTTGATAGGACCTTTACGATACCTTCATTATCGGCACCATTCAGATCTAGCTGATATTTTTTATTATCACCAATTTCTTGGATTTGGGTGGGTTTGGTAGAAACAGTAAGATCATTAATAGATTTGAGAGCAACTTCAAGAGATTCTTGCCAATCATCTGCTACAAAAACCAGCATGATAATTGCGAAGTCTGAGCCCAAACGGGACATGCGGCTTTCTTCAACATTCCCACCGTGTGTAGTAATAATTCCGCTTAACTCAGAGACAATTCCCGGTCGGTCGGACCCTATTGCTGTAATTATGAGGTTATTCAATTTTGTTATTGTAGAATCAAATTAACAAGTTGGACAATATCTAAAACGTTTACCCCTCCATCCTCATTCAGGTCAGCAAGTGAAACCTGAATAGGTGAAAATTCAATTGCATCAAGTACATAATTTACCATCATGACCACATCAAGAACATTGAGTGTACCATCTAAGTTTACATCCCCAGAAGAATATGTAATGGAATCGAATGTTGCAATAATAAATTCATCAATTGCTGCTTCTATAATGGAACCTCCTGATCCATTTTCTCCCTCATAGGCAATATCTTCAGCAATAAATTGAAACTGAACCTGGTCTGTTAGCTGGAAACCTAAATCGCTTAGGAGAAAATTCTTTTGAATCCAACTGGAGCTAGATTCATTCGTATTCTCAAGAGTACTCCAAGTCACCCCGCCATCTGTTGATATTTCAACCATCCAATGATCTGTACCTGGGTTATCTCCCACATGATTGGTGTACCATCTATAATATGACACCAGCGCTTCATCAAACTCACTTAAATCGAAAATAGGTGAACGAAGTGTAGTTCGACCACCATCTACGTCATCATAACCCACACTTCCCGGACTGGTAGCAGCGCCAGTGAGAAAACATTTGTCACCAAATTCAGACTGGTCAGATCCCGGTTGTGCCTGGTTACCATCAAAAAATGTAGCAACAGGTACTGCTGATTCCCAAATACCTGCTGTTGCATTATCTCCTTCTGATCCCACTGTCCAGTCATTTTCATCTTCGAAGGTAAAATAAGCAATTGGTTCTGCATTACCGATAATTATTTCAAATTCAAAAATTTGGGTATATCCAGTTTCATCAATAACAGATAATGTAAATTCACTTATTACTCCATTTGGTGCAGTTGGTGAAATCTGAAAGGTAAAAATGTCCCCTAAATCTGCGGTTGTTCTTGCTTCTAATCCATTCATTTCGATAGTTGATGTTTCAAAAATTAAATAACTATTTGGTGAATCAATGGATAATGTTAATAATCCATTAGAATCCCCTAATCCTGAATTATATAATGATAAATCTGAAGCATAATTATTGCCCTGTATATAAGGTCCATCTTGTATTGAGAATTCAATATCGTATTTTGCACCAACTGCCCAAGCTGCAAATTTATTGGGGTATAAATTCTCCTCAGCTAAAGGTACTATTCTATTTGTAGCCGGCCAAAATCCATCACTACTTGCGCCCACTTCAGGAGTATAGGCATAAATCCCATGCTCACCATACATCCAGTCACAGGCTTCCCCATTCACGGTGTAGCCTACAGTTTCAATGCCGGTACCAAAGAGATAATTATTGTATTGGGTCATAGCTTCACCATATTCTACAAATATTTCAAAATCTTCCTCAGGCAGTGTCAGGTCTGGGTCATACCCAAATGGGCGGATAAAGAGATTGCCATAACTATGATAATTCAGGGCAATCTTAAAATTATGACTTTCTACGAATTCTTTAACAATTTGAGTTTCTGGTTCTGAAAATGGAGAAGTCCCCCTGTAGGTTTCGTAGCAGCCATCCGGGCTGGAACCTACATTGTCATAAGCCCACATATAGCTGTAGTTTCTATTTAAATCTACACCTGTGGGTGTACCCAGGCTGGTATCCCGCATATTTTTGCGCTGCATGCCTCCCCCATTGGGAGCAATCTGCTGATTATAGACCAATCCATCAGGATTTACAGCAGGTATGAAATATAATTCTCTGCCATTTAATAGAGCGGCTGCTTCAGGGTCAGTCTCATAATTCTCAGCTAGCCAATGCATAAAATAAAAGAGGTTCATATAACTCATGGGCTCTCGAGCATGATGCAATCCGGTGTATAGCATTTCAGCTTCATCTTCATCAATATTTGGATTATCACTCATTTTTACCATCCATACATCGCGCCCTTCCAGAGAAGTCCCCAAAGATAATTTTTCGGTTATTAAATTTGGATAATCGGCATACAAAATATCTAATTGTTCCTCAATTTCAGCAAAGGTATAATAACCGCCCATAGATCCCAATTCGAAATCCCGGGATTCATAATCGCTGTCTAAACGGGAGGCATAAAATGCTTCCAAATTTTCGTGAATTATTTCATAACTAAGATGGGTTGAATTAAGTCGAGGTAATTTGCTTTCAGAAATTGCAAACTCGATCCACTCACCAGCCTTTTGATGGGAATGATCAATATCTAATCCTGCAGATTGTAGTTCAGATATTGATGTTGAAGTAGGAGTTTGTACCCGAACTTGTTTATAGGTTTCCCTGGCAAACAGACCCATCATCAGTAGAATAATTAGTAGGAATTTTTTCATTTTATAATTTATCCCAGAATAATATTTACAAGGATAATGATATCCAGAATATTGTTTGTACCATCAGAATTCAAATCTGCATTGTCATTTTCCTCTCCACTCAAAACTACATTCACTAACGATATTACATCCAAAATATTTATAACACCATCCATATTCAGGTCGCCATCTTCAAAGGCGGTGCCCCCTAAAGCGGTGAATGAATAATAGCCAGCCATGGGCAAAGTTTCAAACCTTCCTGAATTATCCACAGCTTGGAGGTAATAGTGTATTTCTGTGTCTTCCGATTGCCCTGGTATTTCTCCACAGTAAGCTTCATGGTCATATCCACAATCATTAAGTATAACTGTCTCATAATCACCCATTGTCAAATTTTTCCAAAAAACTTTCAATTCATCAAAAATCAATCCTGCTTCACTGAGATCATCAATAATTGCATCAACCTGATAACTATTCTGAGCTTCAGACTGATCATTAATTGGGTTGTGGAAAATTTGTAACATCTCTAAATCGGGTATACCCTTTGCTCGGCAATGCAGGGCATCAGTTGATTCCCAAGAGCCAGTAAATCCGATAATTTCATATCCGGGCATTGCTTCCGCATAAGCCGCCAGAGCATCATCATCATAAGAATTGTTCATAATGGGAACCATTACCTTTTCATTTAAAATAATTGAGTTGGTATAGGGTTGATTTGAACCGGTATAAACCCTGAACACTTCCCAGGGTTCGCCATAAATTGTCATGGTATTTGCAAAATAATCTACCACTTCTTCAATTTCATCATACTGAGCATGCCAAGTTGGTACCTCTCTTATAAGAACCTTATGGGGAGACAGATATTTTCCCCAGCAGTCTATGTGGTCAATATAGGTATTATTGGGGTCATCCACTACATGATAGGTATGCACTCCATAGTAATCGTTCAGGGTAGTATGAATCATTGCATCGCTCATTGAATTTTCTTCATATACCAGACTGGATGATGCAGAAATTCCATATCCATCGGTCATATAATTTCCACCGGCTGTTACAAATTCATTGGAAAAATAAGGGGTATTTAGGTAATCGGACACCTTGGAAGGCGCTTGATTATCATTGGGCCGGGGCCTGTTATAGGTAAAATCAACAACCGATATATCCCGGTTACCATCCACAACCCACCATGGGCCGTAATCCCGAGTCCAATAACTATCTGTTGAGCCTATAATATATTCTACATTATCCATATTAACGCCTGCATTGTTCATAGAATTATTAGCAGAATTTTGTGAACCGGAAGATACCAGACAATAAACGGTTAAATCTTCGGCCATTTCTTTAATAATAGAAGTTGAAATTCCAAAAGGATAGCGAATTAATACACCTTCCATTCTTTCATATTCAGCAATATTGCGGATGGGAGTTGGAGGAGGATCAGTTGATCGGCTCATTTCTTTAATGAGATGCATTTTCCCCTTTTCCTCTTCAGTTAAACCTATGGGAAGTTCAACACCGTTTTTGTCGGTTGAAAACAGTGGTGCTATAAAAAATAATAATGATAATAAATAATTCAATTCCTTCTCCTTTTTTTCATTTATCTGTACTTATGGCAATATACCACGATATTGGTCTTCCACCCATGTATCTTTCTGTAACAGTTTGTTAATCAAATTTTATCCCCCAAATGGACAGGTACCATTATGAGAAACTAGGCATAGACATTCAATCAATGTACTGGTATCTACTCCCTGTTTACATTCATTTTTCAATTCAAAATCCAATTGATCAAAATCTATTTGACTATAAGATAAAACTGCTTCATCCATTTTACCTAAAATGAGGTAGTTTTCTATTCTTAATACCAAAATGTCATTAAATTTTAATTTCAGATCATATTGAAATACAAAATCACTTTCTAATTGATTGCTGAACTCTACACTTTCTTCATATAATATCCTAACCGTATCGCTTAATGCAACATTTATAGTTTCCCAAATAACACCATTCACTGCTAATTGTTTGGCAAAATAACTTCGTTGAAGCGTTAATCCTGCAAACATATGAGACCTACCATTATAATAATCTTCATGTAAATCTAGGGTAATATCTTCAATATTTATATTGAGCATTATATTGTGAGCTGCACTTAAACTCTCCCCTGCAATTTTTACAAATCCAGTACTTGAGGTTTCCTCTAATGCCTGAGCTTTATAAATATTAGTCCAACCCAATCCAACCAGAGAAAGAAAATGGAAAACTGAGGCACTATCATTTGTCTCTATTGCCGTATTAAAATGTTTGTCCGCTTCTTCATATTTTGCCGAGGAGAATGCCAGCCAGCCATCTTGAATATAGAATTCTCCTTCTAAGGGTGCAGTCTTTTCAATCAGGCTATCACACCCAACAAAAATCAAAATACTCATATATGCAATACGATTCATCATTTTAATAACATCATTTTTTGATTATAAATATCCTGTCCATATTGTACTCTTATAAAATAAATTCCCGAACTCACTTGTTTCCCAAATTGATTGGTTCCATTCCAATGAATAAGATGATAACCTGAAGATTTAACTCCTTTAGATAATATGGTGATTTTCTCGCCTAAAATATTATAGATGGCTACTTCAACAAAAGATTCCTCGGGCAGTTCTATTGGAATTGTGGTTGAAGGGTTAAATGGATTTGGATAGTTCATTTTTATTTCAAATATTGTGAGTAGCGGTTTTTCCAAAGTGGAATTCATAAAAACTGCATAAATCCCTAATTCCTCTATATTTGCATTTAGAGTTTCACCAGTAATAATTGTGGGAATAGGTATTGACTCCGTGCCATTTATTTTAACAATAACCAATTTCCACAACTCTATTTCTGATGAAATATAATCACTTATATCAAACTCAATGGAACCAGGTTTATTCAATGTTAATTCCTTTGGATAAAAATGGATTAGTGGAGTGATTTGATAAAACTCAAAATCATTCTCCCTGCCTGTTATATTATGATTTTCTTCCATAATAATGATGTGAACGGGCTCCAATACAGAATTTTTTAGCAGAGATATTGTAACATTATTTGATGGAGAAATGAGCAATGAGGCCGTATCGGGACTGACTTTATTATAGGATACTACATCTGTTCGCTCACCAGAATTCATAGCATTATCCCTAATTTGTAAATCAAAAGTTATGGAAACAGAAACTAAGTTAGTGGGAATAATGCCCGTGAAATGAAATAGATTATCAGTGATTCGCCTGGGATTAAGCATACTAATTGCACTGAATTGGTTTGTTTCCTCTTTAATGCTGAGAAAGGTGGAGTCTGTCAAGAATGCTTCCGTTGAACTCCACAATAGATCATAAAAGCCTGCATACATTTCATTTAAAATAATATCCAATTTTGTAACTTCAGGTTGCATTATATCGATTCTGAAATCAGTCAGATTCCAATCTTGTGATATTTCAACAGGATCCATCCCCAGATCATCCTGCCAATAGTTTTTTGCCACTACCCGCCATCGATATGTACTCAAACCATTAATGTCAATAGCCTGATTTTCTAGCGGAGGTATATACCCTAAACTATCATAATAGTATGGATATTCAGCTTCCTGAAAGTCAATTTCTGCCCAAATATTTTCAAATTCTGAAAAATTGTTATGGTATAAACTATCTTTCAAAATTGAAACTATATTTGTTAAAGTGTCAATTAATTCTACCCGATAAAAAATATTCTGTACAGCATCCTTGTTAATTTCTGTATCGGTGTCGATATCGAGATTATCATTTCTTTCCCATTCAAATAAAAGTTTTTTAGGGGTTGGATTACTTTCATTATTAATGCCAGAATATTGTGCGAGTCTGAAATATCTTATATCTCTTATTGTGTCAATAGTTGATGAATTAATGCCATAACTCTTAATATCATGATAGAGGTTAAATTGTTTCAATGTATCATTTCTCTGATCAATATAAATGGGAATATTTATTATAAGACTATCAGATAAGGATGCAACAGTATTGTTATTATCAGTAACAAAAACTTTTAATCCGGTTTGACCATTAAAATTATTCGATAAAGAATCAATTTTAAATCCATCACCCGTTTTATACGCAAAAATTCTTTGTTCATTTTCAGAGTCTAATTTGTGAAAAGACCACTGCAAGCTGTCCCAATTAACTGAATGGGCATTATCTCCATCTAATTTGAAATCAATATAAAATGGAATTTCTGAGACTATTGTTGAATCTTCTGGTAAGTGAAAATATTCATCAGAGGCAATAATGGGATCATCAAAAGTAACAGTATTGGTTACTTTTTTAATATTTTGAATTACCAAATAGGAAGTATCACTTGTGCTTTCAGAGTTAAAACCTTCTATGGGCGAGGAAACACCATCATCAACCATAAATGGAATCATCAAACTATCATAAGACACTTTGTGGTCCGATTTTATTGTGGAACCTGATACACAATAATTATTGTTAAATCCTAAATCACAATTGTAACCCTGGGGATTAATTGTGAAATTAAGGTCGTTATCTACATCCGTTATTTGTGCAATTAAAGTTGTGTCAATTATTACCCCTGATGCATCATATTCGTACAATTCAATTTGATTCCCATTCACGATAAACTTATTGGAATACCCTGCGATTAAGTCTATTTCATTTATATTAGCCGAATTTAAAATTATTTTAGGTTTTTGATTCTTATTATGAACTATGACTTTTATACTATTTGAATCTGAAACACCAAATGGATCTGTGGCTTTAAATTGAAATTCTAGGGTATCCCGAATGAAATTTGCTCCCATATTATCAAGTGAATCAATTTGAGGTGCGATAAATTTTGGAACCAAAATATCGATGCTACTTAATAGATTGCTACTGTCTGATGTCCATAAAAAAGGGGAACTGTTATCAAAAAAGCTACTCTTAAATATTAAACTGTCAAAATTACACGGTGTAACTATAGAAGAACATAGTTCAGGATCTGTCACCACAGCAAAGAGAGAGTCATAAGTATTCTCAAATATATTAATTACTGCCTGAGAATTTTGTCCATTTATACTAACAACACTTGGCTTTTCATTAATTTCTTGATTGATATAAATAGTTGTATCAGTTTTCCCTAATATGCCTTCGGTGTTTCTGGTAACGATTGGTATGGTATAAACACTTGAAATTAAATTGGTATCCTGAAGTAATGGGTTAGGATACCAAATGCTATCGTTTTTACTTACACTATCTACCAATATATTAGTTTTATTTATTTCCCAATAAAGAGAATCAAGTGAAACAGTATTATTACTGTAATCTATTGCAGTTCCTATAAGTTCGATAGCTGCATATCCTCCAGGGTAGCCATCACTATGGGGAATACATATATTTTTGGATTCTGTATATGAACAAACCGTATTCTTTGTAGAATCTGAATTAGAATTAGAATTTGCCGAAATCGAAATAGAAGGTGTAATAAAATTTGGTGAAAGTGGACTGCCAAAATCCCTACTTGAACCATTCCATAAATAATCAGATGAATGTTCACTTGACCTCCAATTAACTCCATCATCATTTTTTCTATGAGCATTATCAGATTTGGGATCAATAATAAAAACCGCAGCTTTTCCCAAAACACCTTCTCCAACTGGAAAACTCTCTGCTCCATCATATGCTACAGAATCAATTACCATTGATGTGGTGGAATTGTCCCATATTTTAATTTTTCCGGAAGTATTTGCTAAATCAGAAAATGTACCAATTCTCCAAAATAAATTATCAATTGTTGAATCGCATACATTAAAGGGAAAGCCATAGTGGCTAGACGAACAATAAGTGGTACCACTCTCATTTCGGAGTAAACCACTTGAACTTAAAATTACTACATAACCATGAGACTCAATATTAAAATTGACATCAATTTCAACTTGAATTCCATCAATGTCAACTTTCCAGTCTTTTAAATCAATAATTGATTCAGTATTATTGTACAATTCAACATATTCCGGCAAATTACCTGCAGATTTATTATAAAAGAATTCAGTAATTACAATATCACCAGCATTTGCAGAATATACAAATCCAATCTGGACAAATATCCAAACAGAAAATATCTTTCTAATTTTGGTCATTATTCTGTTTTTTACCATCTGCAAATTATTTAACTATTTCTCTTCATCAAATCCATCTTTTTCAGGTTTATTAAAATACCCCTATTTAAGTGAAATTTATCTTGATAATAGGTAATAATTTGTAAGCTGCCTCACGTGTTAAAAAAATCAGAAAAAAGGTGATTGATACAAAATTCGTGGAGTTATTTCATTTTTTGTACAATAGTACAAAATTTTGAGAGTTGAAAAAAGAAGTGCTTATTGAGGGAAAAAAGGGAGGGGGAACAGGATGTAAATTGTATTTACTGTCGTAATCGATGTGCAATATTTTGAATAGTTTGAACAAATTTTTCTACTTCTGTCCTTATTGTAAACATCTCCCCCATTCTATGATAAATATCTGATGGGTAGTAAGACACACCAAAATCCATCATAAAATTCGATTCTAATTTAAGCTGGTAGTCACGTAAAATTTCTTTTTTTCTGCATTTCTGCCTTAAATAATTTAACTGAAATTTTATCTGGCCATTAGTAGTGATATGAAATAGAGGAATTATTCCGTAATCATCAGACTTACATTTAAAAGTCATGGTGCCATATCCTTCTCCTCTTCCCCAGGAAACTTGATCGGCATCCTGTTCTGCAAATCTAATTAAATCCATTATAGTGGTTTGAACACGGGGTTCACAATTTTCTTTAATGGAGGAAATAAAGGTGGTTTTATTCCATTTAGCCATGTATGTTCATATCCTTAATTCTAATCATAATAGTGGAAATTTTGCAATTATTTGCGGGTAGTAATTTAAACAGCTTAAGTATTTAAATTGGAGGACTATTTATTAAAATGTAAAACTATGAATTTATATGCTTTTCAATCTTATCTGCAACCTTTTCCGGTGTGATACCAAAATGATCTGCAACTTCTCCTCCTGGCGCGGATTCTCCAAACGTATCAATTCC
>CAZGBZ010000026.1:12507-16104 GCA_964524135.1 uncultured bacterium
GCCATTCAACCCGGTATAATGTTCCCAGCCCAGAGTAATTCCCGCTTCAATGGAAACTCGTAAAGCAGATTCATCTCCTAAAACAGATTGGCGGTATTCAAAAGATTGCTCATCGAATAATTCCCAACACCCTATATTTACAACTCTCACTTTATTTGAAGAAATCTTTTCAGCCGCTTCCAATGCAACCCATACTTCTGAGCCAGTGGCAATTATTACAATTTCAGGGGTGCCATCACAGTTCTGCATGATATAGCCACCATTTCTAAATTCTTCAGCAGACGGATATTTATTTCTATCAAATACAGGCAATCCCTGTCTGGTTAGCAAGACCAATGCAGGCCTATCGGTTTGTTCAAATGCAATTTTGGAGGCAACTACTGCCTCGTTCGCATCTCCCGGTCGTAATACCAATAAATTAGGAATGGCTCGGCAAGCCATTAAATGTTCTACTGGTTGATGTGTAGGACCATCTTCGCCTACAAAAATGGAATCATGCGTATATTCGGAAACTACGGGTAAACCCTGTAATGCTCGCAGACGAATGGCTGGTCGTTCATAATCAGAAAATACGAAGAATGTAGCTCCAAAAACTTCCAATCCACCGTGGAGGGCAATCCCATTATTGATGGTTCCCATGGGGAATTCTCGCACGCCATAAGCAAAATTACGACCCAATCGATTGTCTCTGGTAAAGTCACCTACCAAATTGGCAAATCCTGTGGTAACGTTTGATGGCTCTAAATCTGCAGAACCTCCAACCAATGTGGGATGGTATGCAGCCAATGATTCAATAAAGGGTCCCCACACTTTTCGTGTAGCTACTTTTTGCCCCGCTTCGTAAATTGGCACGTCAAATTTGGGTAAACTATCACCAAAGGCAATATTCCATTTATCTTTAAAATCAGCATCTTCCAATCGTGTATTTAAAGCGGATTTCCAAGCGGCAACTTCAGATCTGGCAAAGGCAAATCCTTTACGGAAATCTTCTACTGCATCATTGGGGAATTGAAAGAATTCATCAGGATTTAATTCTAACTTATCTTTGGTAGCGGCAATTTCTTCTGGTGGTAATGGAGCGCCATGGGTATTGTGATCGTCTTCCATTGAGGCGCATCCTTGAGCCATGATGGTATGACCAATTATGACAGAGGGTTTTTCAATTTCCATTTGAGCTTGACGTATGGCGTCTCGTATGGCATCCAAATCATGTCCATCAATTTCCTGCACATGCCAGCCATTTGCTTCGTATAATTTTACATAATCGGTGGAATCTGAGCGAGTAACTTTGCCGGAAATTTGGGCATTATTGGCATCATAATAATTGATAAGTTTTCCCAATCCCCAATGCCCTGCTAAGGCAATAGCCCCCTGCGAAACAGGCTCTTGAATATCACCGTCTCCGTGCAGACAATAAGTATAATGATTCACCACATCTTCACCAAACTGATGCCGTAAAATAGACTCTGAAACGGCCATTCCCACGGCGTTACCAACACCCTGTCCCAATGGTCCAGTGGTTGCTTCAACGCCAGGGGTCATCTCACGTTCAGGATGCCCAGGAGTCCGTGAACCCAATTGACGAAATTTTTTCAAATCATCTATTTCTAGCCAACCTACAAAAGTGAGCATGGTGTACAGTAAAGCAGACTCATGACCAGCAGATAATACAAATCGATCGCGGTCTTTCCAATTGGGATCATCCGGATCAAATTTTAAAAATTCTTTGAAGAGAGTATAGGTATAATCCATTGAGGATAATGGGCCGCCCGTATGCCCAGAATCAGCCTTACGAACGGAATCCATGATGAGCCCTTTGGCTACATTTATGGCATATTGGTCAATATCGATTGCAACTGCAGTTGACATAAATCTCCTTAATTATTGTAATTGGGGGGATGGAATATTAGGGCTATTTTATCTGAGTGACAAAGAAACAAAGCTAGTCAATCGTAATAGAATGACGATGGGCAGGCACTATTCAAATCAGACTTTCTTCACCGATTTTGAATGAACCGCTACCGCTCTTCCTGAAGGATCATCCATATTTTCAAATTCTTTACTCCATCTAAATGCCACCGGTGATGAACAGGCTATGGATGGACCTGCTTCAACTGTTAAGGCTGCTTCATTTGAGGGAAACAATTCACTGAAAATTTCACGGTAATAATAGCCCTCTTTACTTGTGGGCGGGTGAATGGGAAATTTCCGATCAGCATTAGCCATTTCATCATCAGACACTTTTTCATCTGCATTATCCTTTAAGGAATCAATCCAATTATAACCCACACCATCAGAGAATTGCTCTTTTTGCCGCCAAAGCACTTCATCGGGAATCAAGCCTTCAAAGGCTTTCCGCAACACATATTTTTCCGCTTTTCCGTCGCTGCACATTTTATCGGCAGGATCAATATTCATGGCATATTCCAAGAATTCTTTCCCTAAAAATGGCACTCGCGCCTCTATCCCCCAAGCTGCCATTGATTTATTGGCTCGCAGACAATCATATTTACTGAGTTTTTGTAATTTCCGCACCGTTTCATGATGCAATTCCTCTTTATCGGGCGCCATGTGGAAATAGAGATAACCGCCAAAAACTTCATCTGCTCCTTCACCTGACAATACCATCTTGATTCCCATACTCTTTATTTTGCGTGCCATGAGATACATGGGAGTTGCCGCCCGGATGGTGGTGACATCATAGGTTTCCAAATGGTAAATCACATCCTGAAGGGCATCTAATCCTTCCTGAACCGTATATAAGCATTCGTGGTGGACTGTTCCAATGGCATCAGCTACAATCTTGGCGTTCGCTAAATCAGGGGAACCTTCGAGCCCAATAGCAAATGAATGTAAACGGGGCCACCAGGCCTCATCAGCATCTCCAGATTCAATTCGCTTTTTGCTATACTGAGCAGCTATGGCAGCTATGACAGATGAGTCTAATCCGCCAGAAATAAGCACTCCATAGGGCACATCGCACATGAGCTGTTTATGCACAGAATCTTCCAAGGCTTTCCGTAATTTTGGTAGAGATACCGCTTTCGCTGGAATTTCATTAACCCAGCTTGGCTTATACCATTTTGTAAATTCACCATTTTGATAATAATTCCCTGGTGGAAATTCTTGGAGTTTTTCGCAATAAGGTTCAATGGATTTCATTTCACTGGCAACATAGGTCACTCCATTTTCATCCCAGCCGATATAAAGAGGAATAATGCCCATATGGTCACGGGCAATGAAATAGTCTTTGGTGTTTGGGTCATATAAGCAAAATGCGAATATTCCATCAATCTTATTTAAAAAATCAACCCCAAATTCATCATAGAGGTAGAGCAGAATTTCACAGTCAGATTTCGTCTGAAATTCATGCGAATTAGAAAGTTTCTTCTCTAATTCTTTATGGTTATAAATTTCACCATTTACCGCTAGCACCCGCCTAGTTTTGGTATCGTATAAAGGCTGAGCGCCATGTTCCACATCCACAATGGAAAGCCTCTCATGCATGAGCACGCAGTATTTATCGCTGTAACTTCCGCTCCAATCGGGGCCGCGATGGCGGATTTTTCCTGCCATTTTCAGCGCTTCCGTCCGCAT
>CAZGBZ010000027.1:0-14955 GCA_964524135.1 uncultured bacterium
GGTTATTGAAAGAAGGCACGATGCAAAAATGACCCGTACAAAACATCGCCCCATTGTAATTGGAAAAATTGCTCCTTGGAATGCCTTGATATTTGGTATTGTTCTCTCGTTGGGAGGCTTTGTTTTACTCTATTATTTAGTTAATCCTTTAACGGCTTGGATTTCCGCAGCTACAGTTTTGCTTTACATTCTCATTTATACCCCCAGTAAAAGAATAAGCACATGGAATACCATCATTGGTTCAATTCCCGGTGCATTGCCGCCCGTTGGGGGATGGGTGGCTGCTACAGGTTCTTTGGCCCCCCCGGCATGGATATTGTTTGGGATTTTATTCTGTTGGCAAATGCCCCATTTTCTGGCCATTGCTATTATTTATGCTGCTGATTATGAAAAAGGTGGATTTAAAATGCTTCCCTCCATTTATCCCGAATCAAAACGAACCAGTTATGTCATTTTATTTTTCACCATAGCGCTGCTAATTACAAGCTTGGGATTGTATATTCTAAAGGTGGGTGGAATTGTGTATGCTGTTGGGGCTGCATTGCTCGGGGTTGCATTTTTTATGGTGGCATTAAAAGTGATTATGGAATCTAATAAAAAGAATGCACGACGATTGATGCTTGCGTCCATCATTTATTTGCCCTTGTTGCTGATAATTATTTTAATAGAAAGGATATTACATTGACTGATAAAATTCAATCTAATGAAAAATTTTGGATGAGAATAATTTATATAATTTCCATCGTGATTACTCTAGCCGTAGCATTTCTTATTCTTGGACCCCGACCGGAAGGAATGGAGGGAATGCTGGATGTTTCCGCATTACCCCATTTAAATGCACTATTAAACAGCACCTGCACGGTTCTGCTATTGGTAGCTTTGTGGTTTATTAAAAGAAAGGAAATTGAGCGGCATAAAAAGACCATGCTCACAGCCTTTGGCACTTCAGCACTTTTCTTAGTCTCGTATGTAATTTATCACTGGTTTAAAGCTGGGCCTAAAATGTATGTTGGCGAATTTAGCAGTATCTACTATTTTATTCTAATTACCCATATTATTTTAGCAATGGGTATTATACCCTTAGCCTTAATAACCCTTTATCGTGGCTGGAATATGCAGGTGGCGAAACACAAAAAGATAGCCCGAATTACCTACCCAATCTGGCTTTATGTATCGGTTACAGGTGTAGTGATATATATGATGTTATATTAGCCGTTTGGTACTCGCGATTAGATATTGGCTCAAGCTGCAAGTTTACCACTCGTAGCGCAGCGTAGAGTGGCACCCAGAACCCAGAACCCAGTACCAAGCTCCCAGTTTATAGACTCTATTTACTTCTTAATTTACTGAAATCCTTACCAGTAGGGCTTTGAAACACTTTCAGTCCAAATTCAGGAATGACTGCCAACAAATGGTCAAAAATATCGGCTTGGATTCCCTCGTATCTGACCCAGTCTGTATCATTAGTAAAAACATAGATTTGAATTGGCAGTCCCCGAGAGATAGGTTCCAATTGGCGTATGAGAAAGGTCATTTCCGGGTGAATTTTACTGTTATTGCGTAAGTAGGCTTCAATATAAGCACGGAATGTCCCCACATTGGTGAGGCGACGCCCATTAATGAGTTCGGAGGTATCAATGTTAAGGGATTTATTATGTTCGGTAACTTCTTTTTGTTTGCTTTCAATATAATTTTTAAGGACTTTAAACCGTTTAAATTTTTCCAGCATTTCTTCGCTGCAAAGCCGGATGCTATTCATATCAATATAAAGGGATCGTTTAATCCGCCGACCTCCACTTTCAGACATTCCCCGCCAATTTCTGAAGGCTGAGTCTATGAGCTTATGAGTGGGAATAATGGAAATAGTTTTATCCCAATTCTGGATTTTCACTGCATGGAGGGCAATATCTACCACATCCCCATCAGCCCCAAACTGGGGTGCTTCGATCCAATCTCCAATTTTAAAGAGGTCATTAGAACTGATTTGCAGGCTGGCAACCAGAGATAGAATGGTGTCCTTAAAAATCAGCATGAGAACCGCAGTCATAGCACCGATACCGGAAAGAAGAAGTGCGGGGCTTTTTCCAATTAAAACAGCTACAATTACAACAGAGCCCAGAATATTTAAAATGAGCTTGGTTATTTGCAGATAGCTTTTAATATGCATCCTTTCAGAATACTTAGTCTGCTGATAAATATCTCCCATTGCATTGAGGAAAGAATTAACAACCAGCAGTCCAGACAACGCCATAAGACTTAATGAAGCTCTCTGAATAAAAAATGTGAATTGAGGTGTGGCATGAGCAAAGTTATAGAAGATTAGAGCGGGTACTATATAGGCCAACCGGGTGAAGACATTTCGATTAACCATTATATCATCCAACTGGGTACTGGTTTTTCTGAACATCTTGGTGAGCAGTGTCAGGATCACTTTTTGAGTAATCCAGAATGCTATTAAACTGATAACTGCCAATACACCCAAAATAGCAAGAGAATGTAATAATGGATGTTGGGGAAGATAGGGTGATAAATATTCGATCATTGTTTATTCCTTATAATGCGCGGGTATAAACCGCATGAAAGTCTTCTAATGTGACCGGGAAAGGATGTGTAGCATGGCAACTGTCTTCATAGGCAAGCTGTGCCAAATCTGGAATGTGGTTTGATAGTATTCCATGCTGCTTAAGTCCAGGTGAAATTCCTAAACTTTTGATGAAATCATTGAGGTTTTCAGGAAGCAATGTAACATCCTCGGTAATTGAATTTGAAATGATATTACCGATCAATTTCAGTTTTTCCATTAGAGCTTGATTTGACTTTTCCAGTGCTTTAGTAAGAGTAAACTCCATGCCAAATTTAATAAGCAATGCATTTGCCAAACCATGGTGGATATTAAATTCTGCTGACAAAGGGTGAGCCATTGAATGAATCATGCCCAAGCCTTTTTGAAATGCGGTGGCCCCCATGGAAGCCGACAGGAGCATTTTACCTCTTGCTTCCAGATTATCCGGTTTATCCATGACTTTGGGAAGATTTTCCACAATCATTTTCATACCTTCAACTGCAAGCGAATCTGCCATGGGATGAAAGCTATCCACCAAGTAGGCTTCTACGCAGTGGGTGAAGGCATCCATTCCCGTTGCAGCGGTGATTTGAGGGGGGAGTCCCACAGTAAGTATTGGGTCCAGTACGGCTATATCCGGCATAAGTCCAGGGTGAAAAAAAATGGTTTTCCTACCAGAATCTTTAAGTGTGATTACCGATGATCGTCCCACTTCACTGCCAGTACCAGCTGTGGTTGGTATTGCATAAAGTGGGGGCAGGGGATTTACAATTTTAGCATCTCCCCCAAGTGCGTCATCATACTGGCCAAGGGGAGGTTCATGTACAGCCATAAATCGAATTGTCTTGGCAACATCCATAGCGCTGCCGCCCCCCAGGGCGATGATGCCTTCAAATTTTCCAGACAGATATACTTCAACTCCATTTGTCACATCTTCCTCAATGGGATTTGGATGCACACCGTCAAATAATTCGATATCTAATCCAGTAGAATTAAGAGTACTCTTTACAGAATCTGCCAATCCAATTTTCACCAATCCGGGATCGGTTACTAGTAGAAGACCCCTTAAACCTAATTTCTGGATTGCAGGTGCTAAGGCATTCAGTGAATCTGCTCCATAGAATAAAACAGTTGGGAAATTATATTTTATCAATTAATTAACTTTTTCCTGGTCAAATTAGTAAAGATTCAGCAGGGATACCCAATTCAGTATGAAGTCTTTTGATCATATTGACAGTTAGATTTCGTTTACGGTTCAATATTTCTGAGACTCTGTTTTTACCACCAAAAATTGAGGCAACATCACTATTTCTAAGCCCCAATTGTTCCATTCGGAATTTAATTGCTTCAACCGGGTCAGGATAATCAATCTTAAAATATTTTTTTTCATAATCTTCAACCAAAATGGTTATAATCTCAAGCAAATCTCCTTCAGCTGTATTTAGTTTGCTATCCCATAATTTCTCAATTAAAATAAGTGAATTTTGATAGTCCTTTTTTGATTTAATTGGTTTGATTGTCATAATTATACCTCCTTTACATTGATTTTATCATAATTCTCATGGGTGCCTAAAAATCGAATATAACATATTTGAAAGTTAAAATTTACCATTGCAACCAGGCGATATTTATTCCCCTTAATATTAAAAACAACTCGATCATTTCCCACAATGCTGGCATGTCGATATTTCATTTTTATATCGTGGAAAGATTTCCAATTTTCTTTATTGACCTCTAAAAACCATGCTTTTAATGGTTGCTCAGAATCTGCATATTTTGGAGTTTCATAAAAATCTTTAATCTTTTTCCGAGATATTATTCTCATTTAACTGGGATAAAGATACAAATGTTCCCATATTGGGAACAATCATTTATTAGTGATAATGGGTAACGATTAATGGTGGATTAATATTTGTTAAATAATTTCAAAATACCTATCCCGCATCCAAAACCAGTCGGGGTCATCTTTTTTCTGCTCCTTGTAACATTTAGCTTCCCATTCCCGGGTAACAGTGAAATGATCTACCCAGGTATCGTCAAACAATTCACGCATAATCTTACTTTTAGAAAATACGGCAATAGATTTTTCCAGCGTATTGGGCAGTTCTACATTTTCGGGTGAGGTGCCCAAATCATAGGCATTGCCTTCTACCATAGGTGGTAATTCCAGTTTATGTTCAATGCCGAAAAGTCCGCAGGCAATAGAAGCAGCCAGAGCCAAATAGGGATTCCCATCAGCAGCGGTGATGCGATATTCCAGACGGTGGCTTTTTGGCGAACCGGGTATGACGCGAATAGCACAGGTACGGTTGTCCATGCCCCAGTTGGCGTGGGTAGGTGCCCAGAAGCCCTTTATCATACGGGAATATGAATTAATTGTAGGAGCAATCATAGGTAGTACCACCGGTAATAATTGAATTTGTCCTCCGAGGTAATGCCTAAAAGTATCGCTCATATTATTTGGCTTACTTTCGTCATAAAAAGCAGAACGGCCGTCTTTTTTCCATAGTGATTGATGCAAATGTCCGCTTTGCCCTGGAAAATCAGGTGACCACTTAGCCATGAAGGTAGCCATGAGCTCCCAGCGCTGAGACAGTACCTTGGCAAATGTTTTAAATAGAGCGGCTTTATCAGCCGACGCTAATCCGCTATCAACAGAAATACAAGCTTCCAACACCCCTGGTCCTGTTTCAGTATGGATACCTTCTAACTCCATGTCCATTTCCTGACAGGTGTTTATGAAATCATGGTAGAATTCACTATGTACGGAGTTGCGAATGATTGAATAGCCAAACATTCCTGGTGTAAAAGGAGTGAGATTCTCATATTTTTTCTCCCGTACCGAATGGGGCGTTTCATCAAAGAGGAAGAATTCATATTCAAAAGCAGATTTCACAGTAAATCCCATGTCGTCAGCTTTCTGCAATATCTGTTTACATAATTGTCGCGGGCAGGCAGGGTAGGGCGTGCTATCAGAATATTGAAAGTCTGCAATAAACAGGGCAGTGTTAGGTTCCCAGGGGATTTTCCGGTAGGAGTTTACATCAATGACTGCAGGAGCATCAGGATAGCCGGTATGCCAACCGGTTATGGTTGGTTTTTCGTAAAGTTCATCCGCCAAATCCCAGCCGAATACCACATCGCAGAATCCAAAGCCGCTATCTAATGCAGAAGTAAACTTTTTCATATTCACATATTTACCCCGCATAACACCGTCCATATCAAAGATGCCCAATTTGATTTTATTGATGCCGTCTTGTTTTAGTTTATCTAGTATTGGGTGCATGATTACTCCAATTTATTATTTACCACTAAGATCACAGAGAGCACTGAGAAAAAAATAATTTTGTAGTTGTGTTGAGCTGGTCTTTTTCTTTCATAGCAATTTACAGCGTTCTCAGTGATCTCTACAGTTGGTTAATGTACTTTTAGATTAAAAGCCTTCGGTCTAGTCAGCCCTTGAATACCAAGAGCAGATAAAGTACAACCTTTGCCACTGTCTTTCACACCAACCCAAGGGAGTTCAGGGTCTAATAGGTCACAACGATTCATGTAAAAAGTACCGGTTTCAATTTGATTGCCAATCTCAATGGCTTTTTCTGCGTCTTTTGTCCATACAGAGGCGGTTAATCCATAAGGACTGTCATTCATAAGTTCAATAGCTTCTTTGTCAGAATTTACAGCCATTATGCCTACAACAGGGCCGAATGATTCTTCCATCATAATATCCATATTGTGGTTTACATTGGTAAGAATAGCCGGGAGTAAATAATGATTACCATCAGGGCATTGTCCTGGATGACGAATAATATTTGCACCTTTTTCTTCTGCATCAGAGAGTTGTATTTGAATGGTTTGAAGTCCAGATAATTGTGCGAGTGGACCTAAATCAATTGCATTGTTCAAAGGATCGCCAATATTTAATTTATTCATGAAGTCTATTGCACCAGCAACAAACTTGTCAAACAGCGACTCATGGACATAAATCCGTTCAACCCCACAACAAGATTGTCCAGCATTATAGAACACACCGTTCATGGCCCCTGGGATTGCAGTTTTAAGATTGGCATCTTCTCGAATATAGGCAGGGTCTTTACCGCCCATTTCCAGACCTGTTTCAATGAATTGACTGCCAGCTGAGGCCTTAACTCGTCTGCCACCAGCTACCGATCCGGTAAATGCCATATGGTGTATGAGTCCCGATTCAATCACTTGTTCAGTTGTTTGATGGCCCATTATAAGAGAGGTTACCAAGCCATCTGGAGCGCTGGCATGTTTGAAGGCATCTTCGAATGCTTTTCCACAAAGGGGGGTAAGAGAGCTGTGCTTGATGGCAACGGTATTGCCTGCCAGTACAGCCGGAACTAACACATTCACCGCAATGAGCAGGGGATAATTCCATGCAGCAATATCCAATACGACCCCTAGGGGTTCTCTCTTTATGAAACGCCTTAATCCATTAGCTTCAGGAAATGTGATACCCTTCAGGGCATCCTCCGCTAGTTCACAGCAGACTTCTGCCCGGTGAATCATTCCCTTAATCTCATTCATAGATTGGGATATTGGCTTTCCCATCTGCCGGGTGATGTCCTCCGCAATCGTTTTCTGATTATCCTGGAAGTAAACCATGGCAGCCTTTACAAATTGGATACGCTCCGAAATTTCAGTATGCTTCCATTGTTTCTGGGTATTATCTGCGGTGATTAATAGAGACTTGGCTTCCTCCCAATTATGATAGGGGAGTTCCCGAAACATTTCTCCATTAGCTGGATTAGTTAATTCTAATTGTCTTGCCATATTTATTTAAAAGCCTGATACACTAATATCTTTCCATGGGAAATAGATATTGTAAATTCATCATTTATTGAATTATTTAATGATCCGCAATATAGATCAGTTAACTTTTTATTATTCAAGTTATACTTTAAGTATATTGATGTTATTTCAATAGTTTGATCTGCTGAAAAAAGAGATATCTGCTCACCGGTAAAACTATCAAATTTCTGCTCATCTATTACTACTGAAAATTTTCCATAATCCGTATAAATGGTCATTTCCAAATTTGATTGATATCCTAATAAAGTGAATATATTTGCTATACTGTGGTCATCTCGTTTGCCAGATGCTCCCAAGATAACAGCTTTGGTAATATTGTTTTCTTCCGCCCAGTTGATTGCTTTTCGCAGGTCATTTTCATTTTGATTTGTTACATGGATAAGCCTGTCCTCATATTTTATTTTAGACTCAGAAGAAATTGAGTCCATGTCGCCTATAATATGTGATGGTTTTAATCCATATTCCTCAAGATTGTTAACTGCACCGTCACAGCAGATAATTGTCTTGGCATCATTCAATAGTTGAAGAGGTATGAGGTGGGTTGGAAATTGCCCATTGGCAAGAATAACAGCTGATTCCATAATTATTAAATTAGATTTATTTTGCAGTAGAAACCAATCGGGAAGAATTAAGAAAATAGGGGGTAAGTAGATGATTGGAATAATGGAATTGTATAATAATAGATAGACCATCATGCTCACATGAATACTCAACAACTTGGAAAAGTTGTTGTACAACCCACCAAAACTGTTTGTCAATTCGGTTGGTGGGCAGGCATGCTTTTTTACCCGCCTACAATTAAGACTTCACACCATGGACGGATCAGCTTGTTGGGATTGTATTAGAATAACATACTCTTTGAATTACCAATACCCCATTAATCCAAAATTCCACTATTTCATATAATTTTGAAGTAAAGTTTGTGGTAATCCCTTTTATCCTAATCCCGGAGCCTTGTAAAATTTCCCCCATGAAAATCATTCAAATTTTAATTTATTTTGGCAGTATTTCTTTTGCATTTGGGGAGGATGTATCAGTTGAGGAAATTCTGCTTAATACATTTCACCGGCTGGATAGTGTTAATCATCAATTTTCAGTAAATATTAAGGAAACGGGTAAAAAGGAAAAGATTAAGAATTATCAAATTTCAATACAATGGCCGGAAACTGGGGATGTCCTGAAAAAAACGAGGGTGAAACCTGTTCAAGTTAAAAGAAAGAAACCTTCTTCTATTTGGGAACATCAATTTAAAGAGGGGCAAAAGGCAAAAAGATGGATGTCCATGCCCATTACCGGGAAATTAAAGGATATTTCTGATAAAAAAACCACCAAGAAATTTACCCTTGCAGATTTAGAATTTACTAAAAAGGATATTGCTGAGAATGAACATAGTATTCTTCCCTCTGAAAAAATTGGTGATCATTCAGTTTACGTCATAAAGTCTGTAAAAAAAGGGAAAAAGGGTAAGGTGAAGAAATCCAAGAAGATATGGATTGATACAGATGATTATCTTATTCATAAGGCAGAATTTTATACCAAATCCGGACGATTGTATCGCAGTGTAGAGTGTGCTGAAATTCAATTGATAGATGGTTTTGCCTTCCCTTTAAAAATATTTGTAAAGGATTTAAAGTCCAAATCAGAAATATTTGTTGAATTAGACAAAATTGAAATTAATCCTCAATTTGAGAATGGAATTTTTATTCCTGAAGATCAATAGTCGATGGGCAAGCGTATAAAACGCAGTAATGATGAACTGAAAGCGGATCGTCCAACCATTAATGAAGTAAAATTTATACCCCGTCTTCCAATTTCTATTTTGGTTGAAAATGTACGCTCAGTACATAATGTGGGTTCTATATTTCGTTCCGCAGATGGATTTGGTGCAGAAAAAATTTACCTCAGCGGCTATACTGCCCATCCACCACGTGAAGATCTACATAAAACCGCATTGGGGTCTGAAGATGCTGTCCCATGGGAGTATTTTGAAAATCCAATAGATGCTGCTAAAGCCATTAAAAGTGAGGGGATATCCCTGGTGCTCATTGAACAGACAAAAAAATCACAAATGATGTATGAAATGGTCTGGAAATTTCCCATCTGTTTTATAGTGGGAAATGAAGTGACCGGTGTAACAGAAGAATTATCCCAATTGGCAGATATTCACACAGAACTCCCTATGCGGGGCATAAAACAGAGCCTGAATGTATCGGTGGCATGTGGAGTAGTAGGCTATGAGTTGGCGAGAGCCTTTTCATTTAAGATTTAAGATTACCCCGATCCCCGAACACCGATCCCCGACATCTCATACCCGAATCCCGAACCCCGTTTTTATGGTTTCAACATTCCATTAATCCATTAATCCTTAACTCCATGTTCAGATTCCGCATTCCATAATCAACACTCTGAATTCGAAAAATTCTGTTACGAATTGATACTTATTTTAAGGATATAATGGTTGTAAATTTCGAGGATGTATTTTGTTAAGACAAATATCAGAAACAGAGTGATGGGAATTATTTTCATGTTTTTGGCGGGTTTTAGTATTTGTGTTGCTGCCCGTGGAGATATTATTTCTACCCAAATATTAGATACCCGTAATGTGGTAAATAATCAGGCATATATTGAGAACGAACTCAGTCAAATTGTTACCGATCAGTTTTCTATAGATCCCATGGAATATGGATTTTGGCTCTATAAAGTAACCTACGAAACTATTGATATTCATGGTAATTATCATATAGCAACGGGCAGTATTTCATACCCTCGCGTCGATTGGCCGGTTATTGCAAATCAAGCTTTTCCCATAATGAGCTACCAGCACGGAACTGTTGTGGAAAAAGCGTCGGTTACCTCTGAAAATGGTGAATGGATTTTACCGGCAATTTTAACCGGAAGTGGATATGTATATGTTGAGCCCGATTACCTGGGATTGGGAGGGTCTGAAGGGATGCATCCCTATCAATTGGCAGAACCATACGGAACCGCAGTAGTAGATTTACTTAGGGCAACCCGCCAATTCGCTGTAGAGAATGATGCCTTTCAAATTAATGATCAAATATTTTTAGCAGGTTATTCTGAGGGGGGTTATGCCACCATGGCAACTCACCAGATTATTGAAAGAGATTACAATAATGAATTTTCCATCACAGTCTCATTCCCAATGGCAGGTGCATATAGTATGTCCGGTATCATGACCGATTTAATGCTGGCATTTACCCCTTATGGCCAGCCTTTTTATTTTCCCTATGTGCTCATTGCATATGCAGAGTCATACCCCAATATTGGAATGATTGAAAATTATTTACTGCCGGAATATTTATTTATAATTGATATGTTTGATGGATATCATTCCAGTAGTGAAATAAATGATGCCATGCCGTCTATTCCAATTACCATAATGAAACCAGATTCCATAGTCTCATTTGAAGAAAATGAAGGCCACCCATTAAGAGTAGCCCTTCGTGAAAATGATCTATGGGATTGGCTTCCACAATCTCCAATATACTTATTTCATGGTTTGGGAGATGAGGTTGTCCCGCCTGAAAATTCCCAACTTGCATATGATCAATTTATTGCTAATGGAGCACAGGATATACATTTAGATTATATTCCAGAAAGTTGGGGTGGACATAGTGATGTTGCTCCCTTTACTCTGCTGGGCGCTTTTGAGGTTTCAAAAGACTACCACATGATTACTGAATTGGGTGATCTGAACCAGGATGGTACTTTTAATATCTTAGATTTGGTTGGAATTGTTAATATAATTCTAAATGGTTCAGAAGATAATTTTACCCTCTGGGCAGGAGATGTAAATATGGATGGTTCGGTAAATATTCAAGATATTATTTTGGTAATAAATTCGATTTTAGAAGAAAATTAAAAAGACACGGGATGACATTTATTTTTCTGGGCATTTTGAATAGAAGTTTTTTTACCCAATGATATACGATGATAATTATTTAAATCGTAAATATTTAATAGAATTTAGTCTGAAATTAAGTTTTACATAATTACATATTTTATCGTAAAATATTACTATATCTGGATTACCTGTTCACCATTACCATAGTAATAATAGTTCCTTCAATTTGTACATAAAGATTTTTTTTCAAATAATACAATTTACCTTTACTAAATAGTATCTATCCGTAAATTTACTCTATGGAAATGGATAATATTTTAACTGCAAATGTACATGATTTATTTATGTCTCGTGCAATTGAACTGGCTAAACAGGGGCGAGGACATGTATCGCCAAACCCAATGGTTGGCTGTGTTTTAGTTCTTGATGGCGAAATAATTGGTGAGGGTTACCATGAGGAATTTGGTGGACCCCATGCAGAAATTATGGCAATTCGTAATGCCCGAAAAGATCCTGTAGATTCCATTGCCTATATTAATTTAGAACCTTGCTGTATAACAGGAAAAACTCCCCCCTGCACAACTGCTCTTATAGAAAATGGAATTTCAGAGGTGTATGTAGGGATATTAGACCCCAATCCGGAAGTGAATGGGAAGGGCGTTGCAGCCTTGGAAAAAGCTGGTATTATGGTTCATGTGGGGATTTTAGAGGAAGAGGCGAGTCGGCTGAATCAGTCTTTTAATAAATGGATTTTGACAGGAATGCCTTGGGTGATCGCTAAAGTGGCTCAATCTGCAGATGGATATATGGGTATCAATTCAGAGACTTCAATTTGGCTCACCGGAGATGTTTCACGCAGCCATGCCCACACACTAAGGTCTGAGGTAGATGCAGTTCTAATTGGCAGACAAACTGCCCTCATTGATGATCCCAATTTGACTGTGAGGGAGGTTCGTGGTGAAAATCCTAAACGAGTTATCATGGATACCAACCGAACCTTACCTCTTACATTAAATCTTTTTAATGATAAAAAAGCGGATACTATTGTAATATGTTCAGATAAACGATTTACGCTTACACAAACGCATTTTTGTAAATATTTACCGGTGAAAGAAGAAAAAAATAAAATATCACCTGTTCATGCATTGAAAGCTCTGGCAATGGAAGGAATTTCCTCAGTATTAATTGAGGGGGGACAGGAAATACTGAAATCATTTATTGAAGCAGATGTAATTGATCAGATTTTTATTTACACTGCACCAGAAAAATTGGAAAAAGCTCAATTAAAAAATCCCATTCATTTGTCTGAAGAATGGTCAATAATTGATCAGGAAAATTTAGGAGAAGATACCTTGATAATTGCAGAAAAGGGGGTGGAATGTTTACAGGAATTGTAGAAGAATTAGCCCGGATAAAATCAATAAAACCAAGAAAAAAAGGAATTCGCTATTCTATTTCTGCAAACTTTGTTATAGATGATATCAAAATTGGAGATAGTATTTCTGTAAACGGAGTTTGCCTAACAATAATTGAGACCAAAAAAGACAGCTTTTCCATGGATATGGTGGAAGAGACACTTAATAAGTCCAATCTTGGAGAGTTAAAGGTAGGGGACTTTGTTAATCTGGAAAGGGCAATGAAAGCCACTGATAGATTTGGTGGTCATATTGTACAGGGGCATGTAGAGACGGTAGGTGTTATCCTGGAAAAGCAAATGCAGGATGAGGAAGCAATTCTCTCGGTTGGTTTAGATCCGGAATGGATGCGGTATTGTATTCCAAAGGGATCTATCACTTTGGATGGTGTCTCTCTTACAATTGCAAAAATTGAAGGAAATATAATTGAAGTTGCCCTTATACCCCACACACTTGAGAATACAACTCTGGGTGTAAAAGATAAAACAGATACTCTCAATATTGAGACTGATATCATAGGAAAATATATTGATCGATTACTCTCATTTGATGCAAATGAAGAAGAAATTGATACTAATATCCTCAAAGCTATACGGAATATCCAATATGGAGAAAGTTGAAAATAAGTTAAATATTCAAGAAGCACTATGGCAATTTAAAAATGGCAAAATGCTTATTGTTGTGGATGATGAAGATCGTGAGAATGAGGGAGATTTTATCATTGCTGCTGAAAAGGCAACGCCCGAAGATATAAATTTTATGATGAAAATTGGTAGGGGATTGATATGTATGCCTATTACCCCTGATCATTCCCACCGACTAAACCTAAATCCCATGGTTTCTGATAATACCTCAATTCATGAGACTAATTTTACCGTTAGCGTAGATGCCCATAAAAATACAACTACGGGAATTTCTGCGAGGGATAGGTGGCAGACAGTTCAGGTTATATTAGATAACAAATCTAATCCTGGAGATTTAGCTAGACCAGGTCACATGTTTCCGCTGGTTGCCAAAGAAGGGGGCGTTTTACAGAGAGCGGGGCACACAGAAGCCGCAATTGATTTAGCACAGTTAGCAGGACTGAAACCGGCATCCCTCTTGGTTGAAATTGTGGATGATGATGGAACAATGGCGCGTAGGTCACAGCTTGAAAAAATATCCGAAACCTACAACCTGCCTCTAATTACTATTGCAGATTTAATTGAATATAGGCGCAAAAATGAGAAGCTGGTTGAGGAATTATCTAATATCCCCCTTCCAAATAAATTTGGGGATTTTACTTTACGCTTATTTGAAGATAAAGTCCACGGTGATCACCATGTCGCTTTGGTTAAAGGGGAATTTTCTCATGAGGACGAAGTGCTGGTTCGGGTACATTCTCAGTGCCTGACTGGAGATATATTTGGCTCGCTCCGCTGTGATTGTGGGCAACAGCTTTCCAGCGCATTAGATCAGATTGAAAAAGCAGGCAGAGGATTGCTGGTTTATCTTCGACAGGAGGGACGGGGAATTGGATTAAAAAATAAAATTATGGCCTATAAATTACAGGATGACGGAATGGATACGGTTGAAGCTAATAATCATTTGGGATTTCCATCTGATTTACGGGAATATGGAATTGGGGCTCAAATTATCAGGGAATGTGGTGTGCGGAAAATGCAGCTGCTTACTAATAATCCAAGGAAAATAATTGGATTAGAAGGGTACGGCTTGGAAGTTGTGGGTAGAGAACCTATTGAGTTTAAGTCAAATGCTGTAAATAAAAAATACCTCCAGACAAAACGAGATAAGCTGGGACACTTTATCCTGAATGAGAAATAAATAATGAATTCTCAATTATCAGCAAAAAATTCATCCATCATTATTGTGGTGAGTGATTTTAACGAACAAGTGGTTGAAAATTTATTACAGGGTGCACTGAATGCATTTGTTCAGCATGGGGGCAATAAATCAGATGTACTTGTATTTCGAGTCCCTGGTGCCTTTGAGATTCCAGGGGCAATTGTGCAGGTGCAGAAGCACCACTCTCCCCATGCCATTGTTGCCATAGGAGCAGTAATCCGAGGTGAAACACCCCATTTTGATCTTATTGCAGGAGAATCCGCCCGGGGTATTGCAGAAATCAGCCGAAGTTCAGATATCCCTATAATCAATGGCATTATCACAACAGACACAGCTCAACATGCATTTGATAGATCCCAGCCTGGTGACAAAAATAAGGGCTGGGAAGCCATGGAAGCGGCTCTGCAAACCATTTCTGTTTACGATAGTAT
>CAZGBZ010000028.1:0-14934 GCA_964524135.1 uncultured bacterium
AAACTAGCCCAGTATTTGATCCTGGCAATATATCACTGGCATAATCGGAAACTATTAGATAAGGTCCCAGTACATTCACTGAAACAGCGTTGATCCAAATATTCCCCACTCCATCGGTAATGATGAGCTTTAGATCTAGATCTTCCATGTGAAAAGCAGTTCCATGGATAGTGACAGGAAATGATTTGGAAACTGAAGAACCTGACATAATTGTTCCATAGGATATAATTTCATGATCTATAGTTACATGTTCTGAAGGTGAACTGAGTTCTGCCATAATATTATTAGCAGTCATACTTCCATAATTATGCAATGAAATCTCAAAATTTTCTTCTTCACCGGATGTGGCTTCCAGAGGCCCGGAATTCATGGCTATGGCGACACCAGCTGCTGAAGATATTTCAATCATACCTTCATAAGGCCTGTGGTTGCGTTTGATGACCGTAATATCCATGCTACCAGTTTCTACTGCATCCCAGCTTAAGCTAATTTCTCCGTTTTCATCTGTGAGACCTGTTGTAAATATAACATCATCTCCCATGAGGAGGGTGACGCGGGCACCTTCAACTGTATTGCCATCCTCATTATAAACAATAATATCTGCAGTGGTAGTTCCAAGTGAAATAATATCTACATGATCAACAGCAAAATCTGTGGGCACACCTGTCCAGAGATGTAGAGCAGGGTCTCCAATGAGATTACTCCATCCGATAAATGCTGCTGTTGCTCCACTTGGATTAGATGGATATGTCGCTAAGATAGCTAAATCTCCATTGGCCTCAGCGGCTCCTGCATACCATAATTTCTTAGAAAATATTCCATCATAAATCCCCATATCCACAATATTATTATACGCAGTATGCGTACCAGTCGTTGACAGCCCTACAGCTGCTACAGCACCTTCAGGATTATTTATGGAACCCAATTTTACAAATCCTTCAGATTGAGAACTTCCATTATCAAAATCTCCTGTCCCACAGGTCATTGTGGTGACAAAAGGAGTGTAGTAGCCATTATTAAACTGGCTGCTTGCACCTGTGCCTTCATCTCCGTAAATACCCCGATAATTATAATAAAGAATTCCCTCCTGAAATTGATCTATAACAAAACTAGAGATTCCATAACCATCATAATCTGTCGCAACCCCTGTCATACCATGATTTATCATCATATTTTCAATATATTGATTGGTGAAAACGGTAGAGTTTCCAGACTCAACAGGATCTCCAACTAGTGCCGCTTTTGTAAACCAATCGTCATCCACATAATTGGCTTTTTCATATTGAATTGTCTTATTAATTACATTCTCCATAACGGAGGTTTGCTGCCCAGAAATTCTACCAACAAAGACATCCGAAATCAAATCATCTCCATCTAACTGAGTGAAATCAAAATCGGTAGCACCATTATAACTATTCCAACCCCCTGGTCCCCATGATTGATAAAAGCAATCTATTACATCCGTATCGCCAATAAGCCCCACAATTTCAGGCGGGTTTTCCCAAGTTTCGTAGGCATTTTGAATATAACTTTTGATGGTATTTTCGTTAGAAGTTGGAGTATCATAGGTATAGACTATATAGCCTTGTTTATGCCGCCATTCGAATAATTCTTGAACATAGCTATTATTAATCCAATTTCCCCCAGCAATGTAAAGTATGGCAGGAGCCTGATAATCTTCAGGGCGATCAGAATACTCAAAATTTACTATAAGGTCTTTGTAAAACTCATCAAAAATAAGGGATCGCATGGGCTGGGTTAATTGAGGATTTGGATTGTCGCCTGTTTCAATGACATGAATGTCAATATCTGTAAAAACTTCTAATTTTTCATATTTAGGATAATATTTATAGGGAGTGACCTGAATACTCACAAAGGCAATCCCTCGCCCCTGAGACCGTTCAGATATTACTATGTTCTGTTCTGGAAAGGCTGAGTATGAATCATAAATTTCAGTGTTTATTATATTCACATTTTCTACTTCCCATTTTTCCATACCTTGGTGAGGCAGAATCGTAATATTTTCAATGGTATGTGATTCCAATACCTCCAGCTGAAAGTCATAGGTCTTTTCAGGGTCTAATTGATAAAAAGTTGTAAATCGAGGAAGTTCAGGCATGCCTTCTTCTGTGGTATGCCCCTGACCTATTTTCGCTAAGCGGGTATATCCTCCATTAATTTCGGTGAATTCAGTGGAATGCTGAAGACTTATTTTTCCAGTTCCAGAACTTGAAAATTTATTTTCGTATGAAAATAAAACGGATAGCGAAATTAATATAAAATATAATCTACCTAATAGTTGCCTCACATTTCTCCTTACAATTATCTAATATGGTTAAAACAATTGGGTAATTTAACAAGAGGTTATTGAAGGGGACTAAAAGAACTTTGTTACAAGATGTAAAAATAAAAGGGAATTAAGATGGGGAAAACCTTTACACAAAAATTTATATTACACTAAAATTATATTTATCATTAGCAGTAAATCTAAGATATTCAAAATATCATCTTCATTTAAGTCGGCTTCTTCAATTTGTTCAGGTGTACCACCATCTCCTAAAATCAGGTTAATTACCCCTAAAATATCCTGCACATTTAAGTAGCCATCCATATTGATATCGGCGATAGGGTTAATCCAAAAATAGTCATCGGATTCATCATTTGTGCTATTCCCAAATTCATCAGTAGCAACTACTTTTATCCGGGCATAATCTGTGCCAGTTGACACAACTGTATTAGATGCAGATCCATCATTCTCAGTAGCTATAATAAAATCAGCATAATCTCCACCAATATCATAACTCATATACACATCAATTGGCTGGTTGCCAAAAGAGTTGTCAGTTGCCTGCCATGTGGATATCAACTCATCCCAACACCAATATTCCTCACCTCCATTTGGACTAAAAAGTTCCACAACGGGGTCAGCACTATCAACTGTTATGGCACCCGTATTCTCATTTATTACAAGGGTGCTGTCTCCGGGTATAAACTCATCAGGGTTTCCAATGGTAAAATAACCATCACTCATATCACTGGTAGTATTTCCAAATTCATCAACTACCTCAACAGTCATTCTGGAAAATGCTGTATTTTCACTTGGCAAATTAACCATCTCACTGCCGTCATTTTCTGTACTTTCTATGAGTGTATTTGAAAACCCTCCCAACGAAGTACTAAGTGATACCGTTACCGGTGCATCACCAAAACTGTCATCTGTTGCAGACCACTCAACTTCCGCCATGGAACCAGAATCATATTCTTCACCGCCGTTGGGATTTATTAATTCCACCATAGGGTCGGCGCTATCAACCGTAATTGCATTAGTGTTCTCATTGATTACAAGGGTGCTATCACCGGGAGTAAATTCATCTGGATTACCAATAGTAAAATAGCCATCACTCATATCATAAGAAGTATTTCCAAATTCATCAACTACCTCAACAGTCATTCTGGAAAATGCTGTATTTTCATTTGGCAAATTAACCATTTCACTGCCATCATTTTCTGTATTGGCTATGAGTTCATCTGAAAATCCACCTAATGTGGTACTAATTGAAATTGTTATCGGTGTATTACCAAAGCTATCATCTGTTGCAGACCACTCAACTTCTGCCATGGAAGCTGAGTCATATTCTTCACTCCCATTGGGGTTGTTGAGCTGAATTTCAGGGTCGGCACTATCAACGATTAAAATTGAAGACTCTTCAATAAGTACCAAAGTAGAATCTTGGGCGTATCCTATCATTATCAAAATTAATATTAACATTATTTTTTTCATTATTGACTCCTCCTAATTATCTGACCAATAAAATCTTCAGTAATCCTACCAACCTTATTGGTCTGTTTATATTTGCCCTTTTGAGCTGGACCAAATCTGGACTTCAATTGGATATGCCCCATATAATCACTTATACCGGTTCTGCCATTTGAAGTATTGGAAACACGAAACCCTATGTTGTTGTTGGTGTTGTTCGGGTTGTTGTTGTTGCGGTTCCATGATTGACAATTGTTGTCATTATTGTTCCACGAACCACCCCGTTTAACACGGTTGGATGTTTTGATTTGCCCCATATTTATCATCGTACAAATACCAATTTTGAAAATAATGTTTCTCGTAAACCAAGCGTATCACCGTGTGAGGCGTGACCAATCCAAGCATTTACAGATTGTCTTATTGCGTCTAATGTAATTTCACCACTGCCAAATAATTTTTGCTTTTTCTTCATGCGTGAAACAAACCGCTGAATATTATTTCTATGAAGCCTTCGATGGGTTGTATAAATATGATACCCTAAAAAGGGCACACCAATTTTTATAGGAAATACCTCGGCTTTATTTGGGTGTAGTTCAAGCTGTAATTGGCAAGTTAAAAATTCTTTTATTTTGGTCTTTAATAATTGCAATCCTTCTTTATCGTCATCAAAAATAATAAAATCATCCATATAGCGAATATAATCTTTTACCTTCATCTCATCTTTCAGCCATATATCCAATTCATTTAAATACAAATTGGCAAAAAACTGGCTGGTCAAATTACCGATAGGAATACCCTTTTTCTTGTATGATTGTGAAAACAGGGGTAATTGCAAATATTCCCCCAAGTTTGAGTTACCACTAACAATTATACCCTCAAATACAGGGGAAGAATCAATAATATTATTAATAACAGTTAGCAGCTTTTTATCTGCAATTTTTTTACCAATAATTTTCTTTAATATCTCATGGTTTATGTTGGGAAAATATTTCTTTATATCACATTTAAGTACATATTTACTTCTTCTTAAATATTGTTGACACATATCAACTGCACGATGGGTACCTTTGCCCTTTCTGCAGGCATAGCTATGTGCATAAAAGCGGGTCTCCCAAATAGGTTCAATAATGTTTATTATGGCGTGATGTACCACTCTGTCAATATATGGTGCGGCGTGAATTGTCCGTACTTTTGGCTCAGTGATTACAAACTCACGATATGCACCGGGTTGCCAATTGCCATTTTGTAAACTCTGTTGCAATTTTATTAAATTTGCTTCTCTGTTAAAATTAAATTGTAAAGTACTATCTTTCCAGCGTTTCCCCTTTTCTGCTTTTAATGACGCTGAATACAGGTTTTCAAAGGAAATAAAATCATCCCATAATTTATTATAGGTTATCATGGCATACTCCGCATCCAGCCACCTAATTGCAAACCAACTTCATTCAATGATTCTACGGCATTTTTAAACCGCTTAACACTCCATAAGTTTTCATCTCGGAGCAGTCTGTTATAAAACCGGATTGTTTCTATTTGTATATTTGCTTTTTTCAACAATTCATTCTTTTTTCCAGCAGATGTATATTTTGCCTCAATTAACAACTCTAATACATCGTATAATTTTTCAAGTTTTCGGTTACCGATTGTGAATTTTCTATCTCGTGGCAAACGATTTATAATGGGTGATACCCACTTGATATAATCATATAATTTCTGTATAACGGTTAATTCTTGTTCTTCCATTTTTTTTCAGTACATTGATTCTGACAATGTTTTCAATCCCACTAATCCCTAAATCCCACCAATCCAAATTCTGACTTTCCTTAATCCCCACTTAAAAATATTTTCGTCCGCCTTCGGCGGAAACAAAAGGGTAAAAGAGTAAACCCTGATGGAATAACTCCTTCGTCGTATTCCTCAGGGTAAAGTAAAAAGGGTTACAAAGCTTACCCAGTGAAATATAATATCTTTATCCCCTCCCATTATTTCACTGGGTCCTGGAAACACGAAACCCTATGTTGTTGTTGGTGTAGTACGGGTTGATGTCGTAGCGGTCCCATGATTGACAACCGTACTCATTATTGTCCCACGAACCACCCCGTCTAACACGGTAGGGTGAGCTCTCAGAATACCAGCTATGCGTCCATTCCCATACATTGCCAGCCATATCGTAAACACCATAGGGGCTAGGGGAATCAGTGGTATTATTCTCGCCATTAAAGTATCCTGCAGGCGTTGTGCCATTGTCCCAGGGATCACCGCTATTAGAGTAGTTGGCATTATCACTAATATCGTCGCCATAGTCTTCTCCCCAGGGGTAATCTGCACCGGTCATGCCACGCGCTGCCTTCTCCCATTCATTTTCATTGGGCAGGCGCAGACCATAATGCTGGGCAAAGGCATTGGCGCCAAACCAACTTACTTCTATTACTGGGTGGTTACCATAACCTTCTGGTACCACAAAAGTAGTACCATTATAGTCTATTTGACCATAATTGTATGAGCTGCTGCCAGCTCCTAATTCATAAAAGGTTTGGTCACCGGGGCTATAATGCTCATCACCGGTATAAAAACCCTTTACATAATTACCACTTATATACACCGCACCTGATGCTAAGGCTTCTATAAGATAGGCGGCATACTCGGCATTGGTTATTTGGTATTTACTTATCTCATAGTCATAGTCTATATTTTGTATCTCATCATTACTGCCGTAAGTGTAGTCTCCAGCTGATATGGGAAGCATCTCAAAAGGGGAAGGACCAGCAACTGTACCAGTGGCAGTAAGTCTTACTTTTACATTATCGTTAAATGTGCCGGGGTATTCAGCACCTAAATTCCAAACTATGCTTTTACCAGCACCTGAGGATATTCCGCTAAATACATCCCCTTCAACGAAATAGCTTAGCTGATAATTGGCACCACCATCAAAACTCACCTCTACGGAAATAGTAAAGTCGGTAAAGAGTGCATCTTCGTTTAAATCGTATGTTATATCTACCAACTTTGACCCATCGGTTCTCTGGGCAACCTGTAGGTTGGAAATTGACGCTTCTTGAGAGAATATGAAGGTTGTAAATATGAAAATGGTTATTAGTCTATTCATTGTTGAGTTCCTTTTTATTTGTTTCACTAAAGTTTTCGACTTAATTAAGTTGTTAAATATAAGGGGATTCCACCTCTATTAAAAGACCTAATACATACATTAATTAAATTGTGATTTAGATCACAGAATGGTAAATAGTTACTTGATGGAGTTTGGGAGTATTGGAATGGTGGAAAATTAAAACCCATCTAAGACATTGCTACGATTGACAAGTTTGGAATTATTTTAACCGCTAATTACACTAACCGCTAATTACACTAATTACGCTAATAAATTTTTATTGCTTTTCCCTTTTGTCTGAATTTGGATTTGAATGATTATTGGATGAAAGGGATTATTCCTCCCAATCCTACTAATCTTTTAATCCAAAAAATCCCAATTCTGTCAATGTTTTTAATCTATCAACCCTCTCTGCTGATATTTAACATTATATTTTTTATATAACGTCTTATGCCTATCCGATAAATCAATTTCTCTTCCCTGAATATATGCACGTTCAACTTGGGTTCTAATATCTAAGATATCTCCATCTGCTATAAATAATGTGGCATCTTTGCCGGATTCCAGAGATCCAACCCTTTCTTCAACCCCCAGAATTTCTGCTGTAGAAAGCGTAATGGACCGCAATGCCTCTTCCCACGGTAGCCCGTATGAAGCAGCTTTGGCAGCATGATAGGGTAAATTCCGAATATGAGGCGGCTGAAAAGGTGACTCGCTGTTGGAAATACAAAATTTTACTCCCGCTTCATATAATTGAAATGGGGTGGTAAAGGCCTGGTCATAATTTTCAAAACGGCGCATGGGTGTTGAATGGGTCTGTGTATAAATAACCGGAATTTCTCTTTCTTTTAATAGTGTAGTTGTACGCCAAGCATCCTTTCCTCCCACTAAAACCATATCCAGATTTTGGCGGTCAGCCCAGTACATAGCCGCTTCAATCTCCCGTATTTCATTGGCATGAATGAATACTGGAATATCACCCGTTAACACAGGCAGCATTCCTTCTAAACGCAGATCATGTTTATAGGATGAACTCTCGGATTCTTTCAGCTTCAAATATGCCCGGGATTCCTGGATCAAATCATCAATTTTCTGGATAGATTTTAGGCGTAAATCTTTGTCAGTTTTATCCTTCTTTTCAGCATTATCTGATTTTGACACCTTCATAGATGGCCAAAATAAATGCAGCCCTACCGGATGTTTCAGAGTAGCATCTTCCCAAGTCCAGCCATCTAACATCATCAGTGAAGAAGTTCCGGAAATTCGCCCTGACCGAGGTACAGATAATGCCAATAATATTCCATTTGATCGAGAAATGGGTATGAGCTCTGAATCAGGGTTATAACTTACATTTGCCCGAACATTGGGATTAATACTTCCCACTTCGGCATAATCACGAGTAGCACGCACTGCCCCAATTTCCTGTAATCCTAATGTGGAACCAGCAGAAATAAGTCCGGGGAAAATATGTTTACCCGTAGCATCTATTTTTTCGATTCTGTACATGGCAGAAAGATTATGACCAACCGAAATAATCTTCCCCCCATCAAATAGTATTTCCCCATTTTCTAATACACCATGGGAAATCGTGTGAATAGTAGCACCGGTGAAAATAATGGGGTGATCCTGGTCAGATGCAGGAATTTGATCCGAAGCAATTATTAAAGTGAAAAGAAGCGTCATGGAGTAAATCAATTTCATAATTCCTCCAGACAATTGTGGTGATCTACGGATTTCTTTTCTGAATGATTCCATTTTTTTCCCTTAGAATCACTTTTCTTTGATAAAATTTTACTCACCAAATTATTACGTAACTCTGTATCTCTTGCTTTTAATTTTGCATCTGCTTCAAGTGAAAAATATTGGATTCCATCTATCCATGTTTGTTCACACTTTGCTCGTGTAGAAAGCGGATGATCGCTCCAAATCACAAAATCTGCATCTTTCCCAACTTCCAGCGAGCCCACCCATTTATCAATATTTAACTGAATCGCCGGATTAATTGTCACCAGTTTCAATGCTTCTTCTTCAGATAGATTGCCATATTTCATACCTTTAGCTGCTTCTGTATTCATCCGCCGTGCTAATTCCCGCGAATCTGAATTGAACGATACCGTTACCCCCACATCTGTCATAAGCGCACCATTGTAGGGAATAGCATCAATGACCTCATATTTATACGCCCACCAATCAGAAAAGGTAGAGGCATTTGCCCCATGTTCTTTCAAGCGGTCAGCAACCTTATAACCTTCCAATACATGCTGGAAAGTACCCATGGTAAATCCAAAATCTTCGGCAACCCGGGTGAGCATGAGAATCTCATCTTGTCGATACGAATGACAATGAATCTGCCGTTTCCCTTCCAAAATTTCCACCAAGGCGTCTAATTCAAAGTCTTGTCTAGGGGGTGCCTTTTTCTTCCACTTTTTCTTATTATTTCTATAATCCTTCCATTTAGTTTGGTATTCAACTGCCGAAGTAAAAGCGTCTCGGAGAATCTGCTCTACTCCCATACGGGTCTGTGGATATCGGGTGGTATTATCATCTCCCCAATTGGACTGTTTTACATTCTCACCTAAGGCAAATTTGATTCCGGGCATTGCATTTTCATATAGCAAATATTCAGGAGAGGTACCCCATCGCATTTTGATTACCGCATTTTGCCCGCCAATGGTATTTGCAGAACCATGGAGGATATTTGCCATAGTAAGCCCCCCAGCGAGTTGCCTGTAAATGGCAATATCATCACTATTTATTACATCCTGAATTCGAACTTCTGCTGTAATAGATTGAGTTCCTTCATTGATGGAAAAAGCAGCTGAATGTGAGTGGCAGTCAATAAGTCCGGGAGTGATATGTTTTCCCGTTCCATCAATTTTGGTGGCCCCTTTTGAGTTGAGACTGTAGCCTATTATTTTTACTTTTCCACCTTCAAATAAAATATCAACCCCTTCTAATTTCCCCTGTTTTCCACAGGTCCAGATAGTAGTATTTTGAATCAAAATGTTTTCCGGTTCACGCTGAATATTATTTTCCAATCCATAAGTTCCTTCAGGATAATAAACAGATAATTCCGAACGATTTGCTTTCTCTTTTTCCTTCTTTTCTTCTTTTTCCCATCCACCTGTTTTCAATGCACTCCACCTGAGTTGTAAGTCGTGAGCCGTACCCTCCATTCTATTTTCTAAAATGTGACCGGTGAATCGGCTGGGTCCAGCAGTAGAATCTAATGTCACCTGCCAGCTGATAAATCGCCCCCCAATTTTCAATTTGGATAGTTTAAATTTGGTGGTGTCTTGAATAATTGTTCCACTGTAACTATTGTTTTTTTTCTTCAGCTCTAATTGATACCACTTTTTGCTCATAGTGAGTTTCCACTCTCCGGAAATATCTGTATCATATTTTGGTAAAACGGGATATTCCTCACCTCCAATCCAGGTAGCAACAATCTTAGATTTTTTCTGGAAATAATTACCATCCACAATAGTGAGATTAGCTAGGAATCCTTGCTTGATTTTACCTAATTGATGTTCCTTCCCCATTTTCTCAGCAGGAATCGTTGTAAGAGCTGCCAATGCATCAGTTTCTGAAAGCCCCCGCTCGACTGAGCGGCTCAGGTTTTTACGAAATTCTGCACCTTTTAATCCGTGAGATGTAAATGCAATAGAAATGCTATGGTCAATTAAAACAGCAGGATTATCCGGTGCCATATCCCAGTGTTTCAGCTCAGAAGTACTATAGCTCAGTGCTTGGTAGGGGTGAGATAAATCGGGAGTTACAGGAAAATCTAGGGGTAAAATAATAAAGAGATTCTCCATTGCGATTTCTGAAATTCGTCGATACTCATAGCCGCTTCCCCTGATCCAACTATTTAACTGAAATTCATCACTAATATTGAAAGATCGTAATACGGAAAGTTCATGATTGGTTTCAAATATGAAGGGGTTATTTTCTTGACGCCACTGACTTAGAATGTCTAAATCTCTATTTTCTTTAAGGGGTTCGTTAGACTGAGGAAATGGTTTGGTTTTTATATTGGCTTCTCGGTACCAGTTGGCATCCATCAAAGTTTGTCGCAAAAGCGCCACCACTCCAAGCAAGGAATTCGGATATTCATCACTGCCCCAGCCATCTACCTCGTAGGCAATATTCTGGGCAACAGCTGAGGTTAGTACCGTACCCTCATTATTCAGCTGAACTAGGGCGGTCTGTCCTTGAAATATCCCTGAATCGGGTGCGATGTGGGCAGCAGTAAATCCCATTTTATGGAGAGACTCCAGTTTTTTCTTAGAGGGGTGATACTGACTGAACATTTCCCGCCGGGCATTTACTTTTTGATTCCAATGGGCATCGTGGGGAATTGTTTTTTCTGACTGGGTTGAAATTTCCACCCAGCTGTCAATGAAGCCGGGATAAATGGTTTTGCCGGTTAAATCCAAAACTGTGGCATCATTGGGTATTCGGATATCTCTACCCACATTTTCAATGAGTCCATCCCGAATAACAATAGTTGCATCTTCTAAAACGGAGCTCGGTTCAATATGAACTTTGGCATGGGTGAGTGCCCAAACTCTTGGGGGATTTTCTCTTAATCCATCCACCGGTTCAGTTTGATTGAATATTAAGCTAAACAAATAAAAATATAAAAATAAAATTCTCATTTATATTTTCTTGCTATAAAATTAAATTGATTAAAATATTTTTCCCATTGCAGGTCAGTTAAATGAAATTCGTTGTTTCCATAAAAGTAATCCTTCATTAATTCCCGCATTCGCGTAAGCTCTTTATACTGTGAACTTACTGTCACAGCTTCTATTGTTAAATAAATGAGTTCTAATGCTCGATTTACAGCATTATTGGAAAATTCAACATTTTCTTTTTTCCGCCAATGGATAGCCCTGCTTACTTCACTGCCTATATTTGCCATTTGTTCAGAAAATGTCATCTGCTTCCACCGATCTAAGGAAGGGGCATTTGAACCATATCCCATTAATAATTTCGCTTTATCCATTTATTGGAAATGTTGACAATTTGTTTTTTAATGGAATCATCATCAACACCCTAGCTTCGGTTACCCTGACTAGGCCTCAGATTAATCATAGAATCAAATTCTATAAAATCCTCTTCCAATGTTGGATAATAATTAATACCCCAGAGGTGTATTTGATTAGACCCCTTATCAATGCAATATGCTTCAAGATCTGAATGTAATTCTGCATCAATGGATATAATCTCTTTTTCAACATCAACAACCGCTTTCACCACATCCCTAAAACCCTGAGCTGCAATTGATTTTAATTCTTCAATTGTAATTTGTTTAGATAGAATTTTCATTTATTTTAAATTAAATTTCAATAATAAAAGGGGGGAGCAATATAAATGGATTAACTAAATAGATTCTAATAGAAAAAAGTTAGATTAAAATACTGCATCTAATTCTTGAACTTCCACCCATACCTCATCTTCTTTCATGAGATCAATGAGGGCATCTACAGCATTTTCCATAGGGAGGTTGGACTGTACCACTTTCTGTCCCCGGTATAAACTGATTTTCCCTACACCGGTGCCTACATAGCCATAATCTGCATCTGCCATTTCACCGGGACCATTTACAATACAACCCATGATGCCAATTTTAACTCCCTTTAAATGACTGGTTCTTTCCCGAACTAGAGCTGTGGTTTCCAGGAGATCAAATAACGTCCGACCGCAAGATGGACAGGAGATATACTCTGTTTTACTTATACGGGTTCGGGATGCCTGTAGAATTCCAAATGCAGTTTGGTTAACTCCTTTTAGCGTACCGCAATTTTCTGCGGCAATAAATACGCCGTCACCTAAACCATCAATGAGCAAGGCTCCCATGTCTGTTGCGGAAAAAAGCTGCATGTTTTCTGATGGTAGATCACCATAGTACCGCCCAATAAATACTGGCGTTAAACAATCCGTTGCAAGGAGTTCTCTGAATATCTGCCTCTGCTCAGCCATACCATGTTCATTATAAGTATCAATCAGCAATACGGCTGTAGAGTCGCTTTTTAATTTTGTTATTAATTCTTCAGATAAATCTGATAAAGTGAGGTAAATAAAATTCAGGTGGGTATGAAATGAGTCATTTTCTAAATATTCACTGACATTTATTTGAGGATAATGCTGTGGTAATTTTTCACCCTTCCAAACAGAGTAAGCTTGAACCACTCCTAAAGTCCCGGGGAGATCAAAATTTATTTTCATCTTATTAATGAAAATATAGTCACAGGCAAAATCGCCAATTCCCCATTTATCTTCAACTTCAAAATATTTAAAGCCTAATTGAGATAAAGTGTTTGGAGCTACTTCCGGTTCCAGGGCTAAATCCACCATCACCCGGGGAACATTGTCACCACCAATATTAAGAACTGAATTGGTCCTACGAGGTTGATATTCAAATGGACTCAATTCAAAATCCGTTTTGACAGCAATTTTTTCATGTTTCTGCCGATGAGCATAACGATCCACCAAAGTTTTAGCTACCGGAATCTCAAATTCAGGCTCCTCTGTTAATGAAACACGGATGGTATCTCCTAAACCATCTTCTAAAAGTGTACCAATTCCCACTGCTGATTTAATTCTGCCGTCCTCTCCTTCACCGGCTTCAGTTACACCCAAATGAAGGGGATAGTTCATGCCTTCTGCACTCATCTTATTTACCAACAAACGATACGCCTGAACCATAACCCTCGTATTACTTGATTTCATAGACAGTACAATTTCATGGTAATTATAATCCTCACAGATTCGTAAAAATTCCATGGCGGACTCCACCATACCCAATGGGGTATCCCCATAACGGCTGAGAATTCGGTCGGACAATGAACCATGATTAGAGCCAATGCGTAGGGCACAGCCTTCTTCTTTACACACCTTTACCAAAGGAGCAAAACGATCATGAATGCGTTCCATTTCATCTTTATAGGATTGATCCGTATATTCAATATCTTGAAATTTTTTACGATCAGCAAAATTGCCAGGGTTGATGCGAACTTTTTCTACAATTCTGGCTGCTTCCAAAGCCGCATTGGGTGTGAAATGAATATCAGCAATTAGGGGGGTGTTATAACCTTGTTTACGAAGCTCTTTTTTTATTTCTGCCAGATTCCGAGCTTCTCTAATACTAGGCGCTGTTATTCGCACAAACTCACACCCAGCCTCAATCATTCGGATGGACTGTTCAACGGTAGCCTGGGTATCCATGAATCGGTAGTGGGCATAGACTGTACACGAATAGGATACTCTCCGCCCAATGGAACATCACCAATATGCACCACTCGGGTTTTCAGCCTTTGATACTGAGTTAAAGATTCACAATATTTAATAGATTCACTCATATCTTTAATCAATGGAATGGATTAATTTAGGAGTGTATTTATGGAGTAAAGGAATATTATTAAATTTAGTTTTCAAATTTTTTCCTATACATTTAATCACCTATACCTTATGAATCTTAAGCATATTAGTACTGCCAGTTACTCCAACAGGTACGCCTGCAGTTATAATAAATGAATCTCCCTTTTTAATAAAATTTCTCTCCTTTAACAATTCACTGGAATCAATTATCATTTTATCTGTTGACTTAACAGGATTTACCAATAAGGGTGTAACACCCCAAATCAAAGCCAATTGACGACAAACATTAGAATCTGGGCTAAGTGCAAAAACCCGGGCTCTGGGCCGATGCTGAGCCATTTTCATTGCAGTAACTCCGCTTTCAGTCATAATCACAATGGTGTTAATAAAAAGATCATTGGATATGGTCATTGCAGCATGACAAATAGATCCTCTACCATCTACATAAGGTGTCGATTCATTTAAGATGTATCGGTTAAAATTTTGCCTGTCTAAATCTTTTTCAACAGATTGGGCAATGTCTGCCATAATTTGTACTGATTCCACAGGATATTCTCCCACTGCTGTTTCCCCTGAAAGCATAACGGCATCAGCGCCATCATAAATTGCATTGGCAATGTCATTTACCTCAGCACGTGTTGGGGTTGGATTATGTATCATCGTATCCAACATTTGAGTGGCAATT